>NZ_JAZDQN010000026.1:0-90244 GCF_036324125.1 Pseudomonas ulcerans | reverse complement strand
TGGTTGCGGGAGCCGGATTTGAACCGACGACCTTCGGGTTATGAGCCCGACGAGCTACCAGGCTGCTCCATCCCGCGCCTGTGGGATCGAATTCTACAGGGATAGCTTTCCGTGTCAAGCAATAACTCGAAAAAATCCTTTTTTCTTCAAATGGTTAGCATTCCTGAGCAGTGACTTGCCAGTGAGTGGCAGGCTGCGCACCGCGCTATCCGGCGGTTATGCAGAGGTTTGATGCGGCCTGGCAGGACGGGTGAGATACTGCGCGTACGACTTTTCCGCATTAACGGTCATCCATGCTTCAGCGCAAGATCATCCACATCGACTGCGATTGCTTCTACGCGGCCATCGAGATGCGTGACGACCCGCGCCTGGCCGGGCGACCGCTGGCGGTGGGCGGCTCGGCGGAGCGTCGGGGCGTGATTGCCACCTGCAACTACGAAGCCCGGGCGTTCGGCGTGCGTTCGGCGATGTCTTCGCGACATGCGTTGAGCCTGTGCCCGGACCTTCTGATCGTGAAGCCGCGGATGGATGCTTATAAAGAAGCCTCGCGGGAAATCCATAACGTCTTCCGTGAATACACCGATCTGATCGAGCCGCTGTCGCTGGACGAAGCCTATCTGGATGTCAGTGAAAGCCCACGCTGCTCTGGCAGCGGCACGCTGATTGCCCAGGATATCCGGCGCAAGATTGCGCAGCGTCTGCATATCACCGTGTCGGCAGGCGTCGCTCCGAACAAGTTCCTGGCCAAGATCGCCAGCGACTGGCGCAAGCCCAACGGCTGTTTCGTGATCACCCCTGCCGAGGTGGAGGACTTCGTGGCGCAGTTGCCGGTGAGCAAGCTGCACGGGGTCGGCAAGGTCACGGCGGACAAGTTGCATCGCCTGGGGATCGTGTCCTGCCTGGATCTTCGCCAGTGGGAGCGGCTGGCGCTGGTCAGGGAGTTTGGTGGCTTTGGCGAGCGTCTGTTCAATCTGGCCCGGGGCATCGATGAGCGACCGGTGCAGAATGACAGCCGGCGCCAGTCCGTCAGTGTGGAAAATACCTACGATCAGGATCTGCCCGATCTGGCGAGCTGCCTGGAGAAGCTTCCGGAGTTGCTGGAATCCCTCAATGGCCGCATGGCCCGTATCGACAGCAGCTACCGGCCCGGCAAGCCGTTCGTGAAGGTCAAGTTCCATGATTTCAGCCAGACCACCCTGGAGCAGGCGGGGGCGGGGCGGGATCTGCAGAGCTATCAGCAGTTGCTCAGCCAGGCGTTCGCGCGGGGAGGACGGCCTGTCCGGTTGTTGGGGATTGGTGTGCGGCTTCAGGATCTGCGGGGTGCCCATGAGCAACTGGAGCTGTTTCCGGCGTCCTGAAACAGATTGGGGCTGCAAGGCAGCCCCAATGATGTAACCGTCAGTGTGCGCCGGGATCGGCCACCAGACGCCCCGCATCCTTAGTCAGCGACTGCAGGAATTCCTGCTGCAACTCCGGATCATTGCGGGTCAGTTCGATCAGGCTCTGCTCCAGCTCGCTGGCTTCCTCCTCAAGTCCGAGGTCGGACAGGCGCTTGACTCGATGCACCCACTGATTGACGTCGTCCTCTTCGAGGTCGTCGAAAATCAGGCCATGGGCCTCCACCAGCTTGTTGCGCAGGGTACCGCTGACCAGCAGGCTGGCATCGGCGCGTACCGCATTGTCTTCGTCCGCCACTGCAAGGTGCAGGGTGCCGATGTGGGTCAGGTTCTGCTCGCTGAACGGGCTGTCCAGCAGGTTCAGGCGCAGGACACCGTTGCGATCGGTGGTCAGCTCGTGCTCCATCTTGCCGGCCTTGACCTGCACCGGGCGCTCGCTCCAGGGAAGACTGCTGTATTCCTGGCGCTTGTCCTTCTGCACTTCGTCGATCCCGGCCAGGTTCTGCTGGGCGCGGCCGTTGGACTGCACGTTCATGAACGGGTTGAGCCCGGCGAAGCCGTAGCTGAGCCAGTCCTTGGTCACGCTGTCCGGCAGGCTGCCCAAGGCGAAGACGTTCACCACGTTGGCGCCGACGCCGGCCACCACCGCCACCGCGCCCAGCGGGATCTCGTAGACCTCCCGCCAGGGCTGGTAGGGCGTGTAGCGATCATAGCGGCGGGTCACTTCGAACTCGGTGACTTCGAAGTGCTTCTGCTCGTGGATGCGCACACGGCGTTGCGGCAGCTCGAGTACCTTGGGTTCCCCGACATCGATCTGCAGGCTGTGCTCGAGCAGCTTGCGCTCGATGCGTTCCTCGTGCTCGCTGCGCTGGGACATCTGGTTGGCGCAGCCGCTGAGGAGCAGGGCGCCGCACAAGGCGGCGCCCCCGAAGGTAAAGGTACTTCGCTTGAACATGGTGACTTCTTGCGTTGGCTATCGATCAGCGACGGATACGGGCTTGCAGGAACGACACGACATCCGCCACCGGCAGGGACTGGGCTTCGCTTTCGGTACGATGCTTGTACTCCAGCTTGCCTTCGGCCAGGCCGCGGTCGCTGACCACGATACGGTGCGGAATGCCGATCAGCTCCATGTCGGCGAACTTGATGCCAGGGCTGGTCTTCTTGTCGCGGTCATCCAGCAGCACGTCGAAACCGGCGGCGGTCAGTTCGGCATACAGCTTGTCGGTGGCCGCGCGGACTTCCTCGGTTTCATAACGCAGCGGCACCAGGGCGATGTGGAACGGCGCCAGGGCGTCACTCCAGATGATGCCCTTGTCGTCGTAGTTCTGCTCGATGGCGGCGGCGACCACGCGGGACACGCCGATGCCGTAGCAGCCCATGGCCAGGGTGACCGGCTTGCCGTTCTCGCCCAGCACCTGGCACTTCAGCGCTTCGCTGTACTTGGTGCCCAGCTGGAAGATGTGGCCGACCTCGATACCGCGCTTGATCTGCAGGGTACCCTGGCCGTCCGGGCTCGGGTCGCCTTCGACCACGTTGCGCAGGTCGGCGACTTCCGGTACTGGCAGATCGCGCTCCCAGTTCACGCCGAAGTAGTGCTTGTCGTCGATGTTGGCGCCGATGGCGAAGTCGCTCATCAGGGCGACCGAACGGTCGATGATGCAAGGCAGCGGCAGGTTCAGCGGGCCGAGGGAGCCGGCGCCCGCACCGATGGCTGCGCGCAGTTCTTCTTCGTTGGCCATGACCAGCGGGTCGGCAACCAGCTCAAGTTTGGTGGCCTTGATTTCGTTGAGTTCGTGGTCGCCACGGACGATCAGGGCAACCAGCTTGCCTTTCTCGGCACCGTGGACGATCAGGGTCTTGATGGTGCGTTCGATCGGCAGGTCGAAGCCTTCCACCAGGGCGGCGATGGTCTTGGTGTTCGGCGTGTCGACCAGGCGCAGGGCTTCGTTCGGCGCGGGACGCACGGTCTCGCGAGGAATGGCCTCGGCCTTCTCGATGTTGGCGGCGTAGTCGGAGCTGTCGCTGAAGATCACATCGTCTTCACCGGACTCGGCCAGCACGTGGAATTCGTGGGAGTAGCTGCCGCCGATGGAGCCGGTATCGGCCTGCACGGGGCGGAAGTTCAGGCCCAGGCGGGTAAACACGTTGCAATACGCCTGGTGCATGCGGTCGTAGGTTTCCTGCAGGGAAGCCTGGTCGGCATGGAAGGAGTAGGCGTCCTTCATGATGAATTCGCGACCGCGCATCAGGCCGAAGCGCGGACGGATCTCGTCACGGAACTTGGTCTGGATCTGGTACATGTTCAGCGGCAGTTGCTTGTAGCTGCTCAGCTCGTTGCGGGCCAGGTCGGTGATGACCTCTTCGTGGGTCGGGCCTACGCAGAACTCGCGACCATGACGGTCCTTCAGGCGCAGCAGCTCGGGGCCGTATTGCTCCCAGCGACCGGATTCCTGCCACAGCTCGGCGGGCTGGATGGCCGGCATCAGCACTTCCAGGGCACCGGCGGCGTTCATTTCCTCGCGAACCACGGCTTCGACCTTGCGCATCACGCGCAGGCCCATCGGCAGCCAGGTGTACAGGCCGGAGGCGAGCTTGCGGATCATGCCGGCACGCAGCATGAGCTGGTGGCTGATGACGACCGCGTCGGAAGGGGTTTCTTTTTGTGTGGCGAGCAAATATTGACTGGTGCGCATGATAGGCCGTTGTCGGTTGCTTAACTGAAATGACCCCGCATTGTACGGGGGGGAATCGGTGACGTATAGGACGCCGGAAACCTAATCTGACGTAAGTCGATGACACAAATGAAAAAGCCCGGCAGGGCCGGGCTTCTTCGTACTGAGGTCTGCGGGCCGTAGGGCTTACAGGATGCTCAGTGGGTACTCGACGATCAGGCGCAGTTCGTCGATCGAGTTGGAGCCGTAGTAAACGCCATCGGAGGAGCGGTAGGTGGCTTGACGCACGCGGAAGCTCAGGTCCTTGGCAGGCCCTTCTTGCAGTACGTATTTCACGTCGATGTCGCGTTCCCATTCCTTACCGTTGTCGGTGGTACGGGTGTTGGCACCGGTACCTTTGGCGTAACGGGTCATGAAGGTCAGGCCTGGGATGCCGTACTCGGCGAAGTTCAGGTCGTAGCGAGCCTGCCAGGATTTCTCGTCTTCGGCGTTGAAGTCGGAGCGAGCGATGGAGTTGGCCAGGAAGACAGTACCGCCGCCGTCCACGCCGTAACCGTAGTCACCATCACCGGTAACTTTCTGGTATGCCAGGGTGAAGGTGTGAGCGCCGATGTTGTAAGCGCCCGACAGGCTGAATGCGCGGTTGTCGAGTTCGGTTACACGATCGTTGTAGGCACGTTGCAGGCCTTTGCCGTCGCTCTTGGTGTCGTAGATATTGAAGTCGAACACCAAGCCCTGCTTGTCGGAGAGAGGCAACGCCCAGTTGACGTTACCGTAGTACTTGCGCCAGTAGTCTTCGACTTTCGAGTAGTAGAGGGTAGTGCTGAGCGAGTCGGTGAATGCATAGGTACCACCGAAAACGTTCGCGCTGGTCAAACCAGGGTTCTTGAGACCGGTGTCGCCATCCCGACCGTTGATGCTGTCGCGCCAGGAGGCTGCTTGTGCGGTCAGGCTGGTGAAGCGGCCAGCATTCAGCGTCAGGCCCTTGATCTCATTGCTAGTGATCAGAGTGCCGCGAGCGATTTCTGGCAGCAGACGGCTGTCGTCAGTCGCGAATACCGGCATGGCGGTGAACTGATCACCTACTTTCAGCACCGTATCGGAAACACGGAATTTGATTGCTGCACCGCCCTTGTTGTAGGAGTCCTCGGCACGGCCTTCGGAGTCTTGAGGGAACAGGCCGGCGCCGGCACGACCATCACCGGTATCCAGCTTGAGGCCGAGCATGCCAATGGCGTCGACACCGACACCGACGGTGCCTTGGGTGAAGCCGGATTCGAAGGTGCCGAGGAAGCCCAGGCCGGTCTCTTCCACGCGGCTCTGCGAGCCAGCTGGTGCGTTACGGAAGTCGCGGCTGAAATACAGCATGCGGGTCTTGACGCTCAGCTTGCTGTCTTCAACGAAACCCTTGGACTCGTCCTGCGAGGACGCTACAGCCATTTGCGAGGTCCCGGCGGCTACGGCCAGGGCGATCATGCTCCACTTCATCACGCGCATCGTGATTTGCTCCTTTGGTTTTTAGGAAGATTGCTGCTGTCCCACCTGGTTTTTTTATTGGGACTGCTCTTTCTTGTTTGAGTCGGCGGAAATGTATATCACGCTGACTGGGCCTGGCGATACTTGCGAACGGAACCTTTCGGTAACTTTATGGTCGTGTCGCAAATAGTTATATCCATGTCGCAAATCACGCCCTGTTTTCAACGGGACGTTCAACTCCAGCGCTGTTTCGGTTGAACCAGGGGGAGCACGGCTTGGTGCTAACACCTTGATTCCCAAACTCCTTGGTTGCCCGTGCAGCTGTTGTTATCTGGTTCACGTCACTGCCTGTGCAGATGTCGTGCCGACCGTGATGAGCATTGATGCAACAAGCGTGCTCAAAATTGCCGGGCATTGACGGAATTTTCACGTTTGACCCGATTTTTCCGAGAAACCGCAATAAATCCGGGGGTCAAAGATCGCTCGGCTCTTTGCTCAGTAGCTTAATGGAATAAGTAATAAATGGACTTTCTGGTCAGGACGTTACCGTTGCGGGGCTCTGAGTGGGTAGTTTGGGGATACTAGACGCTCTTGTTCGGTTCGCCAGGCGCCATTTTGGTGCGGAAAGTAGCATTTTGTTACCGAGCCCCGGAAACACGGGGTGAAACCTGCTATGGCTCGGAGGGTGTGACGCTGCATTTCGGGGCTTTGCCGGCACATCCGTGCCCGGCGTCGCCGATGGGAGTATCCTGCCGGGCAGGGTCCGCTGCGGTGGATCGCACTGATCGATGAGGAGACTGCCCCCGTGTTCGCTTTGGATTCGCGCCTTGAACAAGACACTTTCGCATTGGGAGACTTTCCTCTTTGCCGTTTATTACTTAGTAAGGATGCTAACTATCCCTGGTTCATTCTTGTTCCGCGTCGCGCCGACATCAGCGAAGTGTTTCAACTAAGTGACGCCGACCAGCAGCAACTTTGGAAGGAAACCCAATTCCTGAGTGAAACGCTCAAGGATTGTTTTGCGGCCGACAAAATGAACATTGCCGCGCTCGGTAATGTTGTCAGCCAGTTGCACATGCACGTGATCGTGCGTCGTCGTAGCGATGTCGCGTGGCCGGCACCTGTATGGGGTGCCAAGCCTGCAATTGAATATTCCGCTGTTCAGTTGAATGAAGTGCGCCAGCGCCTCGAACCGGTACTGGGTAATGACTTCCAGTTTCTGGAGGCTTGAATCATGAGTCTTGAAGAACGGGTAATGGAACTGGAGAGTCGCCTGGCGTTCCAGGACGACACGCTCGCCACGCTCAACGATGTGCTGGTCGAGCAGCAGCGGGTAGTGGAGCGCCTGCAGTTGCAGATGGCCGCCTTGCTCAAGCGCTACGAAGAGGTGATGGGGCAGTACGAGGCCAGCGAAGACGAAGCGCCTCCGCCGCATTACTGAAATATCGCACACGAAAAAAAGCCGCGACGGCCCGAAAGGGTGGTCGCGGCTTTTTCTTGCCGGTGTCAGCGGCGTGGTGCGGCGATCACGTCTTCGGCCTGCAGGCCCTTGTCGCGGTTCATCACCGAGAACTCCACGCGCTGGCCTTCCACCAGTACGCGGTGACCCTCGCCGCGGATGGCGCGGAAGTGAACGAAGATATCGTCGCCGGAATCACGGGAAATGAAGCCGAAACCTTTGGAGGTGTTGAACCACTTCACGGTGCCGGTATCGCGCTTGCCCGTGTCGTAGCTGGCGCTGGCGGCGTTGCTGCGCGCCTTGGCCGGCTTCATGAAGCCGGCGATCAGGTGCAGGACCGCGGCCAGCAGAGCTGCCATCAGCGCAACCAGGCTGCCCAGTTCGGGAAGTGCCAGCAGGTTCAGTGCCTGGAGGACCACGGTGAGGACCAGCAGGGTGCTGGCGGCGATCTGCAGGTACTGGCGCGCGCCCTTGTAGTACTGCGGCACGACCGGCGCGAGTATCAGGTTGGCCAGGCCGAACAAGGCCAGGTAGATGGCATCGTGTTGCAGCAGGTAGGGTGTCACGTCAGCGCGGAGGCTGGGAATGAAGGACAGCAGCAAGGCCGCTGCGCCCGTCAGGAGGTGGACGATCTTGAACATGATGGTTTGGCTCGCATCTTATTAGGCGGATCACAGGAAGAGCTGGGCCCACGGTGCACGGTGCATTGAAAAGGCGCAAAAGGGTGGGGTTCCAGCCTATGCGCCATGGCGCTGACGATCTGCCATGGCGGCACGCGTCTATTTAACAGCAAAGACCGGGCCTACTCAAATCAGCGGGACGCCCGGTGCGCAGGGCCTGCAGCGCTGTGTCGCGGGCCCGAGGCTGCATGCGGGGAAAACTCTTGATACAGTGGGCCCGGCATTGTTGAACCGAAAATCAGAGGAAGGAATTTTTTACATGGCAATCGATATCGGAATCAGCCAAGAAGATCGCAAGTCCATTGCCGACGGCCTGTCCCGCCTGCTTGCGGATACCTACGTGCTCTACCTGAAGACGCACAACTTCCACTGGAACGTGACCGGTCCGAGCTTCCGCACGCTGCACCTGATGTTCGAAGAGCAATACAACGAGCTCGCGCTGGCCGTGGACTCCATCGCCGAGCGTATCCGTGCCCTGGGCTTCCCGGCACCTGGTACCTACAAACAGTACCTGGAACTGGCCTCGATCAAGGAAACCGAGGGCGTACCGAGCTCCGACGAGATGATCAAGTACCTGGTGGAAGGCCAGGAAGCCGTGGTCCGTACTGCGCGCAGCCTGTTCCCGCTGACTGACAAGGTCAGTGACGAACCGACCGCCGACCTGCTGACCCAGCGCATGCAGGTGCATGAGAAGACCGCGTGGATGCTGCGCGTACTGCTGGATCCGAAGTAACCCGCTCAGGGCATGCGCCAGGCCCGGCCTCCTTCGCGAAGGCCGGGATTTTTCATGCCTGCGAAACGGGGCCTGGAAGCATTTTCAAGGGTTATCGATAGGTCCGGGATTGGCGATCTGTCCTACGCCAAGAGTGCAGGCGTCTGCTGGTTTGGATCGCTGCATCGGCGCTTCATGGCAGGGGTGTGCGGAGCGGTCCCGCATGCGTTCATTCCCCTGTCCTGAGGCGTGGTGCTGCAATGTCCCGAACCTTGAACCCGCGCGTGCGCAAGCCTGGCGACTCCCGGTCCATCGAGCTTGATCCCTTCGAGTCCGATTTCAACATGCAACTCGCCCAGCCTTTGTCGCGCTCGGTGCGGCTGAACGGCTTTGCCACCTGCCTGCGCCTGGAAAGCATCTACTGGGCGGTGCTGGAGCGGATCGCCCAGGCCAACGGCTGCACGGTCAACTCGGTGCTGTCCCATGTCGACCGCGAGGTGCACCTGCGCCATGGCGGCGTGAAAAACTTCAGCGGGCTGGTGCGGGTCATCTGCGTGGTGTTCCTGATGAACGGCGGCGGCGAGCAAGGCGTTGCCCCGCAACGAGGCGGGCTCGGCGAGTAACGCTGGTCGCGACCGTTGGTGACGCAGGCGCTGCCCGTGGGCTGCACAGCCCCGGCTAACCATATATAATCCGGCCTTTTACTGTGCGGCGCGGCCCGCGCAGGGTCCTTTGAGAAATGCCCCATGCCTCTGTACGACTATCAATGCGGTTCCTGCAGCCATCAGATGGAAGTTCTCCAGAAGATCAGCGCGGCACCGCTGACCGATTGCCCGGCCTGCCAGCAACCTGAACTGAAGAAAGTCCTGTCCGCCCCGGGTTTCCGCCTGAGTGGCAAGGGCTGGTACGAGACCGATTTCAAGACCGGCGCGAAAAAGAACCTGGCTGGCAGCGGCGACTGAGTTGAACTGTACTGCCCGGGTCTTGCACTATTGACCCTTTCGGGCCGCCAAGGCCTTTACCGAATTCACGAATGACGAGAAGCGAAACCACCATCATGATGCGCAGCCACTATTGCGGCCAACTGAACGAGAGCCTGGACGGTCAGGAAATCACCCTTTGCGGCTGGGTCCATCGTCGTCGCGACCACGGCGGGGTGATCTTCCTCGATATCCGTGACCGCGAAGGCATGGCCCAGGTCGTCTTCGATCCGGATCGCGCGGACAGCTTCGCCGCCGCCGACCGCGTGCGCAGCGAATACGTGGTGAAGATCACCGGCAAGGTACGCCCGCGTCCGGCCGGCGCCGTCAACCCGAACATGGCTTCCGGTGCCATCGAGGTGCTGGGCTACGAGCTGGAAGTGCTGAACGAAGCGGAAACTCCGCCGTTCCCGCTGAACGAATTCTCCGATGTCGGCGAGGAAACCCGCCTGCGCTACCGCTTCATCGACCTGCGCCGTCCGGAAATGGCCGACAAGCTGCGCCTGCGTTCGCGCATCACTTCGAGCATCCGTCGTTTCCTCGACGAGAATGGCTTCCTCGACGTCGAGACGCCGATCCTGACCCGCGCCACCCCGGAAGGCGCCCGTGACTACCTGGTGCCGAGCCGCACCCACGCCGGCAGCTTCTTCGCCCTGCCGCAGTCGCCACAGCTGTTCAAGCAGCTGCTGATGGTCGCCGGCTTCGACCGCTACTACCAGATCGCCAAGTGCTTCCGCGACGAAGACCTGCGTGCCGACCGCCAGCCGGAATTCACCCAGATCGACATCGAGACCAGCTTCCTCGACGAGTCCGAGATCATCGGCCTGACCGAGAGCATGATCCGCAAGCTGTTCAAGGAAGTGCTGGATCTGGAGTTCGGCGAGTTCCCGCACATGACCTTCGAGGAAGCCCAGCGCCGCTACGGTTCCGACAAGCCTGACCTGCGTATTCCGCTGGAGCTGGTGGACGTTGCCGACCAGCTCAAGGACGTCGACTTCAAGGTCTTCGCAGGTCCTGCCAACGATCCGAAGTGCCGCGTCACTGCCCTGCGCCTGCCAGGCGGCGCGAGCATGCCGCGCAGCAAGATCGACGAGTACACCAAGTTCGTCGGCATCTACGGTGCCAAGGGTCTGGCCTACATCAAGGTCAATGAGCGCGCCAAGGGCGTCGAAGGCCTGCAGTCGCCGATCGTGAAGAACATTCCGGAAGCCAACCTGAACGTGATCCTCGATCGCGTCGGCGCGGTCGATGGCGACATCGTCTTCTTCGGTGCCGACAAGACCAAGATCGTCAGCGAGGCCCTGGGCGCGCTGCGTATCAAGCTGGGTGCCGACTTCAACCTGTATACCTGCGAATGGGCGCCGATGTGGGTCGTCGATTTCCCGATGTTCGAGGAAAACGAAGACGGCAGCTTCACCGCGCTGCACCACCCGTTCACAGCGCCGAAGTGCACCCCGGAAGAGCTGGAGGCCAACCCGGCCACAGCCCTGTCCCGTGCCTACGACATGGTCCTCAACGGTACCGAGCTGGGTGGCGGTTCGATCCGTATCCACCGCAAGGAAATGCAACAGGCGGTGTTCCGCCTGCTGGGCATCGAAGCTGCCGAGCAGGAAGAGAAGTTCGGCTTCCTCCTCGACGCGCTGAAATTCGGTGCGCCCCCGCACGGTGGCCTGGCCTTCGGCCTGGACCGCCTGGTCATGCTGATGACCGGCGCGCAGTCGATCCGTGAAGTGATCGCCTTCCCGAAAACCCAGAGCGCTGCGTGCGTCATGACCCAGGCCCCTGGCCTGGTCGATGCCAAGGCCCTGCGCGAGCTGCACATCCGTCTGCGCGAACAGCAGAAGGCTGAGTAAGCGGACCGTAAAAAGGCGCATCCCACGGGATGCGCCTTTGCTTTGAGGTACCCGATTTAGTTGTGCCGTCCCGCATCGAGCCGGGGTGGCACGTGATTTTGTTTCAAGGATTTTTGGAGTCAGTTATGGCGGGCCATTCCAAGTGGGCGAACATCAAGCACCGCAAAGAGCGCCAGGATGCCAAGAGAGGCAAGATCTTCACCAAGTGGATTCGTGAGCTGACCGTCGCCGCCAAGCAGGGCGGTGGTGATCCGGCGTCCAACCCGCGCCTGCGCCTGGCGCTGGACAAGGCGCTGGGCGCCAACATGAGCCGCGACATCATCGACCGTGCCATCGCCCGTGGTGCTGGCACTGCCGAGGCGGACAATGTCGAGGAACTGAGCTACGAGGGTTACGGCCCGGGCGGCGTGGCGATCATGGTCGAGGCCATGACCGACAACCGCAACCGTACCGCGGCGGCCGTGCGCCACGCCTTCAGCAAGTGCGGCGGCAACCTCGGTACCGACGGTTCCGTGGCCTACCTGTTCGAGCGCAAGGGCCAGATCAGCTTCGCCGAAGGCGTCGACGAGGACGCGCTGATGGAAGCGGCGATGGAAGCCGATGCCGACGACGTGGTCAGCAATGGCGACGGCTCGTTCGATGTGTTCACCTCGTTCGCCAGTTTCTACGCGGTGCGCAGTGCCCTGGAAGCCGCCGGCTTCAAGGCCGCCGACGCGGAAATCGTCATGCAGCCCACCACCAGCGCCGAGCTGGACCTGGATGGCGCGCAGAAGGTGTTGAAGCTGATCGACATGCTGGAAGACCTGGACGACGTGCAGAACGTCTATTCCAATGCTGAAATTCCTGACGAGGTCATGGAAAAACTCGGCTGAGGTCGTTTTTGGTTGTCCGAGGCCGGTCCCGTCTGCAAGGCGGGGCCGGCTTTTGTATTTGCACACTTGTTTTGGTTCTGTAGCGCAGGTGTTATGACTCTGATTCTTGGTATCGACCCCGGCTCGCGGATCACCGGCTACGGTGTGGTCCGCCACACCAGGCGCGGCTGCGAGTACGTGGCGTCGGGGTGCATCCGCACCGGCAGCGGCGAGTTGCCTGAGCGTTTGCAGATCGTTTTTCGCGGGGTGAGCGAAATCATTCGCCTGCACGGCCCGGTGACCATGGGCATCGAGCGGGTGTTCATGGCGCGTAACGCCGACTCGGCGCTCAAGCTGGGTCAGGCGCGAGGCGCGGCCATCGTCGCGGCGGCCGAAGCCGGGCTGGAGATCGCCGAGTATACCGCCAGCCAGGTCAAGCAGGCCGTGGCCGGCAGTGGCGGGGCCAACAAGGAAGCGGTGCAGATGATGGTCATGCACCTGCTCAAGCTGACCCAGAAGCCGCAGATCGATGCCTCCGACGCCCTGGCCATCGCCCTGTGCCATGCCCACACCCGCTCCAGCCTGGTGCCTCATGGCCTGGGTGTCGCGCGCAGTCGCAACGGACGCCTGCGTCTCTGATAGCATCCCTGCTTTATATAGATGTGCGACCGGCATCCAGTCGGCGCTCATGAGAAAGGACCTGAACGTGATTGGACGTTTGCGCGGCACTTTGGCTGAAAAGCAGCCGCCGCACCTGATTGTCGACATCAATGGCCTCGGCTATGAGCTGGAAGTGCCGATGACCACTCTCTATCGCCTGCCCAAGCTGGGTGAAACGGTGACCTTGCACACCCATCTGATCGTGCGCGAGGATGCCCACCTGCTTTATGGTTTCTTCGAGAAGCGCGAGCGTGAGCTGTTCCGCGAGCTGATCCGTCTCAATGGCGTCGGGCCGAAACTGGCGCTGGCGTTGATGTCGGGGCTCGACGTCGACGAGCTGGTACGTTGCGTCCAGGCCCAGGACACCTCGGCCCTGGTCAAGGTGCCCGGTGTCGGCAAGAAGACCGCCGAGCGCCTGCTGGTCGAACTGAAGGACCGCTTCAAGGCCTGGGAAACCGTGCCGAGCATGTTCCAGCTGGTGCCGAACGGGCCGGCGCCGCTGCCGACGGTCTCCACCGCCGAGGCAGACGCGGTCAGCGCGCTGATTTCCCTGGGCTATAAACCTCAAGAGGCCAGTCGTGCGGTGGCTGCCGTGGACGCCAAGGGCCTGAGCAGCGAAGAGCTGATCCGGCGCAGCCTGAAAGGGATGATTTAAGTGATCGAAGCCGACCGTTTGATAACCGCCACCGGCCGCGACCGGGAAGAAGTCCAGGACCGCGCGATCCGTCCGCTGCGCCTGGCCGAGTACATCGGCCAGCCGGTGGTGCGCGAGCAGATGGCGCTGTTCATCCAGGCCGCCCGCGGTCGCGGCGAGTCCCTCGACCACACGCTGATCTTCGGCCCGCCCGGGCTGGGCAAGACCACCCTGGCCAATATCATCGCCCAGGAAATGGGCGTGTCGATCAAGAGCACTTCGGGGCCGATCCTCGAACGGCCGGGCGACCTGGCCGCGTTGCTGACCAACCTCGAACCCCACGACGTGCTGTTCATCGATGAGATCCACCGCCTGTCGCCGGTGGTCGAGGAAGTGCTGTATCCGGCCATGGAAGACTTCCAGCTGGACATCATGATCGGCGAAGGGCCGGCAGCGCGCTCGATCAAGCTGGACCTGCCGCCGTTCACCCTGGTCGGCGCCACCACCCGCGCCGGCATGCTGACCAACCCGTTGCGTGACCGCTTCGGTATCGTCCAGCGTCTGGAGTTCTACAATAACGCCGACCTCGCCACCATCGTCAGCCGTTCCGGCGGGATTCTCGGCCTGCCGATCGAGGACGACGGCGCCTTCGAGATCGCCCGCCGTGCCCGTGGCACGCCGCGGATCGCCAACCGCCTGCTGCGGCGGGTGCGTGACTACGCCGAGGTGCGGGGCAAGGGCGAGATCACCAAGGGCGTGGCGGACATGGCATTGAACCTGCTGGACGTCGACGAGCGTGGCTTCGACCATCAGGACCGGCGTTTGCTGCTAACCATGATCGAGAAGTTCGATGGCGGGCCGGTTGGCGTCGACAGCCTCGCCGCAGCCATCAGCGAGGAGCGTCATACCATCGAGGACGTGCTGGAGCCGTACCTGATCCAGCAGGGCTATATCATGCGCACCCCGCGTGGCCGGGTGGTGACGCGACATGCCTACCTGCATTTCGGCCTGAACATCCCGAATCGGCTGGGTGAAGCATCCGGTAGCAGTGATTTTTCCGATTTGAGCGATGAGTGACAGATTTAATCGGTACTTTTGTGGTCCTATCCGCGGACTGCGACAGACTGCGCTGGCAATACGACATACATCCGTGAAAAACAGTTGGCGGGGCGGATTGGCAAGCTGAGGAGTTAGCACTAGAGTATGCGCGCGCAAAATGGGGTTGAGCCGTTCGCACATCGTTATCGCGTCTATTACGAGGACACCGATGCGGGCGGCGTGGTGTATTACGTCAATTATCTGAAATTCATGGAACGCGCCCGCACCGAGCGGCTGCGCGATCTGGGCTTTGCCCAGTCGGCGCTGGCGCAGCAGAACACCCTGTTCGTGGTTCATTCCGCCGAAGCGCGCTATCACGCGCCGGCCCGCCTGGACGACGAATTGCGGGTGACCGCACAAGTGCTTGAATTGAATCGTGCCAGCCTGCGTTTCGTGCAGCAGGTCTGGCGCGAAAGTGATGCAACGCTGCTCTGCGAAGGGCAGTTCCTGGTGGCCTGTGTGCGCGCCGATACTTTCAAACCCCGGGCCATTCCCTCCGAGCTGCGATCGGCCTTCATCGCGGCGGGCAGTCCGGGCATACATACAAACGCAGGAGATTAAGCGTGGAAGCTAACGTCGTCGACCATACCTCCATGTGGAGCCTGGTCAGCAATGCCAGCATCGTGGTGCAGTTGGTAATGCTGGCACTGGTTGCCGCATCGGTGACTTCGTGGATCATGATTTTTCAGCGCAGCACCATGCTGCGCGCCGGTCGTCGTGCCCTGGACAGCTTCGAAGAGCGCTTCTGGTCGGGTATCGACCTGTCCAAGCTGTATCGCCAGGCTGGCAGCAACCCTGATCCGGACTCGGGTGTCGAGCAGGTCTTCCGTGCCGGCTTCAAGGAGTTTTCCCGCCTGCGCCAGCAGCCGGGCGTCGATCCTGACGCGGTGATGGAAGGTGTCGGCCGTGCCATGCGCGTCGCCATCTCCCGCGAGGAAGAGAAGCTCGAACAGAGCCTGCCGTTCCTCGCCACCGTCGGTTCCACCAGCCCGTACATCGGCCTGTTCGGTACCGTGTGGGGGATCATGAACTCCTTCCGTGGCCTGGCCAGTGCACAGCAGGCCACCCTGGCCACCGTTGCCCCGGGCATCGCCGAGGCCCTGATCGCCACCGCGATCGGCCTGTTCGCCGCCATCCCCGCCGTTATCGCCTACAACCGTTTCGCTGCCCGCAGTGAAGTGCTGATCGGCCGTTACTACACGTTCGCCGACGAATTCCAGGCGATCCTGCACCGCAAAGTGCACACCAGCGAAGAGTGATCAGGTAGAAACCCATGGCCCGAGTTCGCCACAAACGCAAGCCGGTCGCCGAGATGAACGTGGTGCCCTACATCGACGTGATGTTGGTACTGCTGGTCATCTTCATGGTCACCGCACCCATGCTCAACCAGGGCGTGAAGGTCGACCTGCCCAAGGTTTCCAGCGAAGCCTTGCCGCAGGACAACAACGTCCAGGTCCTGACCATCTCGATCAAGGCCGACAAGACCTATTACTGGAACCTGGGCAGCGAAGTCGATACCGACAAGCAGATGGACAAGGCCATGACCTTGCCGCAAATGACCGACGCGGTGACCAAGATCATTGCCGCCGGTCGTGACCAGGGCAAGCAGACCCAGGTCTTCATCCGTGGCGACAAGGCGGTCGACTACGGTGCGGTCATGGGCGCCATGGGCGGGTTGCAGAAGGCCGGTGTCGGTAACGTTGGCCTGATTACCGAGGCGCCCTGATGCAACAGCGAGAGCCATCCGCCTCGGAAAGCTACTTCTGGCCCAGCATCTGGGCCATCGCGCTGCACGTTCTGGTGTTCGGCATGCTGTTCGTCAGCTTCGCCATGACCCCGGAACTGCCGCCGGCCAAGCCTATTGTCCAGGCGACCCTGTACCAGCTGAAATCCAAGAGCCAGGCGACCACCCAGACCAATCAGAAGATTGCCGGGGAAGCGAAGAAGACCGCTTCGCGCCAGACCGAAGAAGAGAAGATGGAGCAGAAGAAGGTCGAGCAGCAAAAGCAGGAAGCGGTGAAGGCTGCGGAACAAAAGAAAGAGGAAGCGGCTCAAAAAGCCGAGGAAGCTCGCCAGGCCGCAGAAGCGAAGAAGGCCGAGGCGGCGAAGGCGGCTGATGAAGCCAAGAAGGCTGAAGCGGCGAAGAAAGCCGAGGAAGCCAAGAAGGCCGAAGAGAAACAGCTGGCTGATGTCGCCAAGAAGAAGGCCGAGGAAGAAGCCAAGAAGAAGGCTGAAGAAGAGGCGAAGAAGCAGGCGGCTGAAGAAGCCAAGAAACAGGCAGCCGAGGCCGCGAAGAAGAAAGCGGCCGAGGATGCCAAGAAGAAAGCGGCTGCCGCCGAAGAGGCGAAGAAGAAGGCAGCCGAGGAAGCGAAGAAGAAGGCGGCAGCCGACGCGGCCAAGAAGAAGGCCACCGAAGCAGCCCGCAAGGCGGCGGAAGACAAGAAAGCCCAGGCCCTGGCCGAGCTGCTGTCCGACACCACCGAGCGCCAGCAGGCTCTGGCGGACGAGCAGGGCGACCAGGTCGCCGGCGACTTCGACGACCTGATTCGTGCCCGTGCGGCCGAAGGCTGGGCGCGACCTCCTTCAGCGCGCAAGAACATGACCGTGGTCCTGCAGATCAACATGTTGCCGGATGGCACCATCACCAACGTCAGCGTGGCACGCTCCAGTGGTGACGGACCGTTCGACAGTTCCGCCGTCGCGGCGGTCAAGGGCATTGGCCGCTTGACCGAGATGCAGGGATTGAAACCGAGCGATTTCGCTCCGTATCGTTCATTCAAGATGACATTCACACCTGAGGACCTTGCCTTGTGATTAACCTTCTTAGAGGACTGCTGGTCGTTCTCTGCTGCGCAGCAGGGATGGCCAACGCAGAAGAAAAGAACATCCTGGTGACCAGCGGCAGCGACCGCGCGGCACCGATCGCCGTGGTGCCGTTCGGTCTGCAGGGTGGCGCCGTGTTGCCCGAGGACATGGCCGACATCATCGGCAACGACCTGCGCAACTCCGGCTACTACGCGCCGATCCCGCGGCAGAACATGATCAGCCTGCCGAGCCAGGCCAGCGAAGTGATCTTCCGTGACTGGAAGGCGCTGGGCGCCCAGTACATCATGGTCGGCAGCATCGTGCCGTCCGGTGGCCGCCTGCAGGTGCAGTACGCGCTGTTCAACGTCGCCACCGAGCAACAGGTGCTGACCGGCAGCGTTTCCGGCACCACCGACCAGTTGCGCGACATGTCCCACTACATCGCCGACCAGTCGTTCGAAAAGCTCACCGGCATCAAGGGTGCGTTTTCTACTCGCATGCTGTACGTGACTGCCGAGCGTTTCTCCGCCAACAGCACTCGTTACACCTTGCAACGATCTGACTACGACGGCGCGCGCGCAGTGACCCTGCTGCAATCCCGCGAGCCGATCCTGTCGCCGCGCTTCGCCCCGGACGGCAAGCGCATTGCCTATGTGTCCTTCGAGCAGCGTCGTCCGCGGATCTTCGTCCAGCACATCGATACCGGTCGCCGCGAGCAGATCACCAACTTCGAAGGCCTGAACGGTGCTCCAGCCTGGTCGCCGGATGGCAATCGCCTGGCGTTCGTGCTGTCCCGCGATGGCAACCCGGAAATCTACGTGATGGACATGGGCTCGCGTCAGATGACCCGCGTCACCAACAGCCCGGCCATCGATACCGAGCCGTTCTTCGGCAAGGACGGTTCGACCCTGTACTTCACCTCCGACCGGGGTGGCAAGCCACAGATCTACAAGACCACCATTGGCAGCAGTGGCGCCGAACGCGTGACTTTCGTCGGCAACTACAACGCCAACCCGAAACTTTCTGCGGATGAAAAGACCCTGGTAATGATTCATCGCCAGGATGGTTTCACCAACTTCAAAGTTGCCGCACAAGACCTGCAACGGGGCAGTGTAAAGATTCTCTCGGACACCAACCTTGATGAGTCTCCCACTGTTGCGCCAAACGGCACCATGCTAATCTACGCCACCCGCCAGCAGGGCCGGGGAGTCTTGATGCTCGTCTCTCTCAACGGACGCGTGAGGCTCCCGCTTCCTACCGCTCAAGGCGAAGTCAGAGAACCGTCCTGGTCCCCTTACCTGAACTGATGCGGCGATACACGTTTTACTTAACACACTGGGGTTCATTAGGAGTTTCACGATGGAAATGCTGAAGTTTGGTAAGTTTGCTGCGCTGGCTCTGGCCATGGCCGTAGCTGTAGGTTGCTCCTCGAAAGGCGGTGACAACGCTGGCGAAGGCGCTGTTGACCCGAACGCTGGCTACGGCGCCAACACCGGTGCTGTCGACGGCAGCCTGAGCGAAGAAGCTGCTCTGCGCGCAATCACCACCTTCTACTTCGAATACGACAGCTCGGACCTGAAGCCAGAAGCCATGCGCGCTCTGGACGTTCACGCCAAGGACCTGAAAGGCAACGGCGCTCGCGTCGTTCTGGAAGGCAACACCGACGAGCGCGGTACTCGTGAGTACAACATGGCTCTGGGCGAGCGTCGTGCCAAGGCCGTTCAGCGCTACCTGGTACTGCAAGGCGTTTCCCCAGCTCAGCTGGAACTGGTTTCCTACGGCGAAGAGCGTCCAGTTGCCACCGGCAACGACGAGCAGTCCTGGGCTCAGAACCGTCGCGTCGAACTGCGTAAGTAATTCGATATGCGAACGTGCCGTCGTGCTGTAACCGTCCTGGCTCTCACCCTGCCTCTCATGGCAGCGGCCGAGGTTCCTGTTGTCGATGACAATGCTGGTGGATATAACGGCGCAAGCAGTTATCCGCCGGCAGGTTACGGTACGAACGGCGCCTACGCCGGGGGAGGGGTTTCGACCCCTGCCTCGGCGCAGGGCCAGCTTTTCATGCAGTTGCAACAGATGCAGGAACAGATCGATCGGCAGCAGAACACCATTGAGATCCTGCAGAACGAAGTATCCCGCCTGAAACAGGAAGGCCTGGAGCGTTACCAGGACCTGGATCGGCGTATCTCCAGCGGCGCTGCTCCGGCACCGTCCGCAACCCCCGAGAATTCCGCTGACGGCGGCGCTACAGCGCCTGCTGCCGGCAACCCTGCTGCAGCGGCCAATCAGCCCGCAGCAAGCTCCGAGCCTGGTGATCCGGCGAAGGAGAAACTGTACTACGACGCCGCCTTCGACCTGATCAAGGCCAAGGACTTCGACAAGGCCGCACAGGCGTTCAACGCTTTCCTGCGCAAGTACCCGAACAGCCAGTACGCCGGCAACGCCCAGTACTGGCTGGGTGAAGTGAACCTGGCCAAGGGCGACCTGCAAGGTGCCGGCCAGGCCTTCGCCAAGGTCAGCCAGCTGTATCCGAAGCACAACAAGGTTCCGGATTCGCTGTACAAGCTGGCCGACGTGGAGCGCCGCCTGGGTCACACCGACCGGGTCAAGGGCATCCTGCAGCAAGTGGTCACCCAGTACCCCGGCACCTCTGCCGCACAACTGGCCCAGCGCGACCTGCAGAAGCTCTGAGTCGCACCTTTTGAAAGAAACCCGCGCTTGTCGCGGGTTTTTTCGTTAGAATCTGCGCCCTTTTATTGAAACGCTGTTGCGGATAACGCTATGTCGAGTCCGCGACAGTGCCTGACGGAGGCGGACGGCCTGTGTAGCTGTCACGCCCGTGGCGACCATGCAAGACACATTACGCATCACCGAAGTCTTTTACTCTTTGCAGGGTGAAACGCGCACCGCTGGGCTGCCCACGGTATTCGTGCGTCTCACCGGTTGTCCGTTGCGCTGCCAGTATTGCGACAGCGCCTATGCCTTCAGTGGCGGGACGATCCGCGCCCTCGACTCGATTCTCGAGCAGGTCGCCAGCTACCGCCCACGCTACGTCTGCGTCACGGGGGGCGAACCGCTGGCCCAGCCGAATGCCATTCCCCTGATGCAGCGGCTTTGCGACGCCGGCTATGAGGTTTCCGTGGAAACCAGCGGCTCGATGGATATTTCCGCCGTGGACACCCGCGTCAGCCGCGTGGTGGACCTGAAGACCCCGGGCTCCGCCGAGGTTCATCGCAACCGTTACGAGAACATCGAGCTGCTGACCGCCAATGACCAGGTCAAGTTCGTCCTCTGCTCCCGCGAGGACTACGATTGGGCGGTGTCCAAGCTGATCCAGTACGGCCTCGACAAGCGCGCGGGCGAAGTGCTGTTTTCCCCCAGCCACCACGAATTGAGCGCCACCGACCTGGCGGACTGGATCGTCGCCGACAACCTGCCGGTTCGCTTGCAGATGCAGTTGCACAAGCTGCTCTGGAACGATGAGCCGGGACGCTGAGAGGAGTTTGAGCAATGACTGAGAAACGTGCGGTAATCCTGTTGTCCGGCGGCCTGGACTCGGCCACCGTGGTTGCCATGGCCAAGGCCGAAGGCTACAGCTGCTACACCATGAGCTTCGACTATGGCCAGCGCCACCGCGCCGAGCTGAACGCCGCGGCGCGGGTCGCCCGCGACCTCGGTGTGGTGGAGCACAAGGTCATCGGCCTGAACCTGGACGGGATTGGCGGTTCGGCATTGACCGACAGCAGCATCGATGTACCGGAAGCGCCCAGCGAGGGTATCCCGGTGACCTACGTACCGGCGCGCAATACCGTATTCCTGTCTCTGGCCCTGGGCTGGGCCGAGGTACTGGAGGCGCGGGATATCTTCATTGGCGTGAACGCGGTGGACTATTCCGGCTACCCGGACTGCCGCCCGGAGTTCGTCGAAGCCTTCGAGCGCATGGCCAACCTGGCGACCAAGGCGGGTGTGGAAGGGCAGGGGTTCCGTATCCAGGCGCCGCTGCAGAACCTGAGCAAGGCGCAGATCGTCCAGGCCGGCATGGCCCGCGGCGTCGACTACAGCCTCACCGTTTCCTGCTACCAGGCGGACGATGATGGGCGCGCCTGTGGCAAATGCGATAGCTGCCGCCTGCGTGCGGATGGCTTCGCGGCGGCCGGTGTTCAGGACCCGACGCGATATTTTTGATTTTTTTTGCGATGGGGTGTTGATTTCCTGTTAGAAAACAGTAATATACGCGCCATCCAACGGGTCGTTAGCTCAGTTGGTAGAGCAGTTGGCTTTTAACCAATTGGTCGTAGGTTCGAATCCTACACGACCCACCACATTCACAGCGGTTCGTGAGTACTAGAGAGGGGGGCTTGCCACAGCCATTGTCTAGTCTTGCAGCCGTCTGGAGCGAACCTTAGGCTCGCTTCAACGTGATGTCAATATGGAATAGCCCGCCGTTCATGGCGGCCTTTTTCGTGTCTGGGCCAAAAAACTCAATGACTTAGCGGATTTGCGGGCTGCTCAGCTCTGCGAAGCCTCCATTCGAGTTGCCTCTAAAACCTGCGCAGCCAAAGGCATGGCGCCAGTTTCCTAGCACCAGAGACCTGGGACAGCTTCTCCTAATTGGCCTTCTTCAGCTGTCGATGTAGTGGCTGATTGCCATTCGTCGATTTATCGCTTCGGGGAGGCGCGTGCGTTGTAGACGGTGCCTGGATCAGCGGAATGAGATCGAGCAAAGGGTGTGGACCCTGTCGTCGATGCCATCAGGCTGAATAGAAGGCTAGGTTGAAAGAGATCTTCGGGCGGTAGCAAAGCGCTGGCACAGACCTGCTTGAACTCAATCAGCAGATGTCCTGGTGCAGGCGCACCACCTCCGTAATGATCTTGTTGGTTTGTTCGTCGCTGACCAGATTCTTTACGTGCCTGGTTTTCTGCTGTTCGTGGATTTGGTGCCCCACTGTCATCCACCCGCCGGACAAAACGTAACGCGCCCTGCTGCATGCTCCGCTCGTGCAACACGTCTCGCATGTGGTCATAGTCGGCTTCGATGTAGCTCATCGTGGTAGCGATGTTCGAATGGTTCAGCAGGTTCTTGGTCAGGTGGATGTTTCTTTCCGGTTGCTTCATCAGATCGGTCGCAAGCGTGTGCCTGAACCGGTGCGGAGTCATCCGAACTCCGAGTTTGATGATCAGCTTCTTGTACATCGCCTCGACCTGGTCGGAATTCATTTCGCGACGCTTGTAGTGCCGAGAGAAACGATTGACGTTGAAGAGTTGGTCTTCGGCGGCAAAGCCAGCCTGAGCAGCTTCATCCAGGAGCCGGCGCATATGTGGCGCAAGCCCATCCATGATCGGGATCCGGAACTCCCGGTGGGTCTTTTCTGTTTCACCTCGTACCAGGATGAGCTGTCGATCCCAGTCGACGTCCTTCAACCGAATGCACAGCAGCGCGTTCAGTCGAATGCCGGTGTAGTAGAAAATTTCGAATGTGACGAGCCAGAACCACCCTGGCGTGATTTTCGCGCGGTCGCCAGTTGACTCTTCCTGGTCGGCCAGACTTCTTAGCCATCGACGCGCACGGACGATCGCCTCGCCGGCAATGATTTTGCTCGGTCGTTTCGGGGCAATTACCGTTGTCTTCTTGAATGGGTTCACATCGATGTTGGGCAGAATCCCGTATTCTATGCCGTAGCCCCAGATGGTTCGGAGGTGATTGGAGTAGGTATTCCAGCTGCGCTTTGATAGGCCACCCTCAATCAGCTTGTTCCTCAAGGCGAGGATGTCCCGTCGATCAATTGACTCGACGTCCATATCCTTGCCGAAGTTCTTCTCCAGCTTCTTCATTGCCGCGCCATAGATTTTCGCGCTGGCAGGGCGGAGCTCGTGATCGACCAGGTATTCCCGTAGCAATTTCTCGGGCGTCATTCAGCGCCCCCTTCCGTCACCCGTCTCAAGCTTGGGTTATTCATGGGCTGCTCAGGGAATAACAGCTTCGGGTCCACAAGCAGGTAACCCCTCAATTGGGTGGTCTTTCTTGGGCCTATTACATCGTAGGTCCAGATGTTCAACTGCTTGCTGGTCTTCTGGTGCCTCTTCTCTTTCTCAAATGCGCGTTGGACTTGTTGCCAGGCCGCTGTCCCCGGTTTACCGGCAGTTCTCTCCAGCTCCGGATGCTCCAGCACGTATCGCTTGAAGATCCCAGGCGTAACGAGCATTGCGGTGTCGTCGACGGTATGAATCAGGGCCTTGGTGTCGTTGATGATCAATTTGTGGGAGGCGACGCCTGCTTTTATCCAAGCGATGAAAGCCACTCCCAGCGAACTACTCGTAGGCATTTTGGTGACATCTTTTTGTGCAGCATTCCTTGCTATGGCTGCTAGAGAATCGTCAGCCGGCTCTACCTCCTCGAGTCCTTGCTGGGGAGGGGAGGCGGCTGCTGAGCCTTGGCTAGCACTTAGCTCTTCTGATGGCGCAGTGATATTACTATACAGCGACAGTAGTTCTTCACGCTCAGATGATTGGATTCCTTGGCTTGGAGCTCGCTGTACCAGCGCTCGGGGCCGTGCCGGCGGTTGAGGTGTGTCGTCACTGGTGTCGATGGACTGTTCCGGTACCGCGCAAACTGTTTCTTCACTGGTACTCGGCTGCGTGACTGCTTCCGGTTCCTGCTCCAGGGTGAGGGTGCCGGCATACTGGGGAGGGCGATCGTCTGGATTGGGCCATACGAGTGCTGGCGAGATCTTCAAGAAGGTGAAGCTATTCTTCCAGCCGCGGCCATTATCAATGGTGGCTTTCCAGATCGCTTTATCCTGCGCGTTGGTCTGGATGATTGCCTGATCCTGCAGCATGTTGAAGAACGGGGCATTGGAGGTTGGCACTCCCTCAATACCCTGGGTAAGCAAGTATGCCCGGAGTTGATCTGCTGCAGGCTTACTCACCAGCCAAAGCGCATCCTGAGTCAGCCAGCCATCTGCAGGTCCGTCCTGGTGATTGAGCTTGAGTTTCTCCCGCACCAGGAATCGCAGGCCGTCGGCGAGTTGCCGCTGCAGTGATTGTTTGGGGGCAGTAAGCGCGCGCTCTGGATTTCCTCCCAGTTGCTGGGCAACGGAAGCTTTGTCTGCCTGGACCACAATTTCGCCGAGTATGCCGGCGTGCTCGTATTGACCTGCGAGGAGGTAGATCAGCTGCCTCCATAGTTCAGGAAAACCACTGAGCCAGTCGAGAATCCCGCTGTCCAGGACCTGCATATACACCAGGGCTGAAGCAGCACCGTGTAGCTGGTACTCCCTGCCTTTGACGTACTTGAACCGGTAGGGACGGCTGATCGGTCCATGCCACGGGTGCCACGTTCGGCCATCCTCGAGCTCCACGCGGAGGTCAACAGCGATCTTTCCCAAGTCGTGCAACAACGCACCGTACGCTGCGGCTGCGGTCCATGCCTCAGCTTGGGCCGACTGCGACTCCGGTGGCGCTCCGATCGGCAGAAGGTGTGTCTGACGGATCTTGAGGGCGTAAGCCATGATCTCCAGGCCATGGTCCAGGAGGCCCCCAAGGTGGGCATGGTGATGGTTTTCAGAAGCAGGGAGCAGCTGCACCAGCTCTGCGTAGCGCTCGAGCGGCTTGAGGTAGAGGGTGTTGAACTGAGCTCGTGAGAGCGAAGCCCGCCGCCAGATATTCTCCAGGAGCTGCTGGCGGAGGGGGCTCTGCAGCAGAGCAGAAGCCTTCGCGGGCAGGTGGAAGCCCTGCGGTGAGGCTTCTGGTGTTGGTTTAGCCGGTTTGCGGCTCAACCAGGAGAGGAGTTGCATAGGGTGCTCCATGGGGTGTGCATGGAGCGGGCTTTTCTCTTAATGCCAAGATGGCATCAACGGTAAAGCGAATTCCGAGGGGAGTGGATTTCTTGGCAGATGGCCATCATTCGGGTGGGTAAAGCGTCACATTGTCCCCCTCTACGACGATGGTGTGCCCGGAGCTACCAAGCCCAAATTCGTTTCTTGAACCATTAAACGTTCCAGATGGTGTGTTAAAAGTGAAATTTTCAAATATTACGTATTGATAGACGTTGAAGCCAGAACCGTACAGACCATCCTTTCCTCTTGGATACTCTTTGAACTGAACATTGTTGTACTCTGGTTTCAGTAGGCTAACAAATGCTTTCTCGGCATCTGCTATAGTGCGCGAGCTATTAATATCCAAAACCATGTCATCCATTTCGTCCTCAGGCGCCCATGTCTGAATCACAAGTGGGTCAATGTCGAAGAAAAATAATACGATTTCGTCTGAAACTCGATTCGATGGGGTTGGGTACCGAATCTGTTCTTCTGTAAGGATCTCTACCCGACCTTGATGAGCTTTATTTAACAGTCGTTCGAAACTATCCTGCTTGTTTGCTATTCCAACATAAAGTAAGTCGTAGTTACAAACAATGCCGTGATTGTTGAATCCTTGTAAGTTTGGGTTGCCTCTAGATTTTTCCCAGTACACTGAATCGGGGGTATACCAGGTGTGTGAGTGCATCTTCTCACCAGAAGCTGGACGGCTGTGTCCGATCTGAATTATCTGGTCGTCCCAGGCCGCATGTACCGCTCCCCCAAGGGGTACATTTGCTTGCAGGTTAATATAGCCCCAGTCAACTGTCTCTCCTGCTACCTTAATTTCTACCCGAGCAATGTCATTTGCTGTGTCGACGATTCGTACATCGCCAAACTCTGTCCGGGGCCTAGCCCCGATCATGTATAACTTGCTACGTTTAAGCTTTGCGGCGAAAGCTGCATTTGCTTCGTCTCTAAAGTCCTTGCTCATGCTGTTTATGAACGGGGGATGTACCGTAGCAAGGCGGACCATTTTCCCTAAGAAACTCATTGGTTAACTCCTTGACGCCCTTTCAGTTTTTCAGCCCTTTCAGGTAAGGCTTTTACCCTTCTGATCCATTCCCTTATCCATTCAAGCCCATTTGCTGTTGAGCCATTTATCCTTTACTGCTGATGCAGGTGTTTCAAATTCTGCGCGACCTCCATAGCATCGTGGAGGACTCGTAGTATCTCAACGATTTGAGATGTGCCAGCTCGGTAGAACACGATATGTCGAGGTCTAATCACACGGCCGTCAGTCATCTGCAGCACGTTGAATGACAGATGCAGGCTGCGAAGGCCCGGTGAAAGCTCATCACGCATTTTGCTATCTACCGGCGTCGGCTGTTCAGCTAGGGCGAGGAACGTCTCCTGCAGCAAGTCTTGATACCGATTCCTGACGGACTGACCGAGCCTCACCTCAGTGAAGCGAAGCGTATCGGCAATGTCGATGCATGCCTGGGGTGACATGCGAACCATGACCCTACTCATGCTTTGTCGCCCGCTAGTCTTCCAAGATTGTCCAGGTAGGCTGCCAGATTGGACGGATCGATTTCATCGTACTGGCCTGCTTCGACCTGCATGATGCCTACTGATGTTGCGTTCCGCAGAGCTTCGAGCCTGGCTGCCTCAGCTGCTTCATGCTCAAGCAGCATCCGGATGCCTGCACGCACGACTTCGCTGAAGTTCTGGTACCGACCAGTGTTGACTAGATCATCAATTGACTGCTCCATCGGCTTGGGAACGACGACATTGTGGGTGGCCATGGATGTGAACCTGATCAGTGGTGATGGCGTTTTATGCCATACCTCTTGCGGAAATGCCAAAGGTGTCGTATATCTGATGGCAAGGTGCTCTCGCAGAGCAAGGAGATGGAACATGACCACAGCCGCCAAACGATCGATTGCCTTCCGCTTGGGCCGGGCTCTGGGGAGCGTGGCGCGTTTCTTCATGCATGACATCAATCCGACAGTCCGTTGGGTTAAACGGTTATTCCTAGCCACGGTTATTGCGCTCATTTTAGCCAACTCCATCAGCTGGGTTATGTCGGTGCTACTGACAGTCTTTTCTCTGACTCTCGGCCTGTACGCACTTTCCAAAATTGACCTCGGAAAGGTTGATCTGTTTTCTGAGGATGAAGAGGCACCATACGGTCGGGATGTTTTTGAAAGGCCGCTTGATTCTTATGGTAGGTCAGTTAAATAGATACTGGCTCAATGCTTGCTATATTAAGCCAGTATCACCCTGATGCGCTCAGCTCTTTGACGCCCCTCCAGCAACTGACTTTACTCCGCCCTCAACTAGATTTCCTGCTTTTTGACCTGCCCTTTGCACTGCTCCAGTTCCTTCTGACAGTCCGCTAAGAATTGTCCCTGTTTGCACTCCTGCCCAGCCAAGAGCTAGAATCCAAAAGGTTGGGAGAATGATAAACATCGAACCCATGACGAAGTTCAGAATCGCGTCTTGAGTCGTGGTGTTCAAGCCCATCACTGGATCAAAGGATAAGTGCGGCGAGCCCGAACCATACAAAACGTCGATGATTGTGCTGTCGACCCATCTCGCCAGTTGAAACCAGAAATCTACAAATATTAAGGCGAACATTGTTACTGACATGGTCATGGCAACCTTCAGTTGATACGCTCCGATTATCAGTACCAGGGGAATGCAGATAACCATGGCCATCTTGAGGAAAGCCACTACCATCGGTAATGCTTGACGCACCATGTCCATAGCCGGGAAGAAGGCCAGCGAGCCTACGGCGACCCCCAGTGTTCCCCCTGCACGAGCAAGGCCATTCCAGACGGTTCCGTCGATCTGTCCGCCATAGTCGGTGTAGACGTCGCCGTTGACCTGGCTGGATGGCGAGACGAGCTGGCGAATCATCGAGTCGGTTACTTCCTCCTGGGACAGCCACTTTGCCCATCCGAGGAACTGGTTAAGCAGACTTGGGTCGACCTGGGCTTTCAGTCGGTCCCGTAGGCCGATGTTCCCATCTGACCACCACTGCTTGCAGGTGGGGTACCCACCACCCCCAGTCACCTGAGGCATGCCATCATCTCGTTTCGTGTCATACGGCCAGGATGTACGTGGTGTTTTGGAGTAGTCCGTGTCGTAGTAACCAGCGGTATTCAGCAAGTAGTGGGACCCGATCCAGTTCAGGTCCTGCAGGGCCTTCTGGTCTTTGGCGATCGACCCAATGTCGGGCTGACGCATGAACAGGCGCGCGCGGGAAGGACCGAAGCAATCGTGGGTGAAGTCTGCCACCTCTTGCGCGAGCAGGGGATTGCCGATCCTCATCGCGTCGACCTCCATGCGCATTTGCCTGAGATCCGTACCGCAAGGGATGGCTGCAACAGCACCGCTATTCAAACCCTTGGACAGCGCGTGTACGAGCGCCCACCACACCGGCACCTTCGCGCTCTTGCCGGCCAACGAGCTGAAGGTGGTGTTCCAGCCTGTCTCCGAGGGCGCCGGCGTCAGCACTTGGCACTGCTTCCCTCGCGCCTGGTCGAACTGCAGAGTGTCAAACCCCACGGAGATGGCTGGCACAGCACACAGTGAAACGACCACGTATCCGACGTACAGCTGGGTTTCAATGCGAGCCAGGGACAGCACACCTTTGTTGCCTTCGTCGGCACCTTCTCCTCGTACCTTGATCCACTCACGGGCGACGATGATGATGAAGGGCAGGGCAAACAGCCCCGTGTCGGAGATCATGTCCCAGATCCCGTTGTTGATGATCCACCCTACCAGGGTGAGGTAATACTCCAGGTAGTCGTTTGTATAGAGCGTCATAGCACCTCCGACCACGTGATTGGCGCCTTCGAGATTTCGATTATCACGAACAGCAGGAGCACCAGGAACTCGACCCGCTGAGCGCCTTTAGATGGTTGGCCATCCCCCGTTCCGCGCAGGCGCGCCTTGAGCTTCAACCAGGCGAAGACGATGCTGCCGTAGAGGGCAAGTCGCCATAGCAGCAGTGGCAGGTAATTGCCCTCACGCCACTTCAGCCAAGTGTCGAAAACACCCAGGTGATTGACCGCGATGATGCCGAGCAACACGCTCAGCAGCAGCATCACTACGCTCAAAGCTACGCCCCCGAGCAGGACTTTCAGGGGGTGGACTTTTTTCTCGACATCTTCGGACATGATCACTCCTTGCCGGCAGGTTTCTGCAGCTGAATCATGCGATCCTGTTCAGGCGCCGCGTTGTAAATCGAGCGAGAGCTTTCGGAGCGTGCCTTGCCGCGCTCGATGATTTTCATCGGAGAGTTGTTCGCGAGCTGCTGCCGCATGTCGAGCTCGGTCTTGAGGTTGGTGATGAGTTGCTGAAGCGTGTCGACCTGGCCGAGTGTGGCTTCAACGGCCAGCTTGTTCGCATTCACGTTGGGCTCCTTGCTGCCTGTAATCAGCATGCGCTGCAGCTGCAGCCCTTTCTCCAGGACATCTGCCAGAGCGACCTCGGATGCCAGGCGGGAGGCCAGTACCGCCTGATCCCGCTCGTCACGAAGGGCAGTAACGACCCCGCGGGTAATGGGGAGGGAATCGCTGCTCGCCTCACGCAACTTCTCTGAGGTGATCTGTGTTCCCGGCTTCAAGAGCTCCTGCAGCGCCGCGAGCTTCTTGTCGTATGTTTCCTGGATAAGCGGCGTCAGGCCTACTCCCGGAGTCGAGGTGGTGGTGCAGCCTTCACAGGTTTGGATCTGCTGCTCCCCCAGGACCCGGTTTGCGAACTGGGCGGCTTCGGCCGGAGATTCCCAACTGCCGCACACCAGTCCATTGGAGCAGCTGGCCTGCGGAATGCTCGAGGTGTCCTGAGCTGCGCGGTTATTGAGAAGGTTATAGCCTGCCTTCGCGACGTCCCCGACCACTTTGATAGGCTGCTGACCGTTGCCGCCGGCCTGCTTTCCGCCTACCCAGGTCACGCCGTTGGTTCCAGGCGCTTCCTCGACCTTGTCGACCACTGCTACGGCGTCGTTGCTGGATGCCAGGGCTTGCCCCATCTTTTGCCCCTCTGCAACCTTGCCCCACCCCATCTGACCACCCGCGATGTCGGCCATTCGTTCGGCCATCGCCCTGCAGGTTCCCTTCGATCGGTCGTAGTCGAGGCGCGCCTGCAGGATTCCGTTCGTCAGCAGGTTATAAAGGGCGGGATTGGCCCGCTGCAGGATCAGCGCCGGCAGTGACGTGACTGCGCCGGTCGCGTTCTGGATGACGCTGCCCATGATCTGTTGGAAACCCTGCGTTGCGCCGTTCAGCTGGTTCTGCAGCGTGTTGCTGAGGTCCATGTTTCCGCAGACCAGGTTGTTCTGCCAGCCAGCACCGACGGTGATGCTCTCCATCTGGCCAGCGCTGCCCATCTGGACAGCACTGCCACCACCGATGCTGTAGAGCACGTCGTCTCCGATCACGCTGCCCTGGGATTCGACCTTGATCGGGTCGGCGGCCTCGGCCATGCACCAGGTGCTGGTCATGCCAGCTGCGAGAATGATCGCCATGGATAATTTATTCATTGAGCTCTCCAGTCATATCTCATTGGAAGTCAGTGCTTCCCAGGAAGGTTTGGCCCTTGCGCTGGCAGCATGAGTAGGGCCGCCACAGGGCCCACGCATAGGCTTCGTCGACAGCGTCGGCATTAGGGCCGGGGGAGGGGAATACGGCGCAGGTGGGGCTCATGGTTGGCGTGAGTTGCTGCCACTTTCCTGTGCTGGCATCGCCTTCTTTCAGCTCGCCGGCAGGCCAGTAGCCTGGTTCTGCAAGACCGCGCATTGGCATGTACACGTGGGGTTGACCGACACGGGTGGTGACGTCGCCGGCGCGCTGGGCGATGACAGCACCGGCTTTAAAATCGTCGACTTGGTGGATAAAGCCGCTGCGTGGGTAAACGCTTCCCCACATGTCTGCCGATAGAAGGCCGCCGACTTCACGCATGCCCGGAATCAGGGCCTCCGGGTAAACGGACTCGGGTACTCCGTACCGCCATGCAAGGGTGTCCAGCGTGCTGAGCATGTATGGAACGTAGGGCGTGGTCGCGCCGTGGCAGGAATAGCCAAAGGAACTGGCGAACCGGCTGAACACCGCAGCTCCAGGATGGCCAATAACGTCTGCCTCCTTGAACTTGGCGATGTTGTTCTCGGCGTTGTGGTTGGTTGTTCCATCATTACCGGCTTGCGCTGCCGCATTCGGCGCCCCCATGGGGCTCACCTCTGTCCAAGGGTTTTCCCCGGTATTGGCGTAGGCAGATACCACCGCGTCCGGGATGTAATGCCGGACTTTGGTGGAGGTTTTGACCGTGCAGCCAACAGGGGTGCAGAGCAGCCAGTAGCAGATGCCGACCACTTTGTACTCAAGGCAGGTAGGCGAACTGGTGGAGGCGATAATCGCCGCCGAACTGATGGCCGCTGATGCTGAGAACGGGAGTGATGCTGTAAGAAGACCGGTCAGGGTGAGTCTGGAGATTCGTCCCATCATTGCCCCCTTGCACGGTTGATGGTCTGCATGGCTGCTGCCACGTCGGGTTGGCCGTACACCACATACCGGCGATCGACGACCACCGCCGGCACCTTCGAAACACCGACACTCCAGGCATCAGCATTTCCCTGCTGGGCGGTGGCCAGCTGTTGCATCAGTGCGGCACCTGCCGGAGTGCTCATCAGCCGTCGTGCGGCGAGAGCGGCCTGGTGAGGGTTAGGTGGCAGCTCTCGGGACAACTGCTCTTCGATGCGCTGTTGGTCATCGAGCTTGATGACACGCACATCTGCTGGTACGTAGGTCAGTGGGTGCGCTGAGTCTGTTATGGCCCAGATCTCGGCATGGGCGGTGCCGGTGGCCAACGCGACAACGAGCAAGGGGACTGCTCGCCATGAGGGCGGGGGGGGATTGAACATGGGACTGCACCTGAATTGGGGACCGATACAGGAAAACGGATCGGCCCACCAGGCGCAGTAGGAAATAGATATCCGAGGGTGCTTGGATTTATTGGGGAGTTAGGTCGGGTGGAACAGACGGAGCGCTTTTGCCGTGGCAGGGTTGTGGATATGGCTCATACTGCCTGGATTGTCACTTACCCTGGGACGGGACATGCGCAACAGAGGTCAAATTTTCTGGGAGTGGGCAGATCCAGATCTGCACTTCAGAAACTTCGATGAGAGGATGGCGGATGGCTCCCTCATTAACATCCAGGTACGGGTCTCAAAGGCGAACCAGACTCAGCTGTTTCTCGGGATTTATGCCCAAGATGGTGAGTTGCTGCTCGAGGAGGGCTATTTGGACTGCAAAGATCAGACGATGACTACGGCAATGTCATGGGCGCTTCAGCGCGCTTATTCCTGGATGACAACGGGCAAGCTGTCCGACCGATAGACGGTTGGTGTCAGTTCAATGCATACCCACCAACCCAGAAATAGCGACCATTCTCGGCATAGATGAACCATCGGTTGAAGAGTTTCGCCAGGAAACCCATCGGCTGAAGGATGGCGCGTGGCTAGTCCAGTTTGCCTACTGGATGCCCCAGGAGTTGCGACAAGGCCTCACCGGGAGTTTCACCCTGACCGTCACACCTCCTCGAGGTCCTCTTGATCGCCGAGAGCTTGAGTGAGTTGTTGTCGATCGCTCGGTGAGGACCTGTCGCGCTGCAGGTTTAGCTCGAGCACTGTCCCCGGCGCCGGCGCATACCAGTCGACGATCACGAAGCGTCCTTTGCCTGTAGCAGCGTCGTACTCCATGAGTACGCAGTCGTCATTCCACTCCTGGAGAGCCCAGCTTAGCTCAGAGTGTGAGGGTGACTCTTCCCCAGCCCCAGCCGGCTCAAGCTGAAACCATCCATGGCCAGAGCCTGCGCTGGGAAAGAACCTGCTTGGCAGGTTGCTTTCTTCTTCATTGTTGTCGTTGCGCAATACCGTGAGTTTGAACATTACCTGGACTAGTCCTTGCGCAGTGGGGCCTGGGCGGCGAGGGCATCGATGACCGACAACAGCGCGGCGCTGTCCACAGGGCCCTCCAGACGCATGCTATGCCCCGTCAAACTGTCGGTGACCTCGATCGTAGGGGTAGCGCCAATGCCGCGGCTCTTGGCCACAGCAATCTGTCCCTCAACAACTCCACGGATGTCCATGCTTGCTCTAGCGCAACTGGAAAGGGCCTCGGTGGACACGCCGGGCACCTCCAGTTCCTCAGCGAGTCCTTGTCCATCACCCCGTGTGCGCAGCAGAACCAGTTCGATCGCCTGCCAGAATACCGCCGCCCCGCCTAAGTAGCCTGCGCATTGAACGAGTCGCGCCTCCGATTGTGCGGCAACTCCATGGATATCGAGGGGAAAATGGTGCCACGCGAGCTTGACATTCTCTTGCCCGCTCACCCAGTGCTTCAGTTGCGGGGTGTATGCCCTGCAATAAGGGCATTCGAGGTCTGCATACTCAGTGATCACCCACCTGGCATTCGCGGGGCCGAAATACCACGTTTCATCAGGGCTTCGGGCATTTGGAGTCGCTGCAAATTTCCATATAACGCCTGCGCCCGCGATCGCCATGATGATGAACACGGAAAAAATCCTGAGATCAAACATTCGCACCCTCCGACTTACCAGGATGAGCTTCAGGTTGGCCGAGTTTCTCCAGGGCGATTTGGAGATCCTGGATTGCCCCGTCCGGTTGAGGATGCTGCTTCAGCCACTCATCCAACACGCACTGAACCAGGGGAATGATGTCGCGACGATCGAGGGCGTTATTTTTGATCTGTTGCAGCTCGTCAATGAGCACTGGTGCGCAAACCGACAGCGACTGGAGTGTGTCGTGCCCGGGGTCTTTGAGCAGCTGGGTCAGGTTATCAATGATGTTCTGGGTCAGGGTATTCATGACTCTCATGCCACGCGCTCCACGGCCTTCTTTTGTTCGGGAAAGGTGATGGGGAAGGGGGTGATACCGCGTTTACGGTCCAGGTCTGCGGCCACCTGCAGCGCGGCATGTAATTCATCGCAGCCGAGCGCTTGCATGGTTTCATAACGTTGCCGCTTTTCTTCTGGCTCGGTCATGGCCAAGGCGAGGCATAAGCTGGGCGGCACTACCCGGAACAGCATCTCGATCCGCTTGGCCAGGACGATGCCCTCGGTGAACTTGCCGTTCTCCTTCCTTGCCGAGAGCATCATCGTCTTCTGTGCCGGCGTGAGCTCACGGAAGCGCGCGATCTTCTCCACCTCGTCGGGCGGCATGTTCAAGCAGATCCACCACTCGATCATGTTGAGCAGCGCGGATGCTTCTGGGGGGATGTCGTCGACGTTCTGGGTTGCCATCCAGTACCAGGCACCCAATTTTCGCCACATCTTGGTGATCTTCACCGAGTACGGGGAGAGCAATGGAACTTTCAATGGGATGTGGCCTTCGTCGGTGAAGGCAATAAGTGGTCGACCTTTGAACTGGTCCCGCTCCGCAATGTTGTTGATGGTGTTCAGCAGTGAGATGTAGGCGATGGCCATCTGGGCCTGATAACCCTCACGCGCGTAGGTAGCCAGGTCAACGATCGTGATGTCAGCTTCCGGCCAGGCGGTACCAGGACGGTTGAACATCTCGGCTTCTGTACCCATGGTGAACATCCCCATGGCCTCGGCCATCTCCATGAATCGGTTGCGCCGGCTTTCAGGGAGTTTGTCGTCGCTGGCCATCGCTTGCAGCGCTGCGCTGATGTCTTCAGTGAGCACTGGACGGCTCTCGCTGACACACAGTTCAGCCGCGTTGAGGATGCACTGGCGGATGGCGCTGCGGTCAGCCCGAGTGAGGCGAGCATCTTCCTTGGACTCGCCGCCTGTGATCATCAATCGGGCAGTGATCTCCAGCTCGCCCAAGATATCCCGCTGCTCGTCCTCCATCCCCGCCAGGGCATCGGCCAAGTGTTGGTCCGAAGCATCCACGTCCGCCGCATTCAGAACCTTGACCTGGTCCTTGTTTTTGACGAGTTGCACCGCGTCGACGAACGGGGCGAGGCTAACGCCGCTGCCGGGCGCGAGCCGCACTCGGTTTACGGTCAGGCCGAGCCGCTTGGCGAAATCACCTAGCAGACCGAAGCTGTTGCCAGCCTCGATGATGAAGAACCTTGGGCGATAAAGTGCAATGGCTTGCATGATCAGGTAGTTGGCTGTCGCAGACTTACCCGCACCGGTGGGCCCAAACAAGAACAAGTGGGCGTTCATCTGGCGATCAAGCTTGTTCAATGGGTCGAAGGTCAGCGTTGCCCCACCCCTGTTGGATAGCGTAAAGCCGGGGTTACCTGTTCCAGTGGAGCGCCCCCATACTGGGGCCAGGTTCGCGATGTGCTGGGTAAACATCAGCTGGGTGTACCAATCCAAGGCACGGTTTTCATTCGGATCGAAATTGCACGGTAACCACCGCAGGTAGCTGTTCAGAGGAGCTACCTCGTCCTGTGGCTGGACTGGCTGCATGCCGGCGCCGAGGAGGACGTTGCACAAGCTGGTCGTGCGCTCCTCGAGCACAGCTTTATTCTGACCTCGGAGGAAGAAAGCAACACTGCCCCTGTAGAGCTTGTGCTTGCGGCCGAGGATGGAGCGTGCCGTTTGAACGTCATCCCGGGTGTGGCTGGACGCCTGGGTGTCGCCGATGGCCTTCCTGGAGAGTTGTTCAAGATGCCCTTCCAGCAGATCCTGTGGCGTCGGGACCATGGTGATGCACAGCACGGTATCCTCAGGCAGACGGTCGAATAGCGAGTTCAAGGAATCTGCCTGCTTGGTCTCACCGGTCAGGTGCCCGGTGAGGGGAGCATTTTTCAGGCGATCGAGTATCACAACTCGGTGTGGCATGCCGTCGAATGACCAAAGGCCGCTGTCGACATCCGAACGCGGCTCTCGGTAGAACAAGTTCTCCGAAAAGTCGGTACCGCTTGCCACTGGAAGCTCACCCTCATCGAGCTCGCGGGGTGGTTGGCAAACTGTGTCGTAAAATCGACGGATATCGCGATCAGTCGAGCCCAGGTGATCAGGGTGTGGGTTGAACCAGCCCACGAGCCAGCGCTTGACTGCGTGGCCATCCATACGTTTGGTTGTAACGCCGGCGTTGGCCAGGGATCCTTTAAGACGATCGCAGATTGACTTGAGGTAGGCGGCTGGATCCTGTCCGCGAACCACGAGGTCCTGTTTCTTTACCCGGCGGTACACCACCAGGCGGACTTTCCGGGTCTGTCCACGCCACGGGAGATTGCTGACTGCGGTGTCGACGAACAACCCACCCGGCTTGGAGATGGATTCGAGGTGGTGGCGGAACAGCGCGAGGTACAACTTAGTGAAATCCGTGTTCTCAGCCCGCGGCTGGACGTAGGCCTTGAGTCTTTGCAGGTAGTCACCCCAGTCTGTTTCGTCCTGGGCGTAGAGCTGGACTACCCAGTGGGAGCTTTCCAGCTCGTCGAAGCTGTCCTGCAGGACACCCTGCAACGCATCTCGGGCTTGTTGAAGCCAACTGTCGGATCGCCCCTCGGTGCCGATCGGGACAAGCTCGAAGAACGCGGCCCTGGAGATGCCATCCTCGAGGAGCATGGCTTCCTCCTCGGGCAGGTATTCTGCCCATGGCAGCATGTCCACGAACGACGGGTTGACCTCGTACATCCTCGACACGTCCGCTTTTGTCGCCGGGCGACGTTTGGGGTTCTGCCAGTCGATGGGGGACGGGATGCCCATGGACTCCAGGCGGGTGATGTACCGGTCAGTCGCAGCCTGGCGGTCCTCTTCGCTGAAGGTCGTACTGGCCGTTGCGGGAAAGTCGTCGACTGGCTCGTGCCCGGCAGTTGTCTGGCCAAGCACGGGCTCGATCGGCGTTACAGGGGCTTTGCCCAGCCATTTGCTGATTATCTGCATCAGTATTCCTCCGTCCGCTCGCCTGGCATGGCGTACTGCACCCGTTGATACATTGGGAACACCGTGGTGTAGCCCGGGACCGGTACCGGGTCCGTTCCAGCCAGGTGCGGGAACACGTACATCACCAGGTCAGGATTCGGCAGGCGCTTGAACTGGCTGTAAGTCTCGTTCTGGGGTGTGCGAGTGAAGGCGTCAGCACCTGTCTGTTGGCGAACCACCTGCGCCTCATCGAGCGGCCGACGAAGCTCTTGGCGAGCATCCAGTAGCATTCTGCTGTTGGAGCTGCCAGAGCTCCCGCCAGACGTGCCGTGTTGCCAGACGTCCATCATGTTGGCTTCCCCGTGGGGCAGCAGCTCGTCTTTGTCAGTCGTACATCCGCCGAGAATGAGGGCGAGCACGAGCCAGGCCCCGGCCTGCAGGTGGGGCTTAGTCCAGGTTTGCGGATACATGGTTGGCTCCGGCGTTGTAATCGACCTTGCGGCCTTTGATCTCGTAGTCGATGGCGAGCTGCTGGTCCAGATGCACGGCGACCTTTGCCCCGGGCTGGACGTACACGGCGGCGAATGCTTCGCCGTAGAGTTTGTTCATCCATGAGCGGATGTCGCTGACCCCGCCGGTGAGGATGGCGCCCATGGCGGAGTTCCCCGAGGAGCCCGTGGTCCCGAAGGATGTTCCGCCACTGCTGAAGGTCGTCGAGCTGTTTTGCTCATCAGCTTTCAACAGTTTGGCGATGCCGGCGCCTGCGGCCGTCACTAGGGATTGATTGGTCAAGTACTCCTTGGCGTTGGATCGGCGCTCGCCGGAAATGCAAGGGATCCCGTAGGAGTCGCTGATCCAGCCGAGTCCGCCCTGGATCGCAGGTTGACCGTTCCCGTTACTGCTGTTCTGGTTGTTGTTCTGGCTGCCGTTGGCCTCCTCTGCCGGGGCAGGGAACGAACGGACCGTGCCGTCGGCGAACACGAAGGTCAGGCTCCGGACTTGCCCGCGCACGCAAGACAACGTCCAGTCGCCCGAGGCGGTGCCGCTGGCGACTGCGCCGACGACGTCAGGAAGCTCGATGCCGTTTGCGGTTAGGTTGTCCGGGCCGATCATGACCTTGAAGGGGAAGGGATCATTGACCGTTCCATCAATCGGTACGCGACCAATGAGCGCCGACATGGCCACCGACCCCATCAACGTCGAGTTCTGAGGCAAGGTATAGGCTTTGCGCACTTGCTTGCGGGTATCCTGTGGAGATACCTCCGCACCGACGCTCTGCGCCGTCGCGCTGAGAACGGTCTGACCTTTGTCCAGGGTGTTGCCAAAGCTGGTGGGGAAATTGAAACCGCTAGCCGCCTGGGCGGAGCCGGGCTGAAGTGGTTTACCGCTAGCGTCCACGGCAGTGGCGTCGGTCGGCTCCACCCACACGAGGCCATTGGATTTCGCACCCTTGTCGAACCCTGCGCCGTCACCAGGTTGTACGCCAAGCCCGATAGGCAGGTCTTGTCCAGTGGCATTGGGGTTCTGCGACAGGTTATCCAACTGACGCTGGAATTGGTCCAGTAGGCCCAGGCTCTGGTTTTTAACCTGCTCTTGCAGCTCACCCTTCGCATCATTCAGCTTGCTGTCGACATTCTGATCTATGCGCGAGAGCCGGAGCTGGAGCTCTGCGTTCTGGTCCTTGAGTTCTTTGTTGTCGGTCAGCACTTTCGCGATCTGGTCTTTCACTTCCCGACTTTCAGCGACCACTGTGCGGAGAGTGTCGGCCGGGGTATCACCGTCCACCCCTAACTTGCGTGCGGTGTCGCCGCCGATGATGATCGGCTCATCTTCAGGAGCCTTCACCTCTTCTTTTTTACTCCCGCCCTTGAACAGGATGATGAGCACGACGATCAGCACCGGAATGAGCAGGTACTTGAGGAGTGGATTACTTTTCAGACTGCCCACGGCGCCCTCCTGCTTTCGGATCAATTTGGCTGACCGAGGACGGCAGCAGAGCCTCTTTCAGCCCTTTGCCTTGGGTGACCAGGTAAAGCGTGGTGGTATCGCTGGCGTTTCCGCGAGCCCCAAGGTACTGGTGCTGGAATGTCGCTGTGGTGAAATTACCCATCAGCTCTGTGGCATTCATCGTCAGCTGCTGGGCGCTCAGGTTCCTCAGCTTGACCGCAGTGACGTAGCTGTTGTCGAGGCGCCAAGCCCCCAGGATTGATGCCTCCACCGGCAATACCGGCAACAAAGTGCTCAGATCCAGGGCCCGGTCAACACGCACCTGGCTGATGCCGGCGACAGGCTCAACGGTCCGAAGTGGGGCGTACAGCATTTGTGCCGCATAGCGGGTCAGAGCCACAGGCGCTGGAGTCTCATGGCGGGGGGGCGGCGGAACATCCTCTTCCTCCTCCGACGTCGCGGATCGCTTCGTCGGAGTTCGTGCGGAGGTGGTAACGCCGTAGTAGGTGGAAGCGGCCGCACCGGCGACGATCTTGGCGGGCTCGAGCTTGGCTTGGCCCTCTGCCGCCGGTGTTGCGGCAATATCCACCAGCATGATCTCGCCGGTGGCCACGTTCTGCAGTTGGAGCCGAGTCGGTGGAATTTCTTGGCTGGCCAAGAGGTAGACCGCGCCACCGGTGCTCTGGATGCGCAGCGTGCCGACAAGTTGGGGAGGCATCCCAACGCGCACGTTTTGGTCGACGAACACAATGCGCTCTTGCCCGACAATCAGCGGGATTGCCATGGGGATACGGTCCCACTGCAGTAGCTCTACCGCTTTCACATCGGCAACTGCGAAGAGGCCCAGAGCAAGAAGCCAGGCGCGCAGATTCATGGCTTCACCCCGGTGGCTTGCAGATCAACCTCGATGCGTTGTGGGTTGGATGCGTAGCAGTTCCACATCAACCCGAATGGATTTTTCTCTGGGTTGACGTCGGCACGGACAATGGACAATGGGTAGCGGGTCATGGCGCGCTTGACCCGCTCCCCGTTCACCGACTCGTCAGCGAGCAGATCTAGGTTGACTGTCCAATCGTTGATCCCGATTTCTTCTACGCGCAGCACGCCAGGGTCGGTCAGCCCGTGACCCGGGATTTCTGAGACGTTCCGCTCACGGCGACGCAGCTCACCGGCGTTACGGCGCATCTCGTAGTCTTTCTTCAAGTATTCCTTGCAACCAGGGGTAACGTAGGAGGCCAGGCGTTCGATGTTGTCCTGGTAGTCGTCGTCCCCATTCTTCTCCCAGCGCTGCATCTGCTGGAAGATATAGAATCCGAAGGCGTACACGTTCTCTGGCGGCACTTCCCACCATTTGCGAGTGCTGCCGGAGCGGAGGTCCGGCGGCACATGCACGGTCAGGTCTTCGGGGGCTTTGTGCCAGCCGTAGAACGCAAAAAGACTGACTGCGCCCAGCACAATGACCGCGATTCGCAAGCTAAGGATGTGTGCCTGCTGAGCATCCACTCGTTTTCGAAAACTCATGAAGATCCCTACTTTCCTGTACGACGGCATGTCCACGCACCCTTCCGGGTGACCAACTGGGGGCCACCGAGGAAGGGGAGGTGTTGAGCCTTATAGAACTGGAGCTGGCGGTAAAACCATGTGTCCGGCCGGCCGCGCTTCATCTTCCGGAGGATTCGGCTTGCCACGGTCAAGCCCAGAGCTCCACCTACAAGAGCGCAAGCGATGAAAAGAGCTGGGTTGCCGAACAAGAACGACACAGGGATGCCCAGAATCACTCCGACCCCCCCACAAACACCGACCGTTCCCCACATTTCATCAGCAGTGAGGCCGCCCATGACGATGGGCTGCCTATTCAGGTTGTGGGGGAGGAAGTCGAGCGTTCCATCCTTCAGGTAAGTGGTCTCAGCCATGTCGCATCACCAGTTAGAGGACGCCGGTAGCTTTGGTGACCATGAAGATGCCAACGCCGATCAGACAGATCCCGACAACGGCGGTGAGCCCCAGGTCTCGCCACTTTTTCTTGCCCTCATGGATATCGTGGTAAACGCCGTAGGCATGGGAGGCGACCCCCACCATCATGCCTCCGAGCAGAAACAGCCCGATAAGCATGAAACCGTCGTAACCATAGTTCTGGATGGTTTGCAGCCAGCTCGTTCCCTCGCCGCGTGTGGGGGCTTGTGCTCCTGGCAAGGCGGCAGCGGCAATGACTGGGTGCAGACCAATGATCATTGCGGCGGCGCCGGTGAGTGACTTGGTGATGGTGCGGATAGACATCGGTTAGCTCCTTGGCTAGCTGAGAACGAGTGTGGAGAGGATCAGCAGGAGGACGATGACCTTGACGGTCGACGCGGCTGCAATGTTTCTGTCGATGTTCTGGGTCGCCCAGCCCCGGTAGATGCTGTACAGCGCCCAGGCACCCCAAAGGGTCGACAGTGCGATGACGGTGCCTACGAACAGCACGGTGCTGGCCTGCGGGGTGATGCCGCTGGCAGCGTTGAAAGCTGCGACTTGAGTGCCGCTCATGCTCATGGCATCCGCCCGCCGGTGAGGGTGTATTTTCCCGCCAGCTCTGCCGGATCCCGTGGCTGTGCGCGACTTGGGGTCAGGTACTCTTGCAGGCCCTGGCGAACGCGCTGGATATCGCCGGCCAGACGTTCATAGTCGAAGTAGTAGCGCTGGCCAGGTTCGCTGGCGATCGTGGCGCTGCGGCGAGCTGAGTCCTCCAGCGCGTTCAGTTGGCGGATCATCACCTCGATGTTGGCCTGTTCTGATGCACCGGCCGCCTGAGCGCTGGGTATTAGTGAGAAGCCGCCGCTGACGCTGATCAGCGCGCCAAGCAGGATTCGGCGAGGAGATACAAGGAGGAGGGATGGCTTGTTCACGGCTGGGCTCTGGGACGACTGACTGTGGATGTCAGAATGCCGAGACCAGGTGGGGGACGCCTCAAGAAATACTTATCTGGGGGCCGTAGAATTTTTTCTCGAGGCCAATCAGGCTTTGAAACCGTACAATTAACCTGTCTCGATAAGGCAGCTGATCAGCCCAGTTCGGCCTGAGCCCACTGCATCGATTACGATGAGCCGGAGTCAAGCCAGGGAGTTGGTGTACTGGAATACTGATCTGTGGGGACTCGTATGCCGCAGCAAAAAACTTATTCGCCGGCGTTTGATACTTGGGTCTCGGACTTTCTCGATGTGCGTTTCCGAGATGAGGGTTGCTACGATAAAGCGGTCCTGGCCGCTGAGCTGTTGCAGCACAGTCGGGCAGTTAGCTCGTCGGAGTTGATCGAGATGGTCAGAAGAGCCAATGCCATGTTGGCCCTTCTCCCTGGTTACGATCATGAAGGCTAGGCAACGGATGGGTCAGGCTGGTAACTCGATGTTCCTGGCCTCGCGCTTGAAAAAGAGTAGATATCCGACCGGCATGGGAAATCCGTAGGACCAGGCCTGGGCATTTTGATTGCCCACCTTGATCTCCCCTCGGCACACTGGCTGCGTGCTGACGAGTTCCCAGCCATCGGCGCCGAGCTCGAGCATCTTCGTCTGCAGCGGCTCGTCTTCGGACAAGAGAGACACAACATCGGGTTCCAACGTCTCCTCCGTGCTCTTGAAGATCCATGCGCCGCTAGTCGTGTTCTTGAATGGGATAGCGACAAACTCAGCGCGGTGTTCGAATTTCTTGCTCATGGTTCCTCCTTTACTTAATCAGCCGCGCGCTTGACGGGCCCCGGGGGTGAGCGCGTCGACGTAGCGTTCCATAATGGACAGCACCAGACTGTTGATCGCCAAGATCTTCATCGCTCGGGTGACGGCCACATACAGAAGGTTCAGCTCATCATCTCGTCGGCCTGGATCGATATCCGGTGAGAGCGGGTCTGACGTGAAGTCGTCGAAGAGCCCGACAAAATCCCACTCCAGGCCTTTCGACTTGTGGGCAGAGGTCAACGTAATAGTTGCGTCAAGCTCCTTATCCACCGTGCATGAGCGTAGAGCCAAGATTCGCTGGGGCAGGTCCGGATACATGTTGATGATCTTGATCGAGCGGATCATCTCGCTGTCCTGGCTCACCTCGGCGATTTCTACGTACTGGGCATAGTCCCGGTAGTCACGGAGCAGTTTTTTGTTCTGGACCAGGTCGCGCTGCTGTCGACTGAAATAGAACAGGTCCTCGAGATCGCGCACTGAGTAGCTGTCGATGCCGCCAACCCAGTAGATCTTGGGCTTCTCGGTGACCAGGCACAGAGCGTTTTCAATCACCCCAATGACGGTTCGATGAATGTACGTCCTGTGCGGCAGTCCAGCCGGCAGCGCTTTCTTCACCAACGTCTTCTCGCCCAGTCCCTGCAGCTTCCTGGTTTCTCCCTTGTAGGACAGGATGATGTTGGCGACATGGGCGACTGCCGGCCCAAACCTGAAGCTCTGGGTCAGGTAGTGCTTCTCAGCCCCGGACATCCAGCTGGCGTTGAGAGCATCTTCCGCGCCTCGAAAGCGATAGATCTGCTGATGACGATCACCCACTGCCACCTTGCGAATGCTCTGTATGCGCACGATGTCTGCGATCACAGGGTTTACGTCCTGCCCCTCATCGAGCAGAACACAGTCGAAGCGCTGGCTCAGATCGGGTTTGCTCAGCTGGTACAGCTTCAGGTAACCGTCATGCGTGATCTGCACCGCTGTGTCCTGCAGGTCAGTCATTCGCTTCCAGATGCCCATCGCTGCTACGAGCGCTTGCTTCAGGTAGCGCTCCTGGGCGGAGGTAAGCATCGGCCGGTCACGGAACCGCGGAAAGTGGCAGCGTTCGATAAGATCGTCGGCGCTGGCCATGTAGTTGTTGAGGGTGGTCAGCACGTCTCTGACCAACTCCCAGTCCTGCGTATCGATCGCACGGGCGATGTCGGTCAGCCGCAAGTTGTTGGTCTGCTTATGGCTGAACTGTGTGCCATAGACGGCGTATGCCAGGCCGTGTGCGGTTTTGTTCACCACGTTGCGCGGGAAGCGTCCCCGTGCGGCGATCTCCACCGACTTGTTGTAGCAGAGATAGAGAATCCGCAGTCGGGAGTGATGTTGAGCGTATCCCACCAGCGTGGTGGTCTTTCCACTGCCGGCGCCGGCCTGGATGAGGAGTTTCGGAGCCTCCGACTGGATGATCGGCGACTGTTCGTGGGTCCATTGCATCGTGCTCTTCCTCACAAATACTTCTTGAAGCTCGCGGCCGTGATGCTCACGGACACACCGAGCAGGGCGGCGCAGGGGAGCAGCACCAGCATGGGACTGATGCTGATCGGGAGTGCCAAGTAGAAGGTCCAGGGGAAAATAGCCAACGGCATGATCGTTGCGCGGGCCTTGTGATAGAGGTAGCTGGATTCGCGACCTGCGCCGAATTTGCGCAAATCTCGGCGCACTAGGCCGTCGACCAGGCCCGTCAGTGCCGCCATGGCGAACAGCGGTATGGTCATCAGCAATACAACCAAACGGACGCAAAACACCAGAACGGTGAAGAGAGCCGCCAGCACATAGTTCTGGACCGTTGTGACGCTTTGCGCGGCCCAGTAGCGCATGTCCAATTCGTTGCGGGGCCCGGCGTGGGCGATCGACTCCATCCCCTGGACCCAACTGAGCATCCCGGTCTTCACGATCAGCCAGTCATAAGCTTCGGTGACCAGCCATGTCGCAGTGCGCCCCGGCTCTTGGACGATGGCACTGTGGACCAGGCCTTTGGATAACCAGCTGACCTCGCTTACCAGCATTTGCTGACCGTGTCGCCATCCGGCTTCTGGCCAGAAGAAGTACAGGCATACCCAGTCGACCAAGATGGCGACGAGCAGCGAGCCGAACATCACTCCGATAAAGTTGAACGGGAACCAGAAGATCTTGCTGAACAGCGATTCCTGTCGCTCCTGCTGCTGTTCGGCCTTCTTGGAAACGTCGTCTGCCATGGCCTACACCTCAAGCTGCGTCATCGGTGGCCACCTGACGGAAATCTTCAACCAGGTCTTCGGGCAACGCAGATTTCAGTTCCTGATAGCCCGGGGCTTCCCACCAGTCGCTTGAGGACGCCGCCGAACGTCGCATGCCTGCGGCCAGGTCCTGCAGATTGCCGGGCATGACCTCGTCGGGGTCGTTCGCGGGAAGCGGCATGCGGACCTTCCAGAGGTTCCCACCCTCAATGAGCGCGAAGGCCTGCCCCTTGGGAAGCCCGACCACGTGGGCGGGCTCAATCATCGGAACGCTCGCCAACTGCACTTGGTCATGTGAGCTCGAGGTGAATGCTGTTTTCCCGTTGACCGAGTCGTTCGCACTGCTCGCCGGGGTGCTGTTGTAAATCTGCACCTTGGGCAGCTGGTTGGTCAGCAGCTCGGCGGTTGCGGTTTCACGGACGCGCAACATGAACAGGTTGTTGAAGTTACCGATCACCTGGCCGGCCTTGGCTTTTGAGCCAATCTTCGCCTCGATGTCGCTCATGGTCTGGGTGTAGGCGGTGACCTGCATGCCCGCGCCGCCTGCTTTGTTCACCATGGGGATGAACTCGTCCCCGATCAGTTCGTTGAACTCGTCAGCGTGGAGGTTGATGCGAACCTTGCCACCTGCCATATGGCCCGGCAGACCATCATCGATGCCATGCTTGTAAATGTGGCCGGCAACGGAGACCAGGTCGCTGAACATCGAGTTGCCCACCGCCGCAGCGACCTCAGTGTCGGACAGCGCATCGAGGCCGATGTATACGACCGCGCGTTTCCGAATCACTTGCATCCAGTCGAAAATCGGTCGCTGGTCAGCGAGATCCAGGTAGTCGGGCGCGAGTAGCTCAGCGATACGACCAGTGGTGAGTTTCTCCAAGAGCGGCAGCAGGGATGCGACGATCTTGTCGAAGTAGGTCTTGTCGTAGCGCACGGCACTTCGCAGGCCATCCATGACGGAGTCGTTGATGCGTTTCTGGGTCAAGTACATGTCGATCGCCACGACGCGCAGCGGACGGTCCTTCATGGCGAATGACAGGTTCTTCCGATCGATCTTGCCTTCAACTTCAACGATGGCTTGCCAGGCCTTCGGATCATGTTCTGCGAAATACTTCTGGGCGTATTCGATGAATAGCTCGTCGATGTTGATGACGTGCCGGCGGATCTGTTCGTAGTCAGGACGGCGGCCGAGGGCGACCAACGACTGCGCGATGATGTTGACGAATCGCCAGGCGAACTCCCGGAACGCAGCAGAGTTGCCCTCGCCGGAGAGCTGGCCAGCGATACGGGTGGCGACCTCGCTGATCCGACCAAAGCGGCCGATGGCGTTGTAGCGCGCGGAAATGTCCGGCCAGCCCAGGTGGAACACATAAAACTCGTCGAGGCGTCCGGCGCGCTTGCATTCGATGTACATGCGCTTGAGCAGATCCGCATCACCTTTCGGGTCGAAGACGATCACAACCTCGTGGTCGGCCTGTGCCTCTGCACGCCGGCGCCGGCTCCAGCGATGGGAAGTTTGGCTCCGGCGCCCCATACGGACTCGCGGCCCGCGTCGATGCGTTCGGCGAATGTCCTGCGTGATGAAGACCTCGGCCAGACGAGTCTTGCCTACCCGTGTGGTTCCCAGCACCAATGTGTGGCCCACGCGCTCACCGAGAGGTAGGCTAACGTTCTGCTCATCAGGCTCGATTCCATGCAGCCTGGGCAGGCCACCCACGGGAGGCAGCGGCCTGGCGGGGTTCCAGTTGGAGTCCCAGCCAGTGACCTTGGTGATTAGCTTCAGTGGAAAGGGGGCGAACTCCAGACGTTCTTCCAGCCAGCGCGCACGCATATAGAGGTTCGTCGGCTCGACGTAGGCCGCGAACTGGGGAAGGTAGGTGTCGGCCAGGCGTTGCGTGTGCTTCTGTGTCCACCGGAATCCACGACCGATGAACAGGCGCTCGTTGCTGATCGGCATTTCAGCGCTGGTCATGGTGTAGTGGGGAAGCCGCCGTAAATTCGCCTGGTAGCGTAGGACCCTCCGCGCCTGCAGGAGCCGAATGGTGCCCAGGTAGATAAAGCCCAGGGCGGCGACAATCCCGAACAGCGGTGTCAGGGCAAAAGCCCAGGGTGCGCCAATGCAGAGTGCAGCCGCTACATAGCAGACGGCAGTGGTGAATAGTTCTACCGGGGGGCGGAGCAGAGATTCAAGGGTATATGTCGCCATCTCACGTCCTCGAGGTGTAGGTCAGGGCGTCGGCTTCAGCGCGTGCTGCCTCGACCTGGTCCGGAGTCAGCCGTTCGGCCAGGCGCTGGGCGAATGCGTGTTCGTTGAACTCGGAGATCCCGGTTAAGCGCGCACCGTAGAGCTCGCTCACGTGGCGGACCTGGTCGATCATTTGCTCGCGGCCGGGTCGGTGCAGGGGATGGCTGATGATCAGCGTGAACACCGGCGATACAGGTCGTGTTGGGCGCATACCGGGTCTCACTGCTGAAGGGTTGTGGCTGTGATCAGCACCGGGTAGTGCTGCAGCCCCAAGCGACCAGCAATATCGCTGGCAGGAACGGGCATCACTTGCAACCCGGGAGCCCAGCGGCGGATCTCTTGCAGTCGTGCTGCGTTGCCGACATTCACGGCGAGTCCCACTGCCTGCAGGCCTTGAAGTGCCGGCAATTTCTGCTTGAGCCAGGCCTGCGACATTTGATCATCCCCGACGATGAACATCGGCTGCAGACCAGCTGCATTGATGGCCCGTCCCTGTACTGGGCCCGGACTCAGTTCTGGAGTCAACACCGGGAACGCCCCTCCAGCCCGGACACCAGTCACAACCGGGGGAGCGTGCGCAGGCTCGGGGTCAATGTCCTGGTAGTAGGGCAATGCGGATGCTCCGCCGCGGTCCTCCACTACTGTGAGCACCGCTTGCTGGTCAGCCCTGGTGGGTAGGGCCAGGCTGGTCACTATCGCGAAGGCCAGGGCTTGCAAGACGTATGACCGCCAAGCGTGGGGATATGTCATGGGGTCCGTACCTCGAAATTGATGCCGGTGACCCGGCTGAGATGTTTCGCGAAGTAGCCACGGTACTTTGCCGCCGGCGCGCCGCCGGCCGGGCGGTGATACCGCCCTGCAGCATCGATCCAGGTTCCCCCCTTGGCCTTTTGCTCAGCCAGGATCTGGGCGGTCACCGCCAAGTTCTTGTAGGGGTCCAGGCCTTCGCAGGGAAAGCTGTAGCGATGCCCGTTCGAGCGAATATTGGTTTGCCCCAGTCCCACGTCGACTCGAGCGGGCCCAGCGGTCGCAATTGCGACCAACAGCGCTCGGCAAGCATCTGCGCGGGTGGCGAAGCGATAGCCGGTGCCCGCGACATTCAACGTCCACGGCCAGGGCACAAGCTGACCCCGAAGGCGGGTGCCGCTCTCCTGCAGCGCCACTGAATAGAGCACGACCGGTGGAACCCCGTGCCTGATGGCGATCGCCTTGTAAGCTGGTGGCGGATCTTCCACGCCCCACGCATTGCCGGCGAACAGTAGCACCGGCAGCAGGCAGAGCTGCCACCAACTCATTGACGGCGCCATGATCCGTTCACCTGCGTCACGGCCGCTGGCAGCGAGCCGCCGAGACCGAGGCGAATCCAACGGCCCTGGTCATGATTGAGTGTGATCAGTCGGCTTTTCACGCTGGACGGGTCAACACCCGCGAGGATTGCCCAGCGGCGAATCCGTTCATCGTCGTTCTGGCTGCCGACGAAATAGAGGTCAAACGGCGTCTGGGACGCCTGCAGGCGTTTGACCAGGTCGATGCAGGGCAGACAGTCGTCTTTGACGAAGAGTGCCATTCGCCCGTTACCTTCCAGAGCTGGGCCGCTCCCGGACCCGGACCGGGCCGAAGGGGAGGCCGAAATCTCAATGGCATTGATGCCCGGGAACAGACGCTGGTACGCCTCATCGTAGGCTCGCTGGTAGGCGAGCTCCCTGTCGACTCGTTGACGCTCTGCCTGAACCTGGAGCTCGGCAAATCGGCGCCGCTCACTATCCGATCGAGCTTCGATTCCGAGTGCAGTTAGCGGGTCAAGCCCCGGCGAATACACCCCCCGAGGCCCTTGCATCACCTCTTGATATCGGTCGTATTCCTTGGCGGTCAGGCCCCACTCCTGCGCTGCTTTATCATGAAGCTTGTCCTGCGACAGGATGCTTTCGCTGGTGAGCTGTTGAACACTGGAGGCGCCTCCTCCTACAGCGGAAGGAAGCGGCGCGGCCTCAATGCCCGCAGCAGTAAATGCGCAGGCGCAGGCGATGGCTCGAACGATCGGTAGATTCATGATGCTTTTCTCATGGCTGGATGCTCAGGGTTCGGGTTGTGCCGCCGGCGTCGAAGGTTGCAGTTCGTTCATCTACAGCCTTGAGTCGCCAGGTGCTGCCACTGACCACTTCGCCTGGCCGAAGCAGGTAGATCTGGCTCAGTCGCGTGCTACCGGTGGGGGCAACAGATAGAAAGCGCTCGCCGCCCCGGTATTCGAGACCGACCATCTGAAATGGCGGAGGCTCTTGCGGGATGGGCGTGGCTTTAACCGGTGCGGGCTTCGCCTTCGGTTTGGAAGTGGAGGCTTTAGGAGCTGGTGCAGTTGCCTGGGCCTGTGGCCTGCTCATTTTCTGCAGTTTGCCGTCAAGTGACTCAAGGTCGGCTTTCAGTACCAGGAGATCGCCCGCAGTCGCGGATGAGCGAGTGGCTTCAACTGCAGCTTCGTGGGCCTGCTTTGCCGTGGCTTGCACAGCATCGATCCGGCTCGACAGTGTTTGCTGGCTAACACGGAAGTCTTCCATCGTGACCAGGGGTTTGCCTGACACAGTGTCGAGACGATCGTCGATCGCGCTCATCCTGCTCTGGAGTGCGTCGATGGAAATCTTCTCTGCTGCTCCGTTCACAGCGCGAGACAGGGTCGACAGCTGGTATTGCTGGAACGCGATGATGCCGCCCAGGATGAGCAGTCCTGCGGCGATGGGCAGATATTTTCGGATCGGCAGTTTCATGGGGGTCCTCTCGAAGCCGAGCACACCCTCGCGCAACCATGATGCTGTTTCAGCAGAAAATACTTAGCCCGCCCGCGTGGAATTTATTGATCGATGCCGAAGGACCCGCCATCTGCTGGTGAGCGCCGCGACTGAAAACCCACTCTTGCAGCCCAGGTCGCTCAGGACGAGCGTGCTGGACCAACTGCTTTTTTCGGCCTACGACCAGTGAACGATTGCCCCGAATGTTTAGAATCAGCCATCTGTGGCTTACACTGGATTCACTTTCCAGCAGGCAAAAAAAAACCGCCTTTAGGGGAGGCGGTTTTTGTGCAGTCCAGATTAGGGGTCTGAATTGCGAGTCCTCACAGGGACCATCAACGTGCGTTCAGTTTACGTTCGTAAATTACGATCTGTAAATGGTGGTGGTCCGATTGGGATTGCGTTTTGGCATGCGACGAATGTAGCGGCCGTTTTCGGTGGCCTGAAAACAACGGGCGGTGCGGGCAGCCCGTATTTTTGAAACAGCGGTGCCAGTGCGGCCCCGGCTACCTCGGACACGGCGGTGTCCCCCTACAGCGCCTCGGTGAGTTCGGCCAGATTCTTGGCATTGCGCAGCGGATGCCTCGTCGGAAAACACCAGCAGCCTGTTGATGCACAGCCGCTGGTTTTTCCAGTGCCTTGAAGAGTACCCGGCCAGTGATCGGACCGATGTAAAAGTCCATTTCGCCCTACTCCAGATCTTGCTGCATACGCGGTAACAGTCCCTCATGGATGGTCAGCTTGACGGCCGGATAACGCTGCTTAAACGGCTCAAGTACTATTGGTAGAAAGGCAATGTGGGGAACAGTGGAAGGCCCGACCGTGACCGTTCCCGAGGTGCTGCCAGCCAGTTGCAACACCTCGTCCCGCGCCCCGTCCATGTCCAGCAGTATCGCGCTGGCCCGCTGCTTATAATGCTTGCCGGCCCACGTCGGTGCCAGATCGTGGATAAAGTTGTCATCATAACGTTGGTAATGTCTGATTGTCTTATTTCGCACCGTATCACAGTTTAAGTGGGCATGCACAATCACTGAAGCTGCAAAAGGCGAGGATCAACTTCGCCACACGTTGCCATATGCTCCAGGCATTCCTGTACGATGAGACTGGCTTCCTCCATGGCGGCGACCTCTTTCGATAACGTGTCTGAGTCGCGCGAAGCGTGCGCCTTTAGAGCAGCAAAAGCAGCATCATGAACTCTTTTATGTGGGGGCTCAATTTCTCGATAGCCAGGTAGTTGAGAGTAGCTTTTTTTACCTGCACCCTCATAGTACCACTTACCAAGTCGACAGTGAGTATGAAGTGCAAAACTACTTTCGCTTTCGTCGGAGATACCAAATAGTACTTTATAAACTCGAAACTTATAGATCAGATGATCAATTTTTGCCAGCTCACAGAAACTACGCAACGCTGAGGCAGAAACAGTCCGTTCGGTGGTGGAGGACATTTCCAGAAGACGTCGCATGGTGTCAGCCGCCTCTTGGCCGTCTTTGCTAAACACCGCGGAGTGCTCAGCTAAATCAGCGATCTGATCGCGGCTATTTGAACTATCTAAGCGAATTTTTCCTACAAGAGTTGTAATTTCTGCGGTGGCTTCTGCTGTCCGCTTCGCCAGTTTACGTACTTCATCAGCCACTACAGCAAACCCTCGCCCCGCGTCACCCGCTCGCGCAGCTTCAATGGCAGCATTAAGGGCCAATAAATTCGTTTGGTCAGCTATCTCTTTAATAATTTGGAGGATGCCGCCAACCTTCTGCGCTTGCTCATCAAGTTGACCAACTTTCGCTGACGCCTCTTCTGAGGAGCCGGCCAATGTTTGCAAGTTCATTGCAATTGAATCGATAGCGCTTCGGCTATCTTGGGAAATCAGCTGAGCTTGGACAGCGTGCTGCCTTTCTTGTCCCATACTCTCCGCCAATTTAGCGAAGGAGGATTGAGTCATTTCCAACGATCTGGAGAATGTTGCAAGATTGGCGACCAAGCTGGCAAATTTTTGACTGCTCGCTTGATATTCGGCCGCTCGCTGCTCGGCTTCAAATGCACGCTTATTGGCTGAATTAAGGTTTTTATCCGCAATCTCCAGAGCTAGCTTCAACCTCTGAATTTCATTGTTTTCATTTTCTGATTTATTCCACCACGCCCTCATATTGCACCTGTCTGTAATCGCTTAATAATTTGTTATGAGCCGGTTTCGAAAAATGGAATTTTATAATAAAATAGCAAGTCGCTGGCCGGCGTAATTATTCTAGTGGCAAATGCCCTGATGCAGTTGCGAATATTGCCACAAATAAAAGTGAATTCAGTATATGATACTTTGATGCCCTGGTTCGCGATGCTTGAATGGATAAGAACGCCACGGGGTTGGTTGCTTTCATATGGGTGTTCGCCAAAGTCTCATTGCTCAGATGTCTATACACAATATTCTCAAGCATATTCTTTGCTTCTGCCTTAAATGCTTTCGATAACGAGTTGATACTTCAAAGAAGGCTTCTTAGTATCTGACTAGAACACTAGGTTTAACAGGGGCTAGCCTCCTACCCGGCTAATGTAGTGAGAGTATAAAACATTTTCCATAGACAGGCGGTACTCCCGAATACTCGATAAACTATTAATATCTGAATTAGTGGTGCAACCAACCTCATTTTCGGTTTGGCAAAAGCTTAAGAAGCCAATGTCAATACCTTCAAAATAGTATATTTCTATCAAGCAGCAATAGCTAGTCTATCAAGTAGGGGTTGGATCCAATACGTCAAGTGCCATTTTTTGGACGCCAAAAAAAAGTCTGGCAGGTGCGCGCTTATTCCATTATTGGACGATCGCAATCCAAAAGTGTGAGTTCCGTCTAGAGCATATGGTGAGATATCATATTGCCATTATAAGCATAAGTTATCCTTGTTTGATGAGATGTGAGATGTCGGGTTGCTATAGATTTAAGATTCAAGATAAGACTTTAAGAGTGAATCCCAATGCTTAACGATGTGGCATTGTTTGTTGAGATCGTGCGATCTGGAAGCTTGTCGAAGGCGAGCAAAAAGCTTTCGGTTCCAGCCAATACGTTAAGTCGACGACTGATAAATCTCGAAAAGAGACTTGGCACGTCGTTGATTCTCCGGTCGACTCAAGCATTACGGTGCACAGCCGATGGTGAGCGTCTTTTTGACAGTTGTAGCGCTCATATTGATATTTTAAATTTAAAAATAAACTCTTTACAGTCTGCGCTCAATGACGTGTCCGGGAAGGTCAGAGTGCAGGTTCCTTCAGGTTTCTTTAATTATCCGAAAAATGATTTCCTGTGCAAATTGTTAGAAGCTCACTCGGAACTTGAAATTGAGATAATTGTTTCAGATGAGGAAAAGAATCTCATAGAGGAAGGGATTGACCTTATGTTTCACTTCGGTGAGCCGAGGAAGGGGAGCTATATAATAAGGAGGCTGAGTGGTTCGGAGTTGGGGTTGTACGCGAGTCCCTCGTATCTTGCCGAAAATGGACTTCCTGAAAGACCTGAAGAAATGGAGATGCACGATTGCTTCCACTGTACATCTGAAAGCTCCGTTGAAATTAAACGGCGGGACGGTAGCGGCGCCAAAGAGATTATTTTATGCAAGAGATTGAAAACTAAGTCAATTCCAGCCCTGATTAACGCCGCCGAGCATGGCGTTGGAATCGTGTTAATGAATACTTCTTGTATGATTAACAATAATAGTTTGATACGGGTTTTACCTGAGTTCATGGCTGAAGGTGAGCCTTTGTTCGCAGTCTACTCTAATCATCATGCCTTATCGGCCTGCGCTAGAGTGGTAATGGATTATGCCTTTCAACGGAGCGAAGAATTCGACGTTTATCCATCAATGCCTTCCCATCTAGAATTTAATCATGAAGAAGAACTTACCCGTCACAAATAACCAGTGCGTTTTCCCTTCGGGTCAGCGTTTGATTTCAGCTACAGATCTTCAAGGGAATCTGACCTACTGCAATGAGGAGTTCGCCTCCATCAGTGGATACAGTCGCGAAGAACTGATAGGGAGTCCCCATAACATTGTAAGGCATCCCGACATGCCAGAAGCCGTATTTAAGCAGATGTGGTCATATCTACGGTCGGGAAGAAGTTGGATGGGTGTCGTAAAAAACCGATGCAAAAACGGTGATTTTTATTGGGTCAGCGCTTACGTCACTCCAATCATGGAAGATGGCCGGTTGACCGGATATGAGTCTGTAAGGGTCAACCCTACCCGTAAACAAATAGAGCGCGCTGAACTGCTATATGCTCGTTTGCTGATCGGGAAACCTGCGATTCCTTTGCTGCGTAAATTCATGGTGGTCCTGTGCAGATATGTAGTGTCTATCATAGCTGGGATGGTCGCCTGTGGTGCGACTCTATTACTCCCGAGCCTAGCAGCCTTATCTGTAACATTTATCTTATTCCTGGCCTCGGGTTGGTGGATATGCGCCAGGCAAGAAAAGGTATTGAAGGCAATTTTTAAAACTGTCCCTCATGCTTTTAAGGATTCATTAAGTTCTCTGACCTATAGCGACAGGCCGGGCAGTCTAGGTGAGTTGGAGTTGATCTTACTCAGCGAGGATGCGCGTCTTAAAACTGCGCTCACTCGCCTGGATGATCTGGCTGGCAAAGTGGCTGAAGCTGCATCGCATGCCTCTTTGCTTTCGACCCAAATCGAACATGCGTTAGTGGAGCAGCGCGCGGAAACAGACATGACCGCCGCCGCCATGACAGAAATGGCCGCCTCTATCAGCGAGGTCTCCGGGCATGTCCACCAAACTGCCACAGAGGCTGAAACAGCACATGGGCTGGCTGTGCAAGGTGACAAAGTTGCCGGGACTTCTCGTGAGGCTATTCAGCTCCTAGCAACTACGGTCACGAACATTAGCAATGCTGTGGATAATCTCGCCCGAGAGACTCAACAAATCATGTCCGCCGCAGAGGTTATTCAGTCCATCGCGGATCAAACAAATTTACTCGCGCTCAACGCTGCGATAGAGGCCGCACGGGCTGGCGAGCAGGGGCGCGGTTTTGCTGTAGTAGCTGATGAAGTCCGCGCCTTGGCCAGCAAAACTCGGGTATCCACACAAGAAATTCAGAGAGTGATTGAAACGCTGAAAAAAGGCACCGATGAGGCAGTTGACATCGCGAGGATCGGTACGGTGGAAGCTGATCATGGTGTGCAGCAGGTCATACAGGTTCAAGGGGCGCTGGAAGGTATTCGCGAAGCAGTTGGGCGCATTAGCGGCATGAGCCAGCAGATGGCGGCTGCCTCAGAAGAGCAGTCTCATGTCGCAGAGGATATTGCCCAACAAATTAACAATGTTGCTGACACCGTGGAGCACACTGCAAAGAGTTCCCACGCAGCAGTGATTCGTGCGGGTGAGCTTGAAACCACCTCGCGTGGTTTGCATGCCCTGGTTGAGCGCTTCAATAGGTAACGTCTTGGAAAGCTATGGGATTAGTCAATGAGTGAAGGATATCGTGCAGCTGTTGATGCGGCGGCTATTTTTTCAGAAACCGACATGGAGGGAAATATTACCTATGTCAATGATCATTTCTGCGCTATTTCCGGTTACAGCGCTCAGGAGCTCTTAGGGCAAAATCACCGGATTCTGAATTCGGCCATGCATCCGCCGGAGTTCTTTACCGAGCTATGGAATACCATTTCACGCGGCAACGTCTGGAAAGGGGAAATCTGTAATATTCGCAAGGATGGCAGTCTCTATTGGGTGGACAGTACAATCGTCCCCACGTTTGACAGTGTTGCAAAAGTTAAAAAATACGTGTCTATTCGTTTTGACGTGACCGAAAAGCGTAAATTGATGGATACGCTACAGTGGCGTGCGGATCATGACGTATTGACGGGTCTTCCCAATAGATCCTTGCTGGATAAACGTTTCAAACAAGCCATTCAGACGGCGAGTGACCGCGGTATTTCCATCGCGGTGTGCGTGCTTGATCTCGATGGCTTCAAAATTATCAACGACCGGTATGGTCACGCTACAGGTGATCGCTTACTGGTAGAGGTGAGTGAGCGGTTAAAGAAAACTATTTTTGGCGATGATACAGTGGCGCGCTTGGGAGGCGACGAGTTTGTACTCCTGTTATACCTGTCGGACACCAGTGATTTAGAAGTGGTGATGTGCAAAATTCTGCATGATATTTCCTCTGCGTATACTATTGACGGTGTCGAACTGGAGATTTCCGCCAGTATTGGCGTTACCCTCTACCCCAAAGATAATGTCGGTATCGACTCGCTCCTTTTGCATGCCGATCAGGCAATGTACAGGGCTAAATTGAGAGGGAGAAATTGTTTCCATGTATTTAATTTGTTATTGGATAATAAGCACCGTACTGCATTCGAAACGGTGGTCGAAGTCAGCAAGGCACTACGTAATGACGAATTCCGATTGTACTATCAACCAAAAATTGACTTTAATACCGGAAAACCTGTTGGTTTCGAGGCGTTGCTACGATGGTTACATCCGCAAGACGGGATTATCTCACCTCAGAATTTTATCCCGTTCATCGAAAATACTAATCTGATCGTGGATATCGGTAATTGGGTTATGGAAGAAGCTCTGAAGCAAATTACACGGTGGCGCGAATCAGGACAAGTATGGTCGATTTCAGTCAATATTGGTGCTTTACATTTCCAGCAAAAAGGTTTTGCTGAGAAGTTAAAGTGCTTGCTTGCCCAATATCCCGAGGTGCGACCGGAACAGTTGGATATTGAGATTGTTGAGTCTGTCTTGCTAGGCGATATGCCCGGTGCCATCAAAAACATTAACGATTGCCAAAGCTTGGGCGTGACCTTCTCGTTGGACGATTTCGGCACAGGCTATTCATCACTTAGCTATCTCGAGAAGCTGGATACCCAGTCCATAAAAATTGATCAGTCATTTATACGGGGCATACTGAATGACAAGAAGAGCTTGTTGCTGACCATCGCCATAATTGGCCTGGCGAAGTCATTTAATCGACAGGTCATAGCTGAAGGGGTCGAAACCGTTGAACAGGCAGATCTGCTGATGCGCCTAGGCTGCGATATCGCTCAAGGGTATGTGATTGCCAAGCCTATGCCAGCGGAACACGTCCTGCAGTGGGTTGAACAGTTCGTAAAAATCGGAGGCGAACGCCACTGACGCCCGGTTGGCTCAGTGATCGCCGCAGATGGGGTCAGCTCCCGATCCTGAACGGTAACACTCCACAATACGTTTGCGCTGAAATTCTGCAGAGCACCATGGCTTTGCGTGGTGTAGCGCCTAACGGTAGTACCGAGGTGAATGGCTTTACTAATTTCCTAGTGATAGCGACACTAAGTACCATCGTCCTAAATCCATTCAAGGTCCCTGTTTCCTCGAATGCGTTGGATTGGCGATAAGTGGTCACTGGTCCGTGAGGTCTTCCTTGCGGGGACGAACTGCCTGCTCACAGCCAAAAACATAGAATCACACCAATAGATTGATTTTTTAAAGTGCATGGCTTCAAATATGTTCAGGGTGGCTTTCTTTATCCTCGGGTGCCTTTTAAGGATCTCAAAGAGTTGCTCTCTAGCCTCTGACATCGTCATAATTATCGAAGTGAATTGGAGTTAGCGTATGGGCCCCATTACTGGAATACTATTCGTTTTTTATGGCGAACATGGCGATAGTCTCTGCCCTTGCTATGCATTGGTAAAGTATACATCCGTCAATGACCCAGGCGTCTCTATGCTCCTAAGTGAGCCCTCGTCACAGCACACTTATGCTCAGTATTTTCTTACTGTCTCGCAGGCCATGCAGCCAACCGCCTGGTTGGCAATTGCCGCGTGGTTTGCAGAAGCCCCTGCGAGAAAACTGACTATGCAGTTCGGCCAGACGCAAGTTCATGCTTATTCGCTACTGGAAGTCGCCGTCCTGCTGGAAGAGCTACTGTCTCAAAATACCACGCGCACCACTAAACGTAATTGAATGTCAACCTCAGTGCCTTTGGAGGTGTTATCTCCCCAATCACATACAAGGACGCGGGCGCAACATATGTGCTTTTTTGGTGCTGCAACCTTTCTCCTGGTTCGTGAGGTGTTCGAGCCAACCACTCGACTTAGAGAGGTCCAACTGTAGCAACCCTAGAGCAGGTGAGCCGAGCGCGATGCCAAGGCCAAGACAAACCACCGAGGTGGTAACCGGTGCCCAGCGAAGATAGGACGATGACAGGGCTAGGACCAAGAGCACTGCGCCCAGCATGGCGAACCAAACGATGGAGGTCATTACCCAAATGCCTTGAACTCAGATGGTGAGCGTTCGAATGGGTGCCGAAGCGGCTCGTTCAGCCTGTCTACAGATGTCACTTGTCTAGCCGACCAAATGTAAAAAAAGATTTCAGGCTCTGACGACGGTCCTACGTTCTAGTACGCCTAGGAGAAAGTCATGAAATTCGCGCAGTTCTGCCAATGGCTCGCCAACCGGTCGGGCAAGCCAAGTACATTTTTGATCGCCGTGGTGCTCATCGGGCTATGGGCTATCTCAGGGCCCTGGTTCCACTACAACGACACCTGGCAGCTCATCATCAACACCTCTACGACGATCGTCACTTTCCTGATGGTGTTTCTGATCCAGAACACGCAGAACAGGGATAACGACATCATCCACGTGAAGCTGGACGAGCTGATTCGCGCCACCCAGTCGGCTCAACGTTCTGTCTTGGATTTGGAAGATATGGACAGCAAAGAGCTTCGAGCGCTGCGCAGGGAATACCGCGCGATGGCTGAAAATTGCGGTGAAGCTGGGGCGCCAGAGTCAAATGCTCCTGACTGTGGAAAGGAGCGCGGAAAAATCGATCAGCAACGGTAGCTTGGAGCGCTTGATTGATTAGGTGAGTCAGAATGAATTTTTCTGGCACAAGCGATGTCGTAATGACATCGCGCACCAAGCCGCCTTGAAGACGGCGACAGGATGTCAGCTTCGACCTGGTGCGCATTACGCGAGCCAGATGATGAAACCCACGATTTCCCCTCCACCGCTTCCCCCCGTGATGCTTGTAGAAGACGAACCTGCGTTAAGAGAAATCCTCACCTTTATGCTCGAGGATCTCGGAGCTGTGGTAACCAGCTTTGCAACGGCAGCTGAAGGCCTCGCCGCTGTAGGTACTCAGGACTGGGCGTTGGTCCTGACGGACGTTAGAACCCCAGGGCCTGTCGATGGGCTTGCTCTTGCAACCACAGCTCGGGCAAGACTGCCGGCCGCTGGGGTCATAGTAATGAGCGGGTTCTATGAAGAGATGGGAAGACCACTGCCGATGGGAGTGTCTTTTCTGCCCAAACCGTGGCCTTCAGAGTCTTTTGACCAACTGGTAATGCCCGTTCTCGAACAGTTCAGCAACCGGATGTACCCAGAGTAGGTGGTTACCGGCTTAAGGCTTGTCCGATGGCGTCAATGAGTTGTTCAAGAGCCCAAGGTTTGAAAAGGAAGATGGTCCGAGGATCGAGCCCACCTGTGTCTAGGTTGAAGCCGGACGTGAAGATACAGGGCAAATCGGGCCACTTCTGTTGGATCATGGAAAGGAACTCCATACCTTTGATGCTACCAGGTAGCCCATGGTCGGCGATGGCCAGAGAGAAGCTACCGTGCTGCTCCAATAACTCGATGAGCGCGTCATCGGCGTTATCGAAAGTTGCGCAGTCACCTCCCAACTCCCGAATGATATCGGACACCAATGTCCTCAACGTCTGATCGTCTTCCAGAACAAGTACCTTCATTCCGGTCAAAGACAGTCCTTTTGTCTCGAATTCCATAAGGCCTCTCGCCTGCAAAAAAGAGAGTTTTACATGATCCTGGGGGGTAATCGACGGTAGCGTATAGCCATCGAGCTGTCTGCTTGCGCCGTCATATTTTTGAACAGAACACCAAAGGAAGATGGTTGCGAAGACGGTCGTCTTCGGTGTGTGGATGCGAGCCTCCACGTCCAGAGATATTCTGAGCGAAGCGGCTTGATAAAATTCCCTACTCGGCGCTATGGGTACGCTCGAGGTAGGGGCGGAACTCTCGCAGAAAAATTTCGAGGGTTTTCGGCCCGATCCCGTCCAGGCTGAGAAGCCAAGTTTCAAATTGACCGGTGTCGGATGCTGTGACGACAGTGGCAAGCTTGGCGTGGAGCTCTGCCTCAAGGCGTAGCCCTAAAGCGTGGAGCCGGCGGGATGTTGATTCGTCATAACGTGCATAGCCCGCCTGGCCCAGCAACTTTACAAGGATCTGGTGCGAGCATCCGGCCAGCTTGCTCGGTGAATCCAAACCATGTCTGTCGACCAGGGTGCGATAGGCCTCTGCTGCGGTGCTGGACCGAATCCTCTTTCCAATCAGAAAGCTGGCCAGCAGCCACTTGTAAACACCGACTTCATAAGCCTCTGAAATGTCGATGCCCAAAGTGGCAGCGGTAACTGTGATCACCCCTTGGTACGCTGCGGGTCAGCGGCACGTGGATACGTCCGTTCTTCCTCGATTGTCCCGTCGGCCTTGTGGATCTTCACCGAGGCGGTTTTCCCGTCGAAGAACTCGGAAAGGTGGCCGACCAATTCAGCCTTCGTAGCAGCGCGCTTGGAAGCACGTTCAGCACCGGCTTTCTTCAGCTCCCAACCATCGGCGGTCGGGCTCACGTGATAATTTTCCACGGCTCATCCTCCTATTAGATTGATTCGCCATCGTCCTGGATGTCTTGCTCGGCTTCAGCTGCATCCGTGGCGTCGGCATCGTTCAACGGCGGAGACGTAGGCTTCTCCGGGTCATTGATGAAAGGGACCTTGCTCGGCCCTTGCTCTTCAGAACCTTCTGTTTTTGGCTGCATGGTGCACCTCCTTTACCCACGTTTGGAGCGCTTCGCCGCGTCTACGTTCAGTTCGATCAGTTGCACCGTCCTTCCAATCCTATGCTGTTGGCAGAGGTGTTCAGTTATCTGGGCCCCGGGGTTCACACAGTTACTCAGCGACCATGTTGCCTCGCAATCGATGTTGAGGCGGCTTGGCCAAGGTGGCGAGCACGAGCAACCCCCCAGTTCATCGCGCGGGTCATTGTCTCGCCGGGGCGCTTGTCGAAACCCTCCTCGGAGAGCGGCTGACCGAGCTCATCGTAAACCCCGACGAAGAGTTGGGTTTCTCCTGTCCGGGCCAAGCGCACCTGTACATCGATCAAACGCCCGTTATCCAATTTCTCACTGTGGGTTCGGTGATGAAGATTAGGATCCGCCCACTGCAAAAAGGCCTTTCCCCGGTGTTTCATTGTCTCTGCCTCCGCTTCGGCTGCTGTGTGTCTTTTGACAAAATAGCGGAGGCACCAGTCTTCTCAAATCCGTCGCCTAATTATGTGACCTGCTTCAGCCGCGAGGAGCGCTCAGTCCTTTGTGAAGGAGTTTTAGGGCTGGGACACTCGCCACTCTCTATCCGGAGCAGGCGACACGTGACCGTCTACGAGGTCTGCTGAACCAATCGTTTTGGATAAACGTCAATCCAGAAACAGACCAAGGGGACTACAGCCTTGTTTAAGGATCCCGTTGCGGACCTGCTGGCACTGCAAGGAAAATGATCTTCTGGTGACCACCGCCGAATCATGTACTGCCAGCTACATGATTTTCCTGCTGGCAACGGGGCCGATTATGTCTGGGGTATTACGAGGCCTCAATAGATTTTGGTGCGCACCCTTACACCAAGTCTGTGATTGGTCATCTGTCTGACTCCGGGCCGGCCGGAGAAGGTCTGCTGGGTTTGAGCTTACTAGCGTGTGCGGGGAAAATAGCTGGCAAGTCAATCACACCTTGTTTGTCTGTGTTGAGGCTGGGCAGGCCATCGCATATTTAATAGCGGCCTTAATCGATAATCACCCTTTAATCTACGAGCGTAGTACAGTATTTCAAGGCTGGGTAGATGCCAAAAATCGGATGGTTGAGGTGCTGACTGGTGAAGCTTGCGATCGCAGTAAGCCAGTCTACTCTTCCGTGAGCCCCCGCTATGACTACATGGAAGAGTTGCTATGCTGAATATAAGTGAGAATGCGTTCAGGGATTATATATTCAATAATCATAAGGAAGATTTTTCCTCGAAAAAAATGGCCCTCATCCGACTCGCGTGGATCTTTTTGGGTGCTCGGATTCTACAGGCATCACTATCATCGAGTTGAAAAAGTCGCAGCAAACCGAACGGCAGGCCTTTACTGAACTCTTAGCCTATGCAAATCATTTCTCCTCGATATTTGCTGGAGTTAACGAGACGGCCATCACCACAGTGTTGGTTGCTCCGATGGAGACCCGAACGGTAAAGGATGCATATGTTCAAGAGCTATTGCTGAACAAGAAGAATATTGTCTCTCTTATTCCTTCTTGTGAGGGCGGTCGCTATCGCCTTAATGTGTTTTACCCTGATGAGAGCTATTATAGATGGTTTGAGAATAATGTGTTCAATGATCACTCCATGACCTGTTTGACTCTGTCATTTCCGTTGATTAAAGGTTGGATAGATTCTGAATACAGTGAGCCTCCGCAGTACGCAAAAGATGCATTGAATCAAATAAGCAAATCTATTGCGCAAGTCTTAGAGTCTAAAGGCTTCCATTCTATAGTTTATGCTTCTCAGAAGTGGAGCGAGATCACGAGTCTATTCCCCTATCCTAATATGATTGTTGTGGCCGCAGTGAGTCCATTTTCCTCGGTGAGAACGTATGTTGAGGATGATGAGATTGGGGGAAGATCTGCGCCCGGGAGGCTGACTGAAATTCAAGCAATTTATAACCAGCTCACCAAAGACGATCAGCGCTTTAACTGGTTTGAGGCGATGGAAAGTAACTATACCGGTCGTTTTATTCGAGCCGTACGCGATCAGCTGGAGTTCTGCCTTCTGAATGATTCGCGATCAATACATGTCGAAATTTGACTGCCGGATTGGTATGGATTTAAGACGAGTATGGTCGATGCGGTATTTACACACAATTTGGAGGCTCATACTACTGGACTTTTGAGGGAGGTTTATACCGAATATATTTGCTATCTTTATGAAACTGGGCAGCAAAAAGTCATGTTTGGTTATCAGATGTTAACTCCGTTTCTCGCAGTGTGGGAGATTTGTCGCGGCTTCGGTTACGAAGCAGAGTAATAGCATTCGGAGAAAAATGGCCACCGATTGGTGGCCCTTTTTTCATGGAGCTATAAGTTGTCTAGCAAGAGCCATTTCAACAGAGTCCTCATCCTGGTTCAGTGAGTCGAGCCCGGATTCCGGCACATCGCCCGAAGTGCTCTGCGCCACTGCGATCTTCTTGGCCATCAGCTGCAGGCAGGTGATCTGCGAGCTGCCGGCGTAGCCGAAGAAGACCACGCGCACCGGGTGTTTCTGCCCGATCCTCCACGAACGCCGCGCGGCTTGCTGTAGGGTGTACACGTTGTACCCCGTTTGCAGGAACGCGATGGTTGGGAAGTCCAGCAGATCCAGCCCGGTCTTAACCAGCTCCGGGTTGGTAAGCAGCACGTCGACATCGCGGTCGACCTGGTCGAGGATCCAGTCCTCGCGCCGAGCCGTTTCAACCGTGGCTCGCAGTACCGCAACGCGCAGACCGGCCTGCTCGAGGACCTTCTTCAACCTGGACGTGGTGTCGCGCGTCCCGCTGTAGACGGTATATGCAAGTACCTTGCGGCCTTTTGCTTTCTCCTCGAGGCACAGGTTCAGCAGCGCCTGCTCCTTGGGCATCAGTTCATCGTCACCGAAGAGCGCCGGCACAAAGGCTAGCGTGTCTCGGGTGCGAGGATGTTTGACCATCTCCGATCGGAAGCAGCAATCCGGCCAGGCCAACAGCACATTGAGCACCACTCCCAGAAGGGTGGTGTCTCTCCGGGCCAGAGCCCGGCGGAGTTCAGCTGTCAACGTGGCCGCCAAGCGCAGGTAGGCCGAGGCCTGCTCCGGCGCCATGGGCACGTCGATGAACTCCTCCTGGTAGCTGGGCAGCACATTGCCACCGATATCCTTGAGCTTCAGGAACACGGTGAATGGCAGCACGAACCGGTGGATGCCTTTAGGGCCGAAGCCTGGGGCTTTCACGGTGCGTACTGACAGCTTCTTGCCCTTGGCGGTCTTGTGCGAATCGCCATCGCGCTCGGTGTAGATGTCCTTGAGCACGCCGTGATCGCGCATGAACGACATGGCTGCAGGAGCCATACTGCCGCGTGCGTTGGGTCGGTAGCCGTCCTCGATCATGCGCTGGGTGAGGATGCGGAACAGAAGGTAGAACAGGTCGTCGGCGTAACCACCCATCAAGGTGCCGGTGAGAAGCACGGTTTTACGCGCCTTCGCGGCCAATACCCCCATGGCCTGGCCCTGGGCCGAACCGCTGTTCTTGTACTCATGCCCCTCGTCGACCACCAGCAGGTCGAAGAAGCCATCGGGTAGGTAGCGCTTGATGAACTCTGTCGGCTGATAGCCGCCTTCGCCGAATCCGAACTCGATGTTGGCCATCGCCCGTTCCATGCGCTTGGCCTGGCGATCGCTGAAGACGAAGTTGCCTTTCGCGTCCATCAGGTTGATGAACTCTGAAACGTTGTCGACCAGCATCGAGGCCAGGAAGTCCTCGCCGAAGTCGTTCAGCAGCCGTTCCGCCCGGACCGGGCCGATCGTCGGTATCCGGCACATCGACTTCAGGATTGTCGAGCGCCGGTCCCCACCATCGGCTTTACCTGGGCGCATAAGCGTCCAGAGGGCAGCGTTGCAGGCAGTGCAGTTGCGACGGCGATCACCGCGCTCGAATTCATCCACGGTGACCAGGTTGCCTTCCAGGTCCTCGAGGACCTGGCCACAATCTGGACATGCCGCCAGCAGCTGGCCACCTGCAGTACGCCGCTTCCAGCAGGCGAGCCGCCAGTGGAAACCCATCCGCATCCTGACGCGGCCGAGAATGAAAAACTCCGGTCGGCCATCGTAGGCTTGCCCCGACTGGTCACGCAGCTTGAGCAGTTTGACCAGCGTGTCCGGGCCGTTGAGCACCCAGACGCGGGCGCCTGGTGTGGTTTCCAGGATCTCGCGCCGCCACTTGTAGACCAGGTGGGGCGGCGAGATGACGAGGGTTCGACGGTAGCCGGCCGCGTGGAGCACGGCAGCGACTGCGATGGCCATCATCGTCTTCCCGGTCCCCATCTCGGCGTTGATGATCGCAGCTTGCTCGTTGCGATCGAGCAGAAGCGCGGTGATGGCTTGAACAACCTCAGCTTGCGCCACGAATGGCGTGCGCTTGAGACTTGCCATCACGGCCTGCCGCTGTTCGTTAATGCTGCCGGTATAAACCGGAGGGTTGGAGCGGTTGAGCGACTCCAGGAGCTCGTCGCCGAACTCGTCGATGAAATCGGTCAGGTTGATGTTCAGTGGTGAGTTGGCCGAGGCGGCTACTTGGGTCAGTGCGTTCATGTGCATCTCCTGCAGGGAAAGCAGGGCATGCCCAAACCCCGACGGGTATAGGCATACCCTGTGGGTCGGTGTGGGGTTGTCGCCGTTGCGGCGCTGGTCAGTAGTCGCTGGGAAGCAGCAGGGTGGTGGAGCTGCGGTCGGCTTCGGTGATGATCCAGAGCCTGGACTCGTCGCCGGCGTCGATGTCGTAGCCTGAGAACAAACGGTCTCCGTGGGTAAGCGCAAGCTGATTGGAGGCTCGATCGTCATCGCATAGCTCACCCCAGTCGCCAGCAAGATGGCGTTTCAGCGAGGGAGTAGGGTTGAGCTGCCCGGTTTCGACCAGATGGCTGACAGCGGCGGTCATCATGATCTGCCCCGGGTTGAACAGCGGCGTTGCAACTGACTCAACAGTTGCAGGCGCCTCGTCGTTGCTCGCCGGTGAGGAACTGATGATCAGCACCTGGCCGTGGTTCACCGAGGAAGGTGTCATTTCCCAAGCGCGGATGATCGGAATGAACCGGTCGGTGAGGATCCTGACTTCTGAGACGTTGCCTTTCTCGTCCTCGGTGAATTCGGTCTTGCGCACCTTGTCCTTGTAGGTATCACCCTTCACGACCAAGACGCGCCCCGACTTCGAACGTACAACACCGGAGATTGCGCCGGCGGCCAGGGCCAGTGCGAGGTGCCAGCGGGAAAGCTCGCGGACAGGGGCCCGGGGTTGAAGGCCGACTTGCCCGAAGTGCAAGTTGAAGTCGGGCCAGAGGCCTCGCAGCCGCAGAATCTCGGAGGCGAATTGCTCCGGCTCCAGGGTAATGCGATAGAAGTGCTCAAGCTCGCTGGCAACTGACGGAATGAGGTACGGCTCCCATGGCCAGGTGGCAGGGACCTCCTCGGGCAGTTGCTGCCCAGCGCCGATCGCCTGCAGGCGGGACCTCACCTGGTTGGTGGTGGCCCGAGCCAGGTCTTGCCGGCGTACGCGAATGCCGAAGATCACCACCTGTTTGAAGGTGGGGTCTGCAGCAGCGTATACACGCAGTTCGGCGAAGTGGTTGCTCAGCCATCCTGTGAACTCGTCGTCCAGCACGTAGTGAGGAACGATGAGCACCATGACGCCGCCGTACTGCAGAAGCGGGAGGCAGCGTTGATAAAAGGCTTTCTCCAAGCGCCGGCGGCCGCTGCCTTGGTACTGTGATGCACCGGAGTGATCCGCGACCAGGTCACCGTAGGGTGGGTTGAGCCAGAGCAAGCCGAACGACTGACGGCTGATCAAGGTGTCGAAGAGGTCACTGTGTAGCACCCGGTCGAGCAGACCTCGCGCGTGAACCGCGCGTTCGCGATCGTACTCGACCGCGAACGCTTGGACCTGGTCGCGGCCCAGGAAGTGAGCTGCTTCAGCAAGGGCAACACCCTCACCGGCACAAGGGTCGCAGATCCTCATCCTGCCCGAAGTGGCGGGAGTGAGTGCCTGCAGCGTGCGTTCAAGAGTGATTTCATCGGTGGGGTAGTAGCCGTTGCGGGCAAAGTTGCGCGCCAGGCGCGGAAACATGAGGGCCATAGGGCATCCTTTGAATTGGTGAATGAGCTCAGGCAGGCGCCTGAGCTTCAGTGGTGAGTACGCCCTGGCGAATCAGCTCTCCGAGAGCAGGCTCAAGTACCTCGAGCTTCATGGCGAGTCGCCAGGCGCAGACATCGCCGAACGCTCCAGAGAGGGCGATCAGCATCTGGTGCTGGGTGAGGACTTCCATCACAGGCTCGCGCCAGTGGGAGAGAAGGGGAAGCGGGCAGGTCTCGATCACCAGCGGCCAGAGCCGATGGTGTGGGGCTTCATTACGCTTCAGTAGGGCGAAGGCGAAGTGATTGGCTTGGTCGGGCACCGAGGCGCGTCGATCGAACAGCCAGAGGTGCAACATGCTGCCGAACAAAGTCCCGCGGAATTGCCGTGTTGTGCGCTTTTCCAGCTGGTCCTGGTTGGGGAAAACGGGGATGCTCCGCCCGTCGACGAGAATGTGAAACTGCTCGAGGCCGTTATCTTCCCGGCCAAGCGTGAGCCTGGCCAGAAACTCCTGCAGGGCAGTGTCACGACCCCAGGCCGACATGAACACCAGGTTGCGCTGCTCGTCGCACACGCAGGCGTCGACGTACAGGTCTGGGCATTCCTCGATCTGGAACAGGGGGGATGGGTGCATGATGGCCTCCATTGTGGAGGCGTCCGTCCCAGAGGGCGGAAACGCCCCCCGGGATGGTCTGGTGGTTAATTGAAGGTCCTGGTGAGCTGATCGAAAGCCACACTGTGTTGGTGCAGCGGGCCGTGACCCTCTAGGAATATTTGGATCCGGTACTGGTCGCGGAGACGTATAGCAGCCTCAGCCTGGTCTAGGGTGAGGTCCAACTCTTCGATGAAGAAGTCGACGAGCTCCTCGTCAGTCGACACCTCGTTGTTGGACAGCTGGTCCTCAATGTTGGCGAGGATTTGTTTGCTCAAGTTGCTGAACATAGCGTTCATGATGGTGCTCCAGGTAGATAAATGGAGCCCCTGAGGAGGCCCCTCAGGGTGTGTGGTTCAGGTTGACTGCGGCAGTGGTCTGACAGGCCGCTTTAAGGGGAAGCCCTGGTCCAGGTTTGAGTTTTGAAGTCCATGGTAAAACCGAGCTGGTCCAGCCGCGTGCACTGGGCGCGCAGCCGTTGTCGGTCTACGGTGGTGTCGAGCCTCACGGTTTCGCTCAATGGCCACACCGTGCCAAATAGCTCGGCATCGATGTCGTTCGTGATCGGAGACACCGGTGGGGTCATCCCGAAGGGCTCATCCGAGGCGAGGGCATCAGTTTGGGGCTGTCGCGCCGGCGCACTTGGAGCCCGACGTGACGGTATCGGTGTGGGTGGTGGCCCGTCCTCTTCAAGAGGGTCAGGGACGTTGGTTGGCAGGTGTTCTTCGTCCTCGCGACTGAGACCTGTGACATCCTCCAGGGTCATGCCCTCGAGTTCAGCCCTGATCTCAACAACGAGTCGACCGCCGTGTGAGTAATACGATGGGCGAATCTGCTTGATCGCGAAGTCACCTCGGTATTTACCCTCTTGGTATTGATCCAGAAGAGCATCCTTGATGGTGAACTCACCGATCGAGGTACTGAGGCGGCCGACGTTGAAGAGCCCGAGTCGGCCGGAGATGGTGCGGATGGCCAACTGGCCGGTGATTGAGATCATGTGTGCTCCCCGTAAAGCATGGGGAACTCCCTGCGGGCGTTCCCCGCGAGGGTGGAAGGTGTTCAGCAGTCGAACAGCGGCAGACCGTCGAGAACGTTACCGTTGGGGTCGATGACCAGGAACCTCACTTCAGCCTCAGCGGCAAGAGTGAGCACTCGGATGGTCTGCTCGCTGAAGCCCTCGGCGGCTTGCAGCGCTTGAAGTGTCGATAGGTCGTACCCCCAGTACTGTCCCAGATGTTGGTCGGTCCAGGGCGTACTGAGAAGTTTGAAGCCGATGGCATCACTGTCGGGCAGTACAAAGCACTCGAACTGAAGGAGAGCTGTATCAGCAGTTTCAACGAATGCCTGCAGCTCCTCCCAGTCCTCCTCGGGCAAGTGCGCAGATGCGATCTCGAACGCGTGGCTGCAGCAGGGATGAGTTACAGGGTGATCACCAGCAGAGATGTGGAAGGGGTTGGGTGATTGTGCCATGTGGCGTGCTTCTGGTTGAGAGGAAGCCACCCCAGAGGGTGACCCCTCTGGGTGAGTAAAAAATGGCTGTGTCAGGCAGGGGCTGCAGCGGGCTGCAGCTTGATCTGGATGTAGGATGGCTCGTCCTCGGGGGCCACGATTTGCAACATGAGGGTGACCCAGTCACGGTCACAGCCGGTGTGGCGCTTCGTGTACACACCGAAGGACAGAGCATTCGCCTGAGGCTGCTGCTTGAGCTCTTGCCACGCAGTTTGGACGACAGTGGCGAGGCGTTGGCTCATTTCGGCTACCCGGTCCGGGTTTTCGAGATAGACCGCACGCATCCACGCAGCGTTGTCCAGGACAACCGGAAGGGTGAGGTATGGCTCGGACGATGCGGATGGTATGGACATCAGAGGTCTCCAGAATGAGCGAGGCCTCGGTCCGCGAGGGATGAGATCCCCGCGGGTAGGTAAAGTAGAAGGCACTCCATCACTGAGTGATGTGATCGCGCTACCGAGTGCTCGGCGATCTTGGGTGGGTTGGCGCAATGCGCTGGAGCCTTAAACCCTGGCTCCGGGAGGCACTGTCAACGACAGTGAGCTAAATCTGTCCCCGTCTAGACGGGGAACTTACGGTTATATTGGAAGCCCGGAAGAAAAGTCTCTCCGTGCGATTTTCAATGAGGCATGAAGTCATCATCTACATAGCTCAATTCGAGCTCATTCATTAAGCTCTTGTACTTCCTGAGAAGCCCAAGTTCTTCAAGTATCGGTTGATGCTTCGGGCGGTAGTTGTGAAGGTGATCCGAGCCTGCAAGCTCCCATAAGGCTATCTCCCACTCACTGTCCCTATCAAAGAGATTGAGCGGTGTTTCTGCAGAGCCAGTATAGGGGGGTATTGCTGTTGAAAAATCGAGTTCAATCTTATCGAGAACCCGCTCATGCGCGTAGAGAACACCAATCTTGATGATTAGAGATAGTCTTTCAGGATAAGTATTAGTGTGCATTTTTTAGCTCCAAGGGAGGTGAGGAATACGCCTCCCCTAGGAGATCGGCGTCCCCTAGTGGGTTGGAATCAGGTGGTGTGATCAGTTGATCGGCACGATCGTGGGCAGAAAGTAAAGGCGCTGAAATCAGCGCCTTGATAGGGGTTACGCGGCCTCGTTGACCTCTTGGGAACGATCACTGCCGAAGACTGGGGGAAGCTGTTCACCGAGCTGCTCGGCGCCTGGCTGACCTTGGTCTACGGGTTGGTCCTGGTCGCCCGGACGGTCCGTATCATCAGAGTGGTCTTCATTGCCAACGGGCGGGTTGGTGAATTTTGGCTTCGCTTCGTAAACCAGCTTGCCGTCAACTTTGATCCAGCCGATGAAGAGCAAACGGCCTTTGAGGCTTGCGCCGGCCTGACCCTTCTTGTCGCCTTTATCGTAGGTGAAAGCATCAGCCCAGATGTCGCCGATTCGGAAGGAGACGAGCACCTTCTTTTTGGCTTCAACGGCCTCCTGGCAGCGTTTGATCAGCGATTCTGCCTCGGCACCGACAACATTGCAGTCGATGTAGGAGTACTCGGCTTTATCAGCCGAGCCGTGCAAGGCTGCAACGGTGACACAGGTGAAGGGCTTGCCCTTGCGGGGACTGACTTCACGGATACGGTTGAGGTAGCCGATGCCAGTGGTGTGCAGGTCGAAGAATTTGGCTTCGTTGGATTGGTTGCTCATGGTGATTCTCCAGTTTCAATAGCGAAAGCGGAGAAACACTTTGCCCATGGGGGAAGTATTCCCCGCATGGGTTGGGATGTAGCAAGTTGGGTGGGCTTCCATCAATCGAGAGATTGATCAATCGCGCTTCCGGAAGCTTGGCGATTTTGGGGAGATCAACACCGTAGTGGGTGTAGCGGTCTTTCAGATCATAACCGCTCGGGCTTGGGTTACTGACGACGTCAGCAGCTCACAGTCACAAGGATGGAAACGGAGAAACACATTGTCAAGCCCTGAAAGAAAAAAAACCTCCTGGTGGAGGGTTAAGTTGGGAAAATAGATGATCAATGTGCTCGAAGAATCTTCTGGCACCGGCGTTTGATGTTAGGCCAATCGGCCCAAACTGCCATGCCGACGCAGATGACGAGCAGGGCGGTGAACATGAGGATGCCGAATGTGGTTTGGCTCATGTCATTCCTCCGGGGTGAGGTAGATGCCTGTTATCCAGATTACAACACCACGAGGGCGAAAGCGGTTAGGAGACGGCTAGTGCTGAGGAAGATACCTACGAGGGCGGCGGCAACGGCCGTCGTTCCGATCTTGCGAAGGTCGTCTGCCACTGCCGCACGTTTTTTTGAAACCATGGCGTTCCTTTGATCGCCAGGCCCTCACCTTGCCAGGTAGGGAGCCTGGCACTGGTTGAGGTTGGAGGGGAGTTAGATCGCAACTGGAGCTATGAGATCGTTCAACGGGCCCATACGCAGCTCTGATGCGTTGGATTTGCTCGGCTTGCGCTGACGGGGCCGGCGCTTGGTCGGTGGTACCGCTTTGGTGTTGATTTCGTACCACTGGTTCAGATCAACGCCGCGGCGTGAAAGGGTTGGAATGCGGCAAAGCTCATCCCAGTCGTTGCGGGTGGGCGTTATGCTCGCGAATTGAACGACAGGCCGGGCGTGGGCTGGGACGACTGGGGCTGGACGTTTCATGGCGCGCAGGAACTCACGGGTGAGAGTGCCGAGCGCGTAGCCAAAACGGAAGCCGATCGAGGGTGTGGACATTGCGGTCATGGTGTTTCTCCTGCGGTTTAAAAATGCGGAGAAAACACTGACCCTGACGGGGAAATGTATTCCCCGCTGGGTTTGCGGAATGAGCTTCTATCGACGGAGGTCGACCGGTCGTGCTACCAGAAGCTAAACGACCTTGGGCTGTTGGACCACACAGACTTCGTGCTGCAGCATTACGGATCCGAGCTGCATGGGACATGTTGCTGACGACGTCAGCAGATCACCGCTTAATAATCGGAGCGGGGATGGATTGTGTCAAGCGGAGGGGGCGGAAAGGGGGGAGAGAGAGGGAGAAGGCCGGCTGGATCAGCCCTTGGAGGTGATCCAGCCGTATTTGAAAAAAAGTTGAAGAAGCCACCTGTGTCGAAATCGTCGATCCCTGGGCATTGATCGTCTCGATTCTCATCACCTGGCCATTCTCGTGGCTTTGGCCAGCAAACATGAGGCACGCATCCGCGCACAAAAGGAGCCCGGCTTATCGCCGGCGGGCCACCGGCAAAGGAGAGAGTACCCATTGGGTAGCCTCATGAACCTTTCACAAGTCCATCAGGCTACCCAAGGGGAGGAAAAGAGGAGGGGCCACATTACCAATGTGGCCCTTGGATCAAAGAAGCACCGAACCTCTTGAAACTCTATGTGCCTTTGAACCCGATCATCACGAGTTAGACGGCTGCGCGACTAGAGAGAGCAGGGAGACACAGGGAGAGCTTTCAACCAGATCCGCACGCCCTTCCCGGAGCTATAGCGTGCTTACGGTTTGGTGTTGAGGCGAACCACGACACCTGGGCGCTACTGATGACCGACAGTAGCCAGCGGGGTTAAACCAGAACTGATGTCATTATGGGTTGTACAACGGCCGGGACGCAAGGCTCGTAGGCATTTTCGCACGGCGTCAACGGTCAATAGACCGCAACGACTGCCCCTTCCGGGACTGGCGCTGGAACAGCGATGGCCATGCTCCCCCCCTTCGGCGAGAACAACTGGCCCGACCGCTTAATACCTACCGTCATGGACTCAGTGCGCTCGCTCAGTGCGGAAGGCAGGCCGGCAGGAACCATTCCGCTGACGTAGGTGTATGAGACCCCTCCGACGATGTATGTGGCGATCCCGTTTTGCTTGATGTACCAGCTCGGAAGGTTCAGCGATGCGTCCGCCGGCGCTCCAGTGAATCCAGGATTGGTCTGGGCATACTCTGCTGCGGCAGAGCGGTAGATCAGCATGCTCCGGCTGAGAGCATCGATCGTTGCCTGCTCAGAAACGACCTCATCTGTGTGCTGCACCTGGGTGAAGATGCCTCCTGCCACGATTAGCAGGGTCATAGCGATCCAGTAGATGTACATGAAGAAATCCTGAGGATTAAGCGTTGTGGACTATAGTCCGCTGACGATTATAGTCAACAACCCGAAAATTCTGACCTTTGATCTCGTGATCTCGGGTTGGACTTTTGGAATTACAACCAGACTCTTCGAAAAAGCACAATCATGCTTTCGGCATGGTGTTGGCCGAGTTGCGCATTGCTCGGGGCATCTCGCAAGAAAAGCTGAGCTTCGAAGCTGGTGTAGATAGGTCGTACATCAGTCTGCTTGAGCGTGGCCACAAATCTCCAACCCTGGATACCGTTTTCAACCTTTGCCGCGCATTGGAAATCTGATTCGACCAGTTGGCCAGGCTGCTGCAGGCCAAATTGGAAGATTTGAATGACCCAGGACATGACGCTTGCTGAGGGATTGACCCTTTATCGACAGAAAGTCTCCGTACTGAAGAAAGGCTTTGTACAAGAAAGTTACCGTATCTCTAGTCTGCTCAAGTCCAAGTACGCCGACAAGAGCATGCGTGAGTTTCGAAGTCCAGATATCGCTAGTCTCCGCGACGAACGTCTGTCGCAGACCAACCCAAAAACGGGTTCACCGATTTCACCATCGACGGTGCGCCTGGAGATGTCGTTGCTGTCGAACGTGTTCGACATCGGCCGGATCGAGTGGGGGGTATGCGAGTCGAACCCAGTCTCGAACGTGCGTAAGCCGAAAGCAGCACCTGGCCGTGATCGACGCTTAACCGCCCGTGAGGAGCGCCAGATCATGCGTTATTGTCACACGCATCCCACGCCAGACCTCTATGTCCTTGTCGTCCTGGCAATCGAGACGGCTATGCGCCAGGGGGAACTGTTGAAGCTTGAGTGGGAGCACATCAGCCTACAACGGCGAATTGCGCACCTCCCGGATACCAAAAACGGATCGAAGCGGGACGTGCCCCTGAGCCTCAAGGCTCGTGATGCGTTAATCCAGCTCGGTGCACGATCGAAGGGCAAGGTGTTCGGCTATACCGCCAATGGGTTGAAGTCGGCCTGGCGCATCATGCTCCAGCGCCTGGATATCAAGGATCTTCATTTCCACGACCTCAGACATGAGGCCTGCTCGCGCCTGTTTGAGCTTGGCACGCTCGACATCATGGAAATTGCTGCCATCAGCGGGCACAAGAGCCTCGCAATGTTGAAGAGGTACACCCACTTAAAAGCCTCTAGGTTGGTCAAGAAGCTTGAGGGGAATAAGCATCGTGGTCAGCAGGTGATCATCAATCATCTAGTTCCGTATCCTGCTGTAGTTTCGGAAACCCCTAACGGTGTCATCGTGCGAGTGCTCGACTTTGATGGTGTACAAGGGGCAGGGCGGACTGCGGAGCTGGCAAAGCGCGTGGCGCAAGATGCGCTGCTACGACATCTGATGGTGTCGTTGCGAGACAAGGAGCCTATTCCAGCGCCTGACCAGTATTTAGAGCCGGTCAACGAGGGCGACATAATCATGTTGGACCCGTTGAGTCAGAATTGTCCCTTAGGGACACCATGAGTTACAGCACGCACAAAGGTGCCCTGCTAACCCGCTTCAGCCTCGAACCGCTATATAAGTCCGTCGAGCAGCGCGCTTGCCCCATCGCCCGTACAGCCTTGCAGAAAGTCCTGCTGAATGCCTGTGGCGCTGAGAACGTCACTCTGAGTGTGAGCTGCGACAGTGTCGAGGTTCAGGAGGGCGGTGTGCTCGTGAAGCTCTCCGATGGCCAGCGCATCCAGGCCGATCTTGTGGTGGCCGCTGACGGTACCCACTCGCGGCTGCGCAACTACGTGGCTGGCTGCGAAGTAGCGCGTGACTACTGCGGCTATGTCAACTGGAACGGGCGCGTGGACGCTAGCGACGATCTTGCTTCTGCTGACGAGTGGACCCAGTTTGTCGGTGACCAAAAACGCGTTTCGCTCATGCCTATCGGCAACGGCCAGTTCTACTTCTTTTTCGATGCACCACTTCCCGCTGGAACTCTCAATGTGCGGGATCGCTACCGTGAAGAGCTGTACAGCCACTTCGAAGGCTGGGCTCCTCCAGTGCAAGCCCTAATAGAGCGTATGGATACCTCCATCGTCAGCCGCGTCGAAATCCACGACATAGCGCCAATCACCAGCTTCGTCAAAGGCAGGGTAGTTCTGCTGGGCGATGCGGCGCACCCCATGGCGCCTGACCTGGGCCAAGGAGGCTGTCAGGCTATGGAGGATGCCTGGGTACTTGCCAAATGCCTGGAGCTAAGAGCCGCTGATGTCGTAGCCCCGCTTGACCTCTACAACAGCGCTCGTGTCGATCGCACCGCGCAGATCATGCTGCGTGCCCGTAGCCGGTCAGAACTGACCCACGGGAGAAGCCCGACGCATACGCAAGCTTGGTATCAGGAGCTCGCGCAGGAGACAGGGCAACGTGTAATTGCGGGGATCGTCAAAACTACCCTAGGAGGCGGGGAAATGGTACTCGGCTGATCCGGAAGTGGCCAACCCTGTCTGCGCAATCTGAGACAGTAATGATCTCCCTTGAAAGTCTCTTCAGACGCATAGGCGCCTGGTCGATCAGGTCATTGGTGGCATCTGCGTCATTACCGATCGAACCATGCGTTCAACCAGATAACCTTCACCTGCGACCTGGATTGTACCTGTGCAAGGGCGGACACCATCGCCCTTAATGCTGGAGTTTGGAGGTGGGTTCGCCGAACGCATACGTTCGAGTAGTGATCTCGACTGCTCATACTGATAGGTCCAACCGTGATCGCTCCAGGGGCCGCTCTACACGAGGCCCACTTTCAGTTGGTGCCCGGCATACCTCGCAAAAGCTGCCGTCAAACCCAGCCGGTGACCATTCCCATTCAGGCGCAAGTGTTTCATCGTCCCAAAGCTTCGTGCGGGGCATTGTCAGAATGGCTGGATAAAGGCCAGTGCGATCGCGCTGGCCGTGCAGACCGCATTACATGGCGTAGGTTTTGCGGAACATGTTTTTGTAGTGGTCCTCGACAGTGATCACCGGGTACTTAGGCGACTCTCCTGGAATCAGACATTGCTGAATACACTCGATCTTGTGATCAACATTCCCAGAATAGAAATATGGCACTGAGTAACGCTCGTTCCCTGACAGATTGACTACCCGATGCAAGGTCGAGCGATACAGATCGTTGGTCCAACGCGAAATCAGGTCGCCTATGTTCACCACGTAGGAACCAGGCACAGGCATAGCCCAGATCCAGCCGTTACTTTCCTGATCCCAAACCTGCAAGCCCGAATTATCGTCCTGCAGTAGTAGCGTCAGGCCGCCCCAATCGGTGTGTGCTCCGCAACCTTTTTCACCTGGTGCTGCCGAAGGTGACTGGGGCGGATAATGGAGCAACCGCAAGGTCGTCATCGCGTCGTGGCAGAAGCCAGTAAAGTGCTGCTCAGGAAGACCAAGGGACAACGCGACGCCTTGCATCAACAGTTGCGCTACACCCTCCAGCTCCCATTGGTACTGCTCCATCGTTGCACGAAACTCAGGCAAGGTTTCTGGCCAGAGGTTTGGACCTTGGTTGAACTTACCATTCAAAACATCAGGGTGGTCGAGTGGCTTATCCTGCCCGATATAAAATCCCTCTTTAACATCGGCAGGCGCCCCGGCCTCAAGCACCTGATTGCGTAGCGGCTCGTAGCCTCGATTTGCTTGAGAGAGCGACTTATCAACCTTGGCTTTTTCTTCGGGGGCCAGTGCAAACAGCTTCGCTGCCTGGTCGATGACTCGCTGCTGGAGCTCCGAAGATATCTCGTGACCGGTCACATAAAAGAACCCTTTATCGCGGCAAGCCTCACCGATTTTCCGGCCTACCTTGGCGCGTACAGCGAGGTTCGATGAGCGCAGTCCGGACATATCGATGATCGGCAGCGATGCAGCCGTATCGGAGATTTCAATGGTTGTTGGTACGAGTTGAGCGTTTGTCATGGGAGCAACTCCTGCTTGAAGACTTTTAGTGTCATCGGTTGAGCCGCATACGAAAAGCATCGAATATCGCTCTCGCTGATGCCTTTTTGGCAGCGCTAGCCAGGAGCCCCGTAATCAGCGGCCTCTTGGCGCTCGCGGAGCAAAATCTCGTCTGCGAGAATTCTGGCAAAGGCATCAACGGCAGTCGGGATATAACGACCCGCCCGCTTATACAACCCAAGATCGCAAAAAACCCCGCCGCCATCCGTTAACGGCAGCATTTTTAGCAGCTTCGCCTCCATTTGCGCCTCAATACCAAATCTGGTCTGGAAAGCGATGCCACGGCCCCGGAGCACCATCTGCTTAGCAAGTTCGAGTGAGCCAGACTCAATTCGGGCTTTGCCTGGAATATTCGCTGCCTTTAGCAAGGCCGCCAATCGGTGGCGAGTCGATAACTCAGGTTTGCCGAGAATGAGATCGTAATCTGCGCAAGCACCGAAACTAACTTGAACCCTTGCACCTAATGGATGCCCCGGGGGCACTATTGCTCCAAGTCGAAAATGCCCGAGGGCTAGCTGCTGAAGCTCTTCGTGTCTGGGCAGCGCAAACGCCAAACCAAGGTCAGCGTCTCCTGTAACGATCGCGTCAGGAATGCCATCGGCACCGCAGAGAGAAACCCCAATAGTCACCCTTGGATAACGCTGATGCATTATCTCCATCACCGTTGGTAAGAGGTCGACCGCCAGCGTCTCAACCGTTACCACTTCTACATGCCCAGCACGCAGCCCCTCCATCGCGTCAAACTCTGCGCGCAGCCTTTCAACGTCATGCAAAACCACACCGATGTGACGTGCAAATAGCTCGCCAGCGGGCGTCAATCGGAGGCCGGAATTGAGCCGATCGAACAGGGGTGCACCAATGTCATCTTCGAGCTTAAGTATCTGACGGTTTACCGCTGATGAGGCGACATTCAAACGCCGCGCGGCTTCGCGGATGGACTCGCAACGGCGGACCATGTCGAAGTAGGTGACCGCAATTGAGTGAAACTTTAAACGGCGAGCCATTGTTAATCCCTCAAATCACTATGCGGGCTTAAGAGGTCTTCAGCCCAAGCGATGCTAGGGCAAAGACTGGAGTTAGCACGCGTGCACAAGCAGACATACGCCTCACCAGTGCACCAATCTGAACCACAAAAGAAGATTGGCGCACCTCTTTGGCGCTAAAAGCCTCGCCAAGAATCTTTGGACGCTTTCACCAAAAGCTGTCCGACCAGTCAAATAGAGGGCTAGCCCCATCAATCAAGTGAATTGGCACAGGAAGTGCTTTGACATCGGCATAACTGGTATACCAGATTGTGCGTCTGGAAAGCCATGAAATTTGATGATGACAGCAAATGGCCTTTGACTCTGGCTCACGCGATAGGGGATCAACACATGAAAAAGATGTTCAAGCTGGGATGTGCCGGTCTCGGCATTCAAGCGTCGTCCATGCAGCGGCCAGTTTCCCTAGTCGAACTGCCTATACTCGAGCAGTTCAAGCTGGTAAAGGAAGCCCAAGTCTGGGACTTCATTGACCGTATTCCGAACAATCGTCAGGAGCTGGACGAGTACATCAAGGGCAGCCAACTCTACGATCTGCCGGTACTGTCGGGCAGTGGCTGCTACACCTTGGGGCTCGATGAGGCAGTCATCAGGGAAAACCTGGATCTCACCGTAGAAGTAGGCGGCAAGTACCACAACTTCATGGTTTGGGCCAAACACAAGGACGGCCACTACGTCACCAATGAGGAAGTGGCTGCCTGCTACCTCGACGCTTATGAATACGCTGCCAAATCTGGGGTCATCATCACCTTCGAAAACCACGTTGACATGTGGTCAGAAGACTACCGGCGAGTGCTGGAAGTAGCCGATCTGGTTGAGGCTCGCGGTGTGCCATTCAACATGGCGATGGATTACAGCCACTGCATCTTCAAGATTGAAAATGAGGTCGAGCACGCGGTTTCACAGATGCGCGGAGATAACGAGGCCATTGCGATGCTTGACCCGTTCAATTCCGATAGCTACGCAGATCAATGGCTTAGCCGCAACCTAGTGCACTGGGCGCAGATGCGGCCAGCAGCACCGAACGGCCCATTGAACTGGTGGGGCTTTGAGACTGGCCCTTGGGACGCGAAAGGTATTGACCGCCCAGGTCGATCTATTCAGTACCCATTCGAGCGTCCAGCCAAGGGGGAATGGCACACCGATATGTGGCATGCGCACAAGTTGGCTTGCACCAAAGAAGTGACCCGCAAAGTCATCGATGCGTATCTGCAAAGTGACGACACCTCGCTGTCGCTGATGACCATCGACAACATCAATCTGAACGCCTACGGCCTAGGCTGGAAATACAACATGTTCGCTGACAGCTGCGCCTACGCGAACTTCGTTCGTGAGCTGTATGCCGAGCGTGCGGCTGTCCATCAAGCCCGCAGTGCTGTTTCACCTACCGAATTCGTTGCCCAGTACCGGGCCCAATAACCGTGACTGCCCCGGTCACTCCACGGTGCGCCGGGCTTCAGAAGGCATTTTCATGCACGCAGAAAACAGCTTTGTAATCGACGACTGGTATCCCGTCGGGGCGCTGGCCGAGACAGTCAGCGGCCGGAAATACCACACTCGAATTTTAGGGACGGAGATCTGGTACCAACTTGCAGATGGCACTGTATCCGCCGGGCTGGCAGATAACACGGCGGAGCTAGCGTCCAAGAGCATTTATGGTCTGCTTTGGGTGTCACTAAGCGATAACCCTAGGGACGTCATTGCGATACCGGAGTTCGCGGAAGCGGACCGCAGAGTGGTCAGCGCAGGCTCGATCCGAGTAGCTACGTCAGGACTGAGGGTTATCGAGAACTTTCTCGACATGGCGCATTTTCCGTTTGTTCATACCGACATTCTTGGCGCGGAGCCCCTGACCGAGGTTGCCGCTTACGATGTCGAAATAGATGAAGCGGCTGATGAAATTCGGGCAGTCAATTGTCGTTTCCCGCAGCCCAAGGGGTCAGCAGCTGCGAGCGAGCCGGTGGAGATGCAATACGTCTACCGGATAGCTCGCCCTTTCATTGCCATCCTCTACAAAACATGTGTGATCGATGCCAACCGCTTGGATGTGCTTGGACTTTTCGTGCAGCCGGTGGATCAGGAGAGCAGCATCGCTCACACGATCATGTGCTACCTGGACGACATCAATACCGACAAACAACTGCGCGACTTTCAGCAGCGCATTTTCGGGCAGGACATCATGATCCTGATAAACCAAGTCCCCAAGGCCTTGCCCCTTAATCCAAGACATGAAACCCCCGTGCGAGCGGATGCACTCTCCAGTGCCTATCGACGCTGGCTTAATGACAGAAACGTGACGTTCGGCACCACCCGTGGGTGAGCTGTATTAGCAGGTGATGAGATATGGTTTCGTTGAATCAACAATGGCACGTGATTGCCAGCTCTGAAGACTTGCCGTTCAGGCATGTGTACCAGACACGTCTGCTTGGCCAGGAGCTTGCCGTCTGGCGTGACGACGCAGGTGAAGTAAACGTATGGGAGAATCGTTGCCCACACCGTGGTGTGCGGTTAAGCCTAGGCGTGAATGTCGGCGACCAGCTCAAATGCCAATACCACGGCTGGAAATACGAGAGCGGCTCGGGGCAGTGCTCCTTTGTACCGGCACATCCCGGCGCAAAACCTAGCACTGCATGCGTTCGCACGTTCCAGTGTACGGAGGTGGACGGTGTAGTTTTTGCTCGGCTTGAGGCCGCTGGATCTGAACACAAACCGAACAACTCTGCACCGATCGATGCAGCCGTAGCGAGCAACCTACGCAGTCATACTGTTCCCATGAGCGCCACTGCAGCCGCAGGCTTGCTCAAAGAAGCAGCAACGTTATTCGCTCCTGTTTTGGGCAGTTCTACCGATGGGGTTCAGGTGCTGGCCACCGGCCTTATTATAGACCTGAAGTGCGCAGGCCTTTTGGACACCCTACGGCTGTTCGTGCAGCCGGAGTCGGATGGACGAGCAGTAATTCATGCTCGCCTTTTCTCTAACCAACCCGTGTCCTTAGAGCGTAAGTCGACTTTCATTGATATTCTGGGAAATTTGTTCTTGCCCGCGCGGGAGAGCACTAGCAACGTCGCGGCTCCCCCTGTCCGACTGATTGCATCTGATGCCGTACCAGTGGCGGCAACACGCAAGGCTACAGCGAACCACCAGTTCTGGTGCACCGTGACGTCACGTCGTAGTGAAACTCCGGACATTGACTCTTATTGGCTCACGCCTGACGAGCCACAACAATTCGATCTCGAACCGGGAATGCATGTCAGCGTGCTCACGCCCTCCCGACACCTACGCCAGTATTCTTTAGTGAACACCCCGGAGGAACGGGACGTCCTGGTGATCGGAGTCAAGCATGAAGTGAACTCACGAGGCGGCTCGCGCAGCATGCACGCTGATGTGCACGTCGGCACCAAAATCCTGGTCTCACTACCACGAAACCAGTTCATCCTACAGCCGCCTGGCCGCACACCATTGCTGATCGCGGGTGGCATTGGGGTCACACCGATCTTGGCGATGGCTTTGCATCTGCAGTACGTAGGGCGCCCCTATGGTTTTCATTACCTGGCGCGAGGTGAGCAACATATCGCCTTCCCGGATCGAATCGCTACCTTGGCCAGTGATCATCCACCTTATCTAGGATTGGATGTCCTTGGGACCCAACGAACGATCACTGAACTGTTGCAGTCGGTGGATAGCGACAAGCACGATGTGTACGTTTGTGGTCCACAACAGATGATCGAGTTGGTGGCTACAGTTGCTCAGCAAGCGGGGTTTACCCGAGAGCAGATTCACTTCGAGTACTTTGGTCTGACGCCTTCCACAGGCTCAGTCCCCGCCACCACAACGACCGGGTACCAAGTCGCAATAAATTCTACAGGCCAAGAGTTCACCGTCGAACCAGGGCAAACACTTCTAAAGGCGTGTCTGGATCACGGCATAACAATAGATTACTCCTGCGAGCAAGGCGTCTGCGGGGCTTGCGTTACCCCTGTTATCAGTGGCGATATAAATCATGAAGACGTCTACCTTTCCGCCAAAGAGAAGGAAAGTGGGAAATTAATCATGCCATGTGTGTCGGGCTGTAATTCCAAGAAGCTGGTGTTGAATATTTAATCGGTGCCCCATGTTAAAACTTTACGATTTCGAGTTGTCTGGCAATTGCTTCAAAGTCCGATTAATGATGTCGATTCTAGGTCTAAAATACAAGACCGAGGTTGTGGAGTTTTACCCAAGGCGGGAACATAAAACCCCAGCATTTCTGAGAATTAATCCGATGGGGCAATTGCCAGTTTTGCAGGATGGTGAAAAAACCATTCGAGACTCCCAGGCGATATTGGTTCATCTCGCTGCGATGTATGACTCGACGCGTCAATGGTATCCGGTCAATCGCCCCGACGTGCTTGGAGATATCCAGATCTGGCTAGCATTCGCGGACAGTTTGACTGGGTCCATCTCAGCTGCTCGGTTGCACGAGCTTTTCATGTACGACTTCGATGCTGAGAGTTGCCGCTCTCGCGCTTACGATCTGCTGAATGTAATGGATAAGCATCTTTGGATGCAGCGTCAACAGGGCTTCAATTATTTATGCCCGTTGGCACATGCGACTGTGGCTGACATTGCCTGTTTTCCGTATGTAGCGATGGCCGACGAAGCAGGACTATGCCTGCAAGATTATCCCTCCGTACGTTTGTGGCTGGATGCAGTCAAGCGAGTTCCTGGATTTACAGTAATGTCGGGGATTTTCCCAGCAGGAGACGCACCGCACTAATCAGGATTGGCACTGGGCGAAGCGCCGAGCCGAGCATCGGCGCCCGAAAATTCGTGCCAAACCGATTCAATTTGAAACGCTGCCTTGCTACTAAAACATTTAGCTGAATGAGGCTTGGAAATGGTCATTTACACCCCGCCATCAGTGGCAAAGAACATTCCTGTTATCGATTTGCTCGACAGCTTTTCTCACGATATTGAAAAACGCAAGGCAGTAGCCTGGGAAATTCATAAAGCTGCTCGACAGACTGGTTTTTTTTACATTAAAAACCACGGCGTTCCGTTAGAGCTGCAACAGGCGCAATTCGCGGTGGCCAAAGATTATTTCCGAACTCCGCTTGAAGATAAGATGCGAATTAACTCTAAGAAATCGAGTTGTCTGCGTGGCTATGAGCCTATCGCGGCACAAACCTTGGACGAGGGTTCGCCACCCGATTTGAAGGAAGGGTTCCTTTTGGGGCGAGAGCTAACCGAGGCGCATCCCCATGTTCAGCGCAAGACTCCTTACCATGGCCCCAATCAATGGCCAGAAGGGAATCCACGTTTTCGTCAGCATACCGAAGATTACATGCAGTACATGGATCTACTCGGCCGTAGGCTGGTTCGCTTACTCGCGCTATCACTGCAACTGCCTGAAGACTTTTTCGACGAAGGTCTCAAGGAACCAATGATCATCACTCGGATGCTTCACTATCCAAGTCAGCCGGCCGATGCTCGTGAAAATCAGCTGGGTGCCGGCGCACACACCGACTGGGGTCTAATCACTCTCCTGCTGCAGGATGAAGTGGGTGGTCTGGAGGTACGTAATGCCGACGGGGAATGGCTGAAAGCCCCCTACATTGATGGTACTTTCGTTGTGAATCTGGGCGACATGGTTCCGTTGCTAACGGATGGCCTGTATCACTCCACCATGCATCGGGTCTTCAACGCGAGACAAGACGCCGCGCGTTACTCGATTCCTACCTTCTTTGACCTGGATTACTACTACGAGGTCGAAGTAGTACCGTCACTTCGCAAGCCTGACACTACCTACCCGGCACCTATCACGGTTGGGGGGCACATTGCTGCGATGTTCGACAAGACGTTCGGCGTCACCAAAGCCACGGTATAATCACTCGCCGGAATGCAAAGGCCACCCTCGGGTGGCCTTTTTAATTTCTGGCTCTGCTAACTATAAATGGCGAACTACCAGCCCGCCACTATAGTTAAAAATAGTATTTCACAATCAGGCTTGTCACATTCTGATTGGTATTGAACTCCTTGGTACTCTTAATGGCGTACTTGTTAGACCAATTATTATACTCGATACCTGCATAGAAGTGCTTCGCTTTATAGCCTAGATACTTGCCAATGTCATATTTTACCTGGGGATTGAAGAGCAAATTGCGATGGTAGCTCCCCTTGTTATTGACTACCCAGTCCAAATAACCATCGATAACAAGATCGGAGCGTCCCATCGGAATCGTATAAGCCCAGCTTGGAGTAATCTGCCATTGACCAGAGGGCGCGGCGCCGCCATCTGGCTTGCGGTAATAGAAATTTATCTGGAAATAATCGAATCCTGGAAGAGCGAGATCAAATCCCGGGCCTAGTAGATAATTGACCTGATCGTGTGAACCGTTCCGGTCGTTCTTATCCCATTCAATGCTTGTTGCGATTAGCACATCCTTGATCGGACCAAAGGCAAGGTTGCTGTTGAACATTTTGCCAAGTGAAATACGCGGCGCCGCCTCACTGTAGATAGAATGATGCCCGTCATTGTAGGTCCCACCTCCTGGATACCAGTTGTTATCAATGAAAAAATACACGTCGCCCCACGACCAATCGCTAAAATGTTCATAGGTGATGGTCTGAACAGTCTTGGCATCGACTTTGAACTCTTTACCATATTGGTATGTAAGGCTGTCGCTATGCCAATTCATGTCTGCAAATGCAGATAGTGGGAGACAAGTGATACCCAGCAGCCCAGCAGAGCCTACCGCAGCGACCAACTTATTAACTTCCATCTTACCTCCAATATATAAAACTGACCGAGCGATCAGCTATTTATACATAGCAAGTATGGGGCCAGCTAAACACTCTATTGCGCAGATTTTACCGACGAAATCAACACATAAAAAAATCTTTTGCGCTGTGTGAGAGCATATAAATAAATGGCGGCGTATTACGGTGCGGGATAATCTCTCTCTCTTGCAACGTGATGGTGCGGCCGCGCCCCATAATAATCGGGAGTTTGAGAGGCAAAAAAAAGCGACCGATAACGGTCGCTAAGCGCAATCCTGACCTGGGAGCATTAAGGCAGGTACCACTTCATATTTTCTAAAACATTTATCAACATTACTGAGTTCTACTTTATAGAGTTTGCGATTGAGCAGGAGTTGATTCGGATCCTTGACGCATTGGTTTCGCAGCTACTCCATTGAAGAACAAATTAAGGGGAGTGGCGACGATCGCGGTTAGTAGAATAGGACTTTCAAGAATAGGCCCTAACGCAGACGGTAACTTATTGAAGAATTGCGGAGACACTACCGGCAGCAGGCCTACCGCAAGGCTGATCGCCACTATATAAAGGTTGCCCACTTTCTTGAAGTCTACCCGAGCCAAGACCTTCATCCCGCTAGCAGTCACCATGCCGAACATTACAATGCCCGCACCACCCAACACAAAAGGAGGTATGGAGGCGACGAAATACGCGACCTTCGGAAATAACCCAAGCACAATCAGTATCATTCCGGCAAAAGCGCAAACCCAACGGCTCCGTACCCCGGTGATACTCACCAGGCCTATGTTCTGCGCATAGGAGGTGTAAGGGAACGTGTTGAATATGCCGCCAATCATAGTGCCTGCAGCATCAGCACGAAAACCCCGAACCAGCGTTCGCTCGTCCATTGGTTTCTCTACTATCTCGCCTAGGGCGATGAACATTCCGGTGGACTCGATGAAGGTGACCAGCATCACGATGCACATGGCTGCGATTGGCCAGATATGGAAGGTCGGTATGCCGAAATGAAAGGGCTTGATAAGCCCGAACACTGGTGCTTCCTGAATCCCCTCCAGGCTTACTAAACCCGCCACCGCCGCCACTGCGAACCCAAATACTAGCCCTAGAAGTACAGATATGTTATTCAGAAAACCCTTGGCATACCGCACAATTAGCAGAATACAGACCAACACTGCGGCAGCGATTCCAAGGTAGAGAGGTCGACCAAAGTCCGGATTCCCAAAGCCGCCGCCAGACCAAGCGGCAGCTACGGACATTAGCGAAAGTCCTACTGCGACGATCTCTGTTCCCGTCACCACGGGCGGGAAAAAACGCAGAAGTTTCCCCACCAATGGCGCGACAGCCAAGCCGAACAAACCAGCAGCGATGGTAGCCCCAAAGATTCCCGACAAGCCCACTGTAGCGTCGGAACCGATTGCAATCATGGGGCCAATAGCTGTGAACGTTACCCCCATCATTACAGGCATGCGAATACCTATTGGCCCCACACCTAACGCTTGAATGATCGTGACGATCCCGCACGCGAATAGGTCGGCGTTGATTAGAAAAGCGATGTCGGCCTTAGACAATCCAAGCGCCGCACCCAGCACCAATGGAATCGCCACGGCACCGGCGTACATCACCATTACGTGCTGGCATGCCATTAAGAGCATTGAAATGAAGCGCGCATTATTTCTAGGTGGAGAGTTCTTCATACAGACCTGCGCTGTGGGGCTCCTTGCTTATGGCAACTGGCTGGAGCTAGTAGTCGAAGTGGACACTGAAATGCCAGATTGGATATCTGGTATACCAGTAGCCATCTGACGCAAGCATCCTTCATGCCAGATCCACAAGCTGTCTCGGTGATCAGGTTTCTGAGGGCTGCGCCGGGAGTTTATGTTGGGCTTTTCGACCAAAACGCCCCTTTTCGGACCATTTTCTGCGGAGGCTCCCCAAGACAGTGCCAATCCCGCCGGAGAAGGCGGTGTGATAGGCTACCCGGCTGCTAACTTCCATTGATAGCTGGTGCCATGCTCACTCAAAAAATTGTTTCCGCTATTTCAGACGCCATCTATCATCGCCGACTACCGCCAGGGACCAAGCTGAACGAGCGGGACATCGCTGAGCTGTTCGAAGTAAGCCGCACCGTTGTAAGGCAAGCGTTGATACGCTTGTCACAGGATCGGCTGGTAGTGGTCTCGCCTAAACGCTCCTCAACAGTTGCCTGCCCCACCTTCGATGACGCCTACCAGCTGTATCAAATGCTGCTGGTCATGGAAAGTGGGGTCATTGACCAGTTGACCCGCAGCATCAGTGAAAAAGATCTAGAAACTTTACGGGCTCATACCCTGAAGGAGCGAGTTGCCTTCGAAAACCACGACCACGATCTTGGCGACCAGCTTGGCCGGCAGTTTCACTCGCTACTCATTTCGTTTCTGAAGAACGACATCCTGAATCAAATCCATACCCAGCTTCGACGCCAAGAAGCGCTTATCAATGCCTTGTACCGTTCAGGATTCGACTACTGTCAGCTACGAAATGAGCATTCCCGTCTGGTCGACTGCCTCGAACTTAAAGATGGCGAATCGGCTAAGGCCCTGCTGGCCTCGCACTACAACCTGGTCATTAAGGGCTACAAGTTCGACACCGCAGTGCCCCCCGAAATCGATCTGAAAGCGGTACTTGGTTTGTAGCGACGGAGGGTGTTGACGCCGCATCCACCCCACAAGTTTTTCACTAGGCAGGGGTGTTTAGCTCCTGCTCAGCGAAAAGACTCCCCCAATCCTTCGCTTTATCAGGGATCTAGTTGGCGAGAGAAGACGGCTGACGGCGCCGTGAGCACCGTGGCTACTCGACAACGTCGTCGCTTCAACCATGCTCGCAGTGGTCGTCGATTCGAGTGTTTCCCGAATCGCCGCATACAACCGAGCAAGGAAAAAATGCCCCTGAATGCCGATAAACTTTCTGTCTTCAGCCAAAATTCCGCATCCGTAGCTACGGCCGTCGCTGTACCCATCAGATAGCCGACGACCAGAAGCTTACGAGGTTCAACGTGATCGGACAGCAGCCCCACAGGTTATGACGCCAATAACCTAGCTACTATGCAACGCCCCTCCATAAGCGCCGGTTCAGATGGCTCATCAACGGTAGCGTGAGGATCGGCCACAGGTTAGATTACGGAGAGAGCTCGAGCCTGACCTTGTTTACCTGGGAGACGGCGCAAATGGCCCAGCCAGTAAAAATCACTGTTGAGCGTGAATCTACGTCCACAGGCACACACACCGTTGTCATCACGAGCCGTGACCGCTTTCATGAGGTAAAGGTAATCTCAGTCAGCGGACTGTCTAGGCAGCAAGCTGACGCTTACCTTGAGTGCGTTGAATACGTAGCATTAGCGTTCACAGCTCAGATGAAAGCTAGGCCGGAGGACAAGATCACTGACATAGCCTCCATGCTCTTGCCGGCTAAACCAATCCCCCCCTCCATCCTGCGTGAAGCGAAGATGCTGGCCAGGGCCAAAAGTCGAACATTAAATAGCGGAGACTGGCTGACAGCTCGAGACATCGCCGAGCTCGCACAATTCAGCAGCGTTACGCCAGCTCGCAGCCAAACAAGTGGAAGCACGCCGGAAAAATCTTCGCTATACGGCACTCCGGCAAGGACTACTTTCCGGCCTATGGACTGGACCCACAGAAAAGCCATCGTCCTCAGGTTAATTTGGCACCCGTCATTTCCGTACTTGCGCAGATCACCGATGGCTGGGGCATGGCGTTCTGGTTTGGCTCTTCAAACTCTTACCTGAGGGGCCGAAAGCCGAAGGAGGTTTTGATGGCGAACCCTGAAGAGGTGCTCAAAGCCGCACAGAACGAGATTTATGGGGCTCTGCATGGCTGAGTAGGCAAGGCGAGCGTGATAGCTATGGACCAAGTATTATGAATGTTGCAGGCAGTACTGGAGCGAGCCAGAAATGAGCGTCGGTACCTCCGAGTTTGTCTCGCCCTTTACTTGTGCTTTACCTGGCTTGCCGCAACCAACCAAAGCTTTGCTCTGAGCTTTCAAGTAACCGATTGTTGGGGGTATCGCTTTGTGGCATCGCTTAACTGAGGGATGGTCTGAAGTAGACATGTATTTCCGGCCGACTTCAGCGCTCGTCGATTTTTAAAACAGCAGCCCGAGCAAAAACGATCAAGTCTCCCGCTCATTTCGATGTTTTTGGCCGCCACGAGCACCTCGCAGCAGCCTTTTCCCACATTACAGGCGCACCTCTCCCGCAGTCGCCAGTAAATGTCTGCGCACCATCCACAGGTTTGACAGGGCGAACAGCGTCACCAGTTGCGCGGTGTTCTTGGCCAGCCCCCGAAAGCGCGTCTTCACATAACCGAACTGGCGCTTGATCACCCGGAACGGGTGCTCGACCTTGGCCCGCACCTGCGCCTTGGCCTTTTCAATCTTGCGCTTGGCTTTGTAGAGCGGGCTGTTCTTGCCGAGTTTTCTGTAAGTGCTGCGACGCGCCGCGACCTGCCAGATCACTTCGCGGCCCGCATGTTCTGAGCGCTTTTCGACCCCGGTGTAACCGGCATCGGCGCAGACGACGTTCTCCACGCCATGCAGCAGTTTGTCGACCTGAGTAACGTCTGCAACATTGGCTGCTGTGCCTACCACGCTATGTACTAAACCCGACTCGTCATCGACGCCGATGTGCGCCTTCATGCCGAAGTAATACTGGTTTCCCTTCTTGGTCTGGTGCATTTCCGGGTCGCGCTTGCCCTCCTTGTTCTTGGTCGAACTCGGCGCATTAATCAGCGTCGCATCAACGATAGTGCCTTGCCGCAAGGACAGACCGCGGTCGCCCAGATAGCCATTGATGACAGCCAGAATGCCGATAGCCAGTTCGTGTTTCTCCAGCAGCCGACGGAAGTTGAGGATGGTGGTTTCGTCAGGAATGCGCTCCAGGCTCAACCCGGCAAACTGGCGCAGGATGGTCGTTTCGTACAGCGCTTCTTCCATCGCCGGGTCGCTGTACCCGAACCAGTTCTGCATCAGATGAACCCGCAGCATGGCCATCAGCGGGTAGGCCGGTCGACCACCTTCACCCTTGGGGTAATGCGGATCGATCAGGGCAATCAAACCCTTCCACGGCACCACCCGATCCATTTCGACCAGGAACAGTTCTTTGCGGGTCTGCTTGCGCTTGCCGGCGTACTCGGCGTCGGCGAAGGTCATCTGTTTCATCGGAAAACTCGGCGGGTGGGGTCCGGGTATTTTGTCAAAATCAGGAAGTCTTTTTCAGACCATCCTGAGCTTGGGGAAAAGCTCGCTTCAGCCCATACGTTGCACTATCCCACCAATATTTAGGGCGGGCGTATGCTTCACTCCGCCAGCCCAAGGCTGACAAACCATGCTACCGGTCTAGGGATGCTCTGAATTAGCCGGATATTTTCCGGCTATTGGGAGGTCAGTCCCTCTGAATGCCAGCAGCCCACCG
>NZ_JAZDQN010000025.1:0-91050 GCF_036324125.1 Pseudomonas ulcerans | reverse complement strand
GAGATTGAGAGAGCGGCGCGTAACCTGTGGGAGCGGGTTTACCCGCGATTACTGTCGTGAATTCACCATAGCAATCGCGGGTAAACCCGCTCCCACAGGGTCCGCGCACTTAGGGATGCCTCAGAACACCGCCGACAACACAAACGACGTCAAGGTGTTCTCCACCCCCGGCATCCCCGCGATCTCCTTCCACACCCCGTGCACCCGCTCCGGGGTCGCTGCATTGACCCGCAGCATCAGGTCGAACTCGCCACTGAGCACCTCGCACTGCACCACTTCGGGAATCCCCCGCAGCGTCGCCAGCACATCGTCCCCGCGCATGCGGTCATGCCGGTAGACGAAGATCACCGCGCTGATCAGCGACGACGGCCGCCGCGAGTCACCCAGCCGCACTGTATAGCCCTGTATCGCGCCATCGCGCTCCAGACGCTCGATGCGCTGGCGCACCGCATTGCGCGACAGATTGACCTTGGCCCCCAGCTCGGCGTGGGCGATCCGTGCATTGGCCGTCAGCTCGGCGAGGATGCGTTCGTCCAGCGGATCGAGAATGCGCTTCATGGCGACACCGCACGCAACGCCCGGCACAAGCCGTCGAGATCATCCCGGGCCAGTGCGGGCAAGTCGTCATCCACGGCAGGCGCCACCGCCAGCTCGTCGTCCCAGACGCCCAGTTCACGCAGCAACAGCGCGGACTTCTCCGGCGCGATCTGCCCCAGGGTGACCATCGGCGCCCCCAGGCTGCGCCGGTGCAGACGCCCGGCAAGGGCGCCGACCGCCGTGTGCGGGTCGACCACCGCGCCGGTCTCCGCCTTCAGCCGCAGCACCTCGCGGCGCACCTCGGCCTCGTCCACCGCATAGGAGTCGAACAGCACTCGTGCCTGCAGCCACTGCGGGTTGCCGATGCTCAGCTCGCCGCTGGCCTCGAACTGCGCCATCAGCGCCTTCACGCACTCGCCGTCGCGGCCGTACAGCTCCCAGATAAAGCGCTCCAGGTTGGAATAGAGCGAGAAATCCATGGCCGGCGCCAGGGTGCGCTGGCTGGCATGAGGCGCATAACGGTTGCGATGCAGGAAGCGGTGCAAGGCATCGTTGCTGTTGGTGGAAACGATCACCTGGTTGATCGGCAGGCCCATCTTCTGCGCGACGAAGCCGGCGTAGATCTCGGCGAAGCTCGCCGCCGGCACGCTGAAGCCCACCGGGCGCGTACCACCGCCCAGCTGCAGGGCGGCGTGGAAGTAGAAGACGATCTGCGCGAGTACCCCAACCCAGTTGCTGGAGTTGAAGCACACCGGGATCACCCCTTCCAGGGGCCAGGCGCGGAACAGCCGGGCGACTAGCGTCTGGCAGTCATCGAAGCTGCCCTCCAGGGGAAACAGTTGCACCCTTCGCGGGTCTGCCGCCCGCAGCACAGCCAGGCGATCCGCCGGCACGCCGTCGCGGGGATAGAGCACCGCCAGGCGCACGTTCGGGCAACCGGCAAAGGCCTCGATCGCCGCCACGCCGGTATCGCCGTTGGTAGCGCCGACCACCAGTGCCTCGCCGCCCGATTCGTCCAGGAAATGCCGCACCAGCCGCGCCTGCAACTGCGCGGCGAAGTCCTTCGAGGTGCGGGTCGGACCGTGGAACAGCTGCAGGATCCACTCGTTGTGGCCGATCTGCTGCAACGGCGTGATGGCCCGATGTGTGAAGTCCTTGTAGCTGTCGCTGAGCAGTCGGCGCAGGGTCTGTTCGTCCAGGGCGCCGCCGACGAAGGGCGAGACGACCCGCCACACCAGTTCGTCGAACGGCAGCCACGACCAGCTGGCGATGGCTTCCGGACTGATCGACGGCAAGTGGGCCGGGACATATAGTCCGCCGTCGCTGGCCGGGCCAGACAGCACGACATCGCGGAAATCCACGGGGCCCGCGCCGTTGCGGGTGCTCAGGTATTGCATGGGGAAACTCCAGAACGGATTACACCGGCCGGCGCGCCTGGGCCACCAGCCAGTCGGAAAACAGCGCGGCATCCGGCGACAAGGGCCGCCCCTGCTCGCGCACCAGGTAGAACGATTCGCTGGCCTCGATACGCTGGCTGAACGGTGCCACCAGTTGCCCGCTGGCCAGCAGGTCCTCGACCACCGAGGAACGCGCCAGGGCCACGCCCTGCCCCAGCTCGGCCATGCGCAGGGTCGAGATCAGGGTGTCGAACTGCAGGCCGCGGGAGTAGTCGACATTGTCCGCGCCGACCCGCTCCAGCCAGTAGCCCCAGCCTTCCTCGTAGCCGAGCACGTGCAGCAGCGGGTGATGGCGCAGGTCGCGGGGCTCGCGCAGCGGCGAGCGGGCCAGCAGCGCCGGCGCGCACACCGGCAGCAGCACGTCCCAGGTCAGGCGCCAGGCATACAGGCCACTCCATTGGCCATTGCCCCAGCGCACTTCCAGGTCGTCCTCGCCGTCCGGCTCCTTGACCCACAGGTTGCTGATGTAGCGGATGTCGATGTGCGGGTGCTCGCGGCAGAAGTCCGCCAGGCGCGGTGCCAGCCAGTACTGCAGGAACGACAGGCTGCCGCGCACCTTCACCGGCCGGCGCTTGTGCTGGCCGAAGATCTCGTTGGTGCCCACCGCCAGGCGGCTGATGGCGTCCTGCACCACCGGCAGGTACGACTGGCCTTCCTCGGTCAGCGCCAGCCCCCGGGGCAGGCGCTTGAACAGCGCCACGCCGAGGTGGCTTTCCAGCTGGCGGATCTGCTGGCTGACGGCGCCCTGGGTCAGGTGCAGTTCGTCCGCCGCATGGGTGAAGTTCAAGGCGCGTGCCGACACCTCGAACGAGCGCAGCCAGTTCAGCGGCGGCAGGGACTTCTGTTTCATCGGCACGACCTCGGGTACAGGGGGATCCGCCCATCATGGACCGGAACCCTCAGGCCGCGCCAATCCCGGGTGCCATGGCCGCCAGGCGCTGGGCGCGCTGCTTGCGGGTGACCCAGTAGACGAAGTAGCACCAGGCAATGAACGGCAGGCCGAAGTACAGGGCCACGCGCTGCTCGGGATCGAAGGCGATGCCGACGCAGGCCAGCACGCAGCAGGCGATCGCACCCAGTGGCACCCAAGGGTAGCCACGCACGCGGAAGTGCAGGTCCTCGACCCGTCCGCCATTGGCCACGTAGTGCCGGCGGAAGGCGATCTGGCTGGCGGCGATGCTCATCCACACCACCACCACGGCCAGCCCGGAGATCGACACCAGGGCCAGGTACACCGTGTCCGGCGCCACCACGCTGCTGAACAGGGAGGCGACGGCGCCGGCCATGCTCAGGATGATCGCGTTGACCGGCGTGCCGCGCCGGGACAGGCGGGCGAAGCAGCGCGGCATATGGCCTTGGTCGCTGAGGGTCCAGAGCATCCGCGACGCCGCGTACAACCCCGAGTTGGCCGCCGAGAGCAGCGCGGTGAGGATCACGAAGTTCATGATGTCCGCCGAGTACGGGATGCCGATCAGGTCGAAGGCCATGACGAACGGGCTTTCCACCAGGCCGGCCTGCTCCCGCGGCAACAGGGTGGCGAGGACGAAGATGGTGCCGACGAAGAACAGCGCCAGGCGTATCACCGTGGTACGGATGGCCTTGGGCACGCTGTCCTGCGGGTCTTTCGCCTCGCCCGCGGCGATACCGATCAGTTCGGTGCCGGAGAAGGCGAAGGACACCGCCAGCAAGGTCATGGCGATCGGCAGCAGGCCGGTGGGGAACAGGCCTTCGCGGGTGAAGTTGGACAGGCCGATGCCCTGCACGTGCCGGACGTCGAACAGCCCGCAGATGGCCCCGCCGCCGATGACGATGAAGGCGATCACGGTCAGCACCTTGATCAGCGACAGCCAGAACTCGGTCTCGGCGAACAGCCGTACCGAGACCACGTTGCTGGTGAACACGGTGATGGCGAACAGCGCGCTCCAGATCCACACCGGCGTGTCGGGGAACCAGCGCACCATGAGGATGCCCGCCGCTGTGAATTCCGAGCCGATGGCCACCGCCCAGGTCAGCCAGTACAGCCAGGCCACGGTGTAGCCGGTGCCGGGGCCGAGGTAACGGGTGGCGTAGCTGCTGAAGGAGCCGGTTTCCGGCATCTGCACCGCCAGTTCGCCGAGGCAGACCATCACCAGGTAGACCATCACCGCGCCGACCATGTAGGCGATCACCGCCCCCAGCGGCCCGGCCTGGTTGACCGTGTAGCCCGAGGTGAGGAACAGGCCGGTGCCGATCACGCCGCCAAGGGCGAGCATGACGATGTGCCGGGTGTGCATTTCTTTCTTGTAGCCCGCCGGGGTATCCGGCGTTTGCGGGGAAGGTTGGCTGGACATGTCTGGGTTCTCATGAAGGGATTGGCAACGGGCAGTGGAAAAGCGGTGTGCCAAGGATTGTTCTTGTTGTGGTTTTCATGACGGGGCCGCCCGGCAGCCGGGCGCGGCCACCCTCAGGCCGGCACTTCCCGGTGCCGTGCGCTGCTTGCATCAGTCCCTTGATGACTCACCGTGGCGAACGCCTGGCGCAGGTCGGCCAGCAGGTCGGCGGTGTCTTCGATACCCACCGAGATCCGCACCAGGCCTTCGGAAATCCCCAGGGCCTGGCGTTCTTCCAGGGTGTTTTCCACGTGGCTGGTGGTCCGTGCCGGCCCGTAGATGGTTTCCACCGCGCCGAGGTTGCCGGCGCGGTGGGCGTAGCGCAGCAGCGGCAGCAGCTTGACCACCGTGTCCATGCCGCCGCGCAGGACGAAGCTGACGATGGCGCCGAAGCCGCGCATCTGCGAACGAGCGATGCTGTGCCCGGGATGCTCCGGCAGTCCGGGGTAGTTGACCGACTCCACCAGCGGCTCGTCGCGCAGGTACTCGGCGATGGCCTGGGCGCTGGCCTGCTGCTGGCGCAAGCGCAGGGCCAGGGTCTTGATCCCGCGGATGATCAGGTAGGCGGAAAACGGGTCGAGGGAGGCGCCGTTGATCTCCCGGTAATGACGCACCTGGGCCATCAGCGCTTCCGCGCCGCAGACCACGCCGCCGAGGACGTCGCCGTGGCCGGAAAGGAACTTGGTGGCGCTGTGCACCACCACGTCGACGCCCAGGGCCAGCGGGTTCTGGTTGAGCGGCGTGGCGAAGGTGTTGTCTGCCACCACCAGCGCACCAACCCGCTTTGCCGCAGCCAGCAGGCGGCGGATATCGAGGATCTTCAGGGTCGGGTTGCTCGGTGTTTCCAGATAGACCAGATCGCAGCCACGGGCGATTTCCCGCTCGATGGCTGCGCAGTCGAGGGTGTCGCACAGGGTCACGTCCACGCCCTGGCGCGGCAGGAATTCCTCGAAGATCTTGTTGGTGCCGCCGTAGCTGTCGCGGGTCGAGACCACGCGCTTGCCCTGGCAGAGGAAGGTGTGCAGGACACCGCTGATCGCCGCCATGCCGGTGCTGAAGGCCACTGCCGACTCGGCCTGCTCCAGTTCCCGCAGCTTGTCTTCCAGTACCGCGACGGTGGGGTTGCTCATGCGGCTGTAGATGAAGCCCGGCTGATTGCCCAGGGCCACGTCGTACCAGCCGTCGATATCGCGGTAGCCGTAGGCGGCGCTGGCGACGATGGGCATCTGGGTAGCGTTGTAGGGGTGCTCCACCTGTTCGCCGCCCCATACCACGCGGGTGCCGATCCCGGCGTTCTTGTCGTTGTTCATCGTTGTCTCTCGCATCGTGTTTCGACGGGTCTGCGAGGACTATAGGGAGGGCGGGAAACCTTGAAAAACGATGGAATCCGGGCCTGAGGGCCGGCTTTTTTAATGGCTTGGGACGCCAGGCCCCTTCAGTCGCCTTGTGCGTCGACCGCGCTGCGCGCGTGCTGCAGCAGATTGACCAGGTGCAGGCGCATCGCGGCCCGGGCGCCATCGGCGTCCTTGCGGGTGATCGAGACGAGGACCTGCTCCCGCTCATGCTGCCAGCGTGCCCGCTGCGCCGCGCCGAGCTGCGGCAACGCGCGCTGGGCATCGCCCATCAAGGTGCTGCCGAGGTGGCTCATGGCATCGATGAAAAAGCTGTTGCCGGTGCACTGGGCGATCAACAGGTTGAAGGCGAAATCCCGGCCGGCCGCGGTTTCGAGCGGACCAGGGGTCGCGGCGTCCGCCAGCGCGGCGCCCATGGCCGCCAGTTGCGCCGGGGTGGCGCGCTGCGCTGCAATCGCTGCGGCCTCGACCTCCAGGCTCAGGCGCAATTCGATCAGCGCCACGGCATCGCAGGCCGTGCCTTTTTCCGGCGCGCTGTCCTGGTCATCACCCGCACGCACCGTATCGACCACGAAGGTGCCGATGCCACGCCGGGTTTCCACCAGGCCTTCCGCCTGCAAGCGCGACAACGCCTCGCGGACCGTGGTGCGACTGACGCCATGGGCCTCGGTCAGCACCTGCTCGGTGGGCAGCTTGCTGCCCGCCGGCCATTCGCCGGAGACGATTTTCTGCGACAGCTCAAGCACCAGTCGCTGGGCCAGGCTCGGGCGTCGGTCGGGGGAAGCACGCTGCATGCAGGATGACCTTTGGAACGCAAAAGATGATGGCAGTATACCGGCAGCCTCAAGGCAAAACGCACTATAATGCCGGCCAAATCGAACAAGAGCGTGCCCATGCCGGACCTCATCGCCCTCGCCTCAAACAAGCCCCGCCGCCTCGCCGAAGCCCTGGTCGAACGCTTCGCCCAGCGCATGCGCGCGGGTGAACTGCAACGCGGCGAGAAGCTGCCCACCGAAGCCAGCATCATGGCCGCCGAAGGGGTCAGTCGCGCAGTGGTGCGCGAGGCGCTGTCGCGGATGCAGGCCGCCGGGCTGGTGGAGACCCGCCACGGCGTCGGCACCTTCGTACTCGACATGCCGGCCCCGGAAGGGTTCAACGTCGGTCCGCCGACCATCGGCCTGCTCAGCGATGTCCTCGACCTGCTGGAGTTTCGCCTGAGCCTGGAAGTCCAGGCCGCCGGCATGGCCGCCGAACGCGCGACCCCGCAGGCCCTCGAGGAACTGGAGCAGGCCTTGAACGCCTTGATGCAGGGCCCGGAAAAGTCCGGCAGCACCACCAATGCCGACTTCCAGTTCCACCTGAAGATCGCCAAGGCGTCCGGCAACGGCTACCTGATCGACATCATGAAGAACCTCGGCACCAAGATGATTCCCCGCACCCGGATGAACTCCGCCTATACCGGGCAAAGCAACCGCAGCACCTACCTGGCGGGGATCAACGTCGAGCACCAGCAGATCTTCGATGCCATCGCCAGCCGCCAGGTGGACGCTGCGCGGGCGGCGATGTTCCTGCACCTGAACAACAGCCGCATGCGCCTGCGCGAGGCGCAGAAGGTCCAGGCGTTCTACGGCGAGTGAGACGACTCAGGGCGCCGGGTCCACCTCGCTGAAGGCCAGGCCCTGGCTGTTGCTCACCTGCCAGGGATTGGCAGTCGTCCCACTGAAGCGCACCGCGTCGAAACGCGAGTCGCGCAGGCCATCGACCTTGGCCTTGGCCTCGCCACTGAAACGCACGCGCTCGAACACCAGGCCCTGGTGCCAGGCGTCGTGCTGGCTGTCGCCCTTGACCTCGATCGCCGCCATCCCGGCGTTTTCCACGCTCACGTCGCTGACCCGGATATCGCGGAACTGCCCGGCGATGGTCGAGCGCTCGTAGTCGAGCTTGGCGTTCGGGTCGTTGTAGTCAAGGGTGAAGATGAACGCCTGCTTGACCGTGCTGCGGATCGCCGAGTCGCGGAACACCACGTTGCGCGCGCCGCCGCCCATGAAGTTGGTGCTCTTCATGCGCAGGCCGGCGTCGGTGCCGTCCGAGACGTTGTCCTCGGCGAGGATGTTCTCGATCCAGGCGCCGGTGTGGCTGCCGGCGACGACCATGCCATGGCCCTTGCGGAAGTAATTGTTGAAGATCCACGCGCCGTCCTGGGGCTTCTGCTTCACCGCCCCGGCACCGGTGCCGGCGGCGAAGTTGACGCAGTCGTCACCGGTGTCGAAGAAGTTGTTGAAGACCATGGCGTTGCGGCTGTTGGCGAACTCGATGCCATCGCCGTTGTTGGCGTCGTAGGTCTTGTGGGTGGTGTTGGCCAGCACCACGTTCTCCGTCTCCAGGTTCATGATCCCGTGGTAGGCCGGGTTGAGCACGGTGAAACCGCCGTAGAAGACATTCTTCACGTCACGCAGGGTGATCAGCGACGAGCGCATCTGCCCGTAGGCGTCCTTGACATTCATGCCCTCGGCCACCGCACGCTCGACCTGGGCCTTGGCCAGCACGCCGTCGTGCATGTAGCGAGTGTTGTCGCTGGGCAGGTAGAACGGCAGCGGCTGGCCGCGCTCGTCGAGCACGTCGGCGTTGCGTTTCCAGCCGTTGCCGTCGATGGTGCCCTGGCCGACGATGCGGATGTTCTCGAAGGACTGGTGCGCGCGCGGGTCACGGGGCAAGGCGTTGATCAGCGAGGCCGGGCGCACGGTGGTCGAGTACGGGTACTGGATGTAGCCGTCGCGCGGATAGTCCTCGGCGCGCTCGGAACCGAGCAGGGTCGCGCCCTTGGCGATCTCCAGGGTCATGTTGCTCTTCAGGTACAGCGCGCCGCTCTTGTAGGTGCCGGCGGGCAGCAGCACCTTGCAGCCCGGGGTGCAGGCATCGATGGCGCGCTGGATCGCGGCGGTGTCCAGGGTGCTGCCGTCGCCCTTGGCGCCGTAGCGTTTCACATCGAACAGCGGCGCAACGGCCGTGGTGCGCTGCACGACCACCGGGCTGTCGGCCGACTCCTTGCCGTCGCGGTCCACCGAGCGCACGGTGAAGCGGTACTCGGTGTCCGGCTGGAGGCCCTGGGCAGTGAAGCTGTGCAGGGCGATGCGGTGGTGGAAGTTGCGCGTGTCCTGCTGGTAGAAGCGGTCGATGTAGGGCTTGGCCGGCGAGACCAGGTCGTGGTTGGCGTTGCTGCCACCGAGCAACTTGCCGTTGGCGTAGACGTGGTAGTCGACGATCGCCGCGTGGTCGGCGGGCTTTTCCCAGACCAGGATGATCTGCCGGTCGTCGTAGGCCAGGGTCGGGATGCGGGGTTCGAGCGGGGCTTCGAGGGCCCAGAGCGGCAAGCTGCAGGTCAGGGCCAGGGTGGCGATAAGGGGGCGTGCAAACGGCATAGTTGTTGTCTTCCTTGTTGTACAGGCCGTGAGGCGGTTCGTGGCCCCGTGGGAGCGGGTTTACCCGCGATGGCGTCGGTGAATTCACTATCGCAATCGCGGGTGAACCCGCTCCCACAGGGTCCACGCTTCACTTGACCAAGATGTGTAGATACCCAGCGCAATACTTACCAGTCGTGCGTATACCCCACCGTCAGCACCGTCCCTGGTGCCGGCAGGTGGCTGGTGTTGGTGCTGTTGCGCATCAACTGGCTGTACAACGGGTAATAGTCGCGATTGAACAGGTTCTGGATACCGATGCTGACCCGGTCATCCGCCCCCAGCCGGTACTGGCTGACCAGATCCACCGTGGCATAACCGTCGACCTTGCGCCGGCCGAAGCTGGCCACGCCGTCGAGCCGGTAGTCGTCGCTGTCGAACCAGGTCAGCTGGGCGCGGTGGCTCCAGTCTTCGTCAGGCTTGTACTCGACATAGGCCGTGACCTTCAGCGGCGGGATGCGGTAGCCGGTCATGTCCTGCCAGTCGCCGTTGTCCGGTTTCTCCCGACCCTTGAGCCAGCTGAAGGTACCGCCAGCGCCCCAGCGCTCATCCGTGCTCAGCCAGTCGGCGCTGCCTTCGACGCCGTAGATGCGCTCCTGGGTGCGGGTGAGAATCAGACCGTTGTTGAAGCTCTGCACATCCCCCAGCTTCGAGGTGGTGTAGAACACTGCCAGGGTCGCCAGGGTCTGCTCGCCCAGCCCACCGCGCCAGCCCAGTTCATAGTTGTTGGTCTTCACCGGCTCCAGGTTGGACGAGTCGATGTCGAAACCACGCCGGGCATTGCGCACCTGCACGCCGATATCCGGCAACTGGAAGCCCTGGCTGAACGCCGCGTAGATCTCCTGCCCGGTCACCGGCGACCAGGTCAGGCTGATGTTCGACAGCAGCGCATCGTAATTGACCTCGCCACCGGCCACGGTGGCAGGCAGCGCCGCGCTGGATTCGGACAGCGGGATGAAGTCGTCGTAGCGCGCCGTGGCGTACTCGTAGCGCACCCCGCCTTCCATCGACCATTGCTCGTTGAAACGATGCTGCAACTGGGCGAAGCCGCCGAGGCTGCGGGTGGTCAGGTCAGGCATGTAGGTGAGCCGGCCGATCTTGTCGTAGACCCGCCCGCCACTGGCGTCGTACAGGCGCGGGTCGAAGATGTCGATCGGCATGTCGCTGCGCTCGTGGTTGAAGTCGGCGCCCCACAACAACTCGGTGTTCCCCGCCTCGCCCAGCGGCGTGCGCAGGGTCACGCGGCTGCCGAACACTTCGCTGTTCTGCATCACCTGGTCGACATTGCGCCCGCGGGTGGCCACGCCACGGGCATCGAACGGCGTGAAACGGGTGAAATAGTCGCGGTAGTAGACCTGGGCATTCAGGGTGCCGCCGAGCACGTCGGCGTGGGCGTACTCCAGGTTGAGCAAGGTGTTCCTGATCTGGTTCTGTTCGTCGAGGGACAAGCCCGACAGTGGCTGCGCCGGCACCGATCCTGGCGGCAGGCTGGCGACCCGCGGGTCGGCGGTGTAATCGCTGTCCTGCTCGGCGTTGTAGTGGCTGGCGGAGAGCTGGATACGCTGCTCTTCATCGAGACGCAGGCCGAGCTTGCCGCCGATGTTGAAGGTGTTGGAATCGAACAGATCGCCCTGGCTCGGCTCCGGCGCGATGCGATGGCCGTTGGCATCATAGGACGCGCCGATATGCCGGGCGCCGAAGTCGACCGCATAGTCTACCTTGCCCTGGGAGCCGGAGAAGTGCTGCTGAAGTTGCCCGCCGAGGCCATCGCTGCCCAGTCGGCTCAAGGGCGAGACGGCGTTGAAGGTGGTCTGTGCACGGTTTTCGCCACCCGCCGGGCGGGTGGTGATGGAGATGATGCCGCCCGTGGCACCGGCACCGTAGATGGCACTGCTGCCACGGATCACCTCGACCCGCTCGATCAGCGCCGGGTCGATATTGGCCAGGTTGCGCGAGGAGTCACGGTTGGTGTTCAGCGGCACGCCATCCACCAGCACCAGCATGGTCCGCCCGCGCAGGGTCTGGCCGTAGTCGGTCACGGTGCGGCTGGAATCGGCCATGCCCGGTACGCTCTTGGCCAGCACGGTGGCGAGGCTGTCCGAGCCCTGGCGCAGTTGCTCCAGTTGCTCGCGCTCGATCACGCTGACCTGGCGCGCCTGGGGAACCAGATCGCTGCGGGTCCGCGAAGAGGTGATTTCCAGGCTGGACAACTCCACCGCGCCGGCAGCGCTGCTCGGCGTTGGCACTCCGTCCGGCACCACGACGAAGGTGTGCTCGTCACGCTCCTCGGCGCTCAGGCCGCTGTTGCCCAGCAGGCGTTGCAGGGCCTGTTCCAGGGTGTAGCGCCCCTTGAGCGCCGGGGCCGTCTTGCCGCTGGTGATGTCGCTGGCGAACAGGATCTGCGCATTGGCCTGGCGCGCCAGGGCACTCAGGGACTTCTCCAGCGACGCCGCCGGCACATCGAACTCGACCGGCGCCGACTGGGCCATGGCGAACGGGCTGGACAACAGGCCGGCGGCCAGCAACGACAGGGGCATCGGCACGCGCAACAGGGACTGACTCACGTAAGGCTCTCCAGGAAATGAAGGGGGTCATGGAGATAGCCGCCGCCCGCAGTGCGCAACCCTACCCTGTTCTTGAAATTATTTTTTCCCGCGAGGCGCGACCAGCACGGCACCGTCGGCAGCGGTACTGACGGTTACCGGCAGGATGCCCGGCAACAGGCTCAGCAGACGGTCGACATGGGCGCTGTCGAACACCCCGGACACCGGCAGGCTGCCCAGCGCCGGATCGACCAGGCGCAACGGCTTGGCGTGATAACGCTGAAGCACGCCGAGCACCTCGCGCAGTGGCGTGCGATCGAAGAGCAACTGGCCATCCTTCCAGGCCCCGACTTCGGTACCCTCGACCTTCGCCACCGCACCGAGGCGACCGTCCTGCACCCGGACCTGCTGGCCCGGTTCCAACAGGCTGGACGCGCCACCCGCGCGCACCGCGACTCGACCCTCGGCGACGCTGACCCGCACCGCGTCCTGCTGGCGATCGACATTGAAACGTGTACCGACCACCCGCACCGACACCGGCCCCGCCTCCACCAGGAAGGGGCGATACTGCATCGGCGCCACCTCGAACAGCGCCTGGCCCTGTGCCAACCGGGTCTGGCGACTGCGCAAGTGCCAGCTGACCTCCAGCTCGCTGGCGCCATCCAGCAGCACCGTGCTGCCGTCCGCCAGTTGCACGGCCTGGCGCTGGCCGACCTGGGTCAGGTAATGCTCACTGCGGTAGGCCGGGTCGAGCCCGATCAGCCCGGCCAGCAGCGCCAGCGAAAGCAGGCCGGCACGGGTCGCGCGGCCGGGTTTCCTGCGCGGCGCCGGCTCGGGCATCGGAAAGCGCTGCTTGAGTTGATCGCGCAGCTCGGCGATGGCCTGGTCTTCCTCGGCGAACTTGCCGGGGCGCGGGGGCTTGCTGCTCATGCCGACACCTCATCGCCCAGGTATTCGCGACAGGCCGCCATGCCCAGGCGCAGGTGCTTTTCCACGGTCTTCAGGGAAATGCCCAGGCGCTCGGCGACCTCGGCCTGGGGCAGTTCGTGGATCTTGTGCATGACGAAGACGGCCTGGCAGCGCGGCGGCAAGCCTTCGATGGCGCGGACCAGGCGGTCGAGGGTCTGGCTGGCATCCAGCTGGCGCTCCTGGCTGGGGAGCTGCGCATCCACCTCGGGCAGTTCCTCGACCCCGATGATCCAGTGCTGGCGCCGGCGTTCGCCGCGATAGCGGCTGACGGCGTTGTCATGGGTGATCTTGCGCAGCAACGCCAGCGGCGTGCGCACCCCTTCCTTCTCGTGCTTCTCCAGCAACTGCACGCAGACATCGTGGACCACCTCGCGGGCAAAACCGCGTTCGCCGAAACGCCGGCGCACATGTTCCACCAGTTCGTCGTAGTGACGGACCAGGGTGGACAGCAGCGAAGGTTTCGGGGGATCGGCCTGCACGGTGACCTGCATGGGGAAGTGATGCCCGGAGGGGCGGCGGTGCAGGAGTATAAATGCGAATACATTTCATTTGAAACATAATTTGGGGCAGATTCCGCCCTTGGCCGATCAAGGCAGGACTCAAGCCTTGGGTTTCATCCAGGGCGGCAACGGCTCGAAGCGCGCCTCGATCCATTGCTTGAACGCCAGCACCGTCGCCGCCGGGAAACGCGCCGAGGGCCGTACCAGATAGACGCCACCGGTAGGGTCCAGCTGCCACTCGGGCAAGACCCGAACCAGTGTCCCGGCCGCGAGATCACGGCTCATCAGCCACTCCCCCGCACCCAGGATGCCCGCACCGGCACGGGCCGCAGCCAGCAGGGACTCGCTGTCGTTGGCCGTCAGGTTGCCCCTGGGCGTGACGCTGACCTGCCGCTCGCCGGCATACATCCGCCATTGCGGAAACGACGCCAGTCCACTGAAGCGCAGGCAGTTGTGCTCGCTCAATTGCGCGGGTGCCTGGGGCACGCCATGCCGCTCCAGATAGGCGGGCGACGCGCAGAGAATACGTCGGTGATCGCAGAGTTTCTTCGCGATCAGCCGGTTGTCCTCCAGCTCGCCGATGCGGATGGCGAGGTCGAAGCCTTCATCGATGATGTCCACCAGGCGCTCGCTGTAGTCGGCAACGATGGACACTTGCGGATGGGCATCGAGGAACTCCGGCAGCATGGGGCCGATGCACAGCCGCCCCATCGCCGCCGGCAAGGCCAGGCGCAACACCCCACGCACCTGCGCCGCCCCGGAAATCGCCTGCTGCTCGGCCTCGGCGATCATGCCCAGGGCGGCGCGCAGGCGCTGTTCCAACTGCTCGCCCACCGCCGTGATGCGCACCTGGCGGGTCGAACGCTCGACCAGGCGCACGCCGAGGCGTTTCTCCATCGCCGCGACACGCTTGGAGATCACCGTGGGGTGGCGCTCCAGCAAGCGTCCAGCGCCCACGAACGAGCCCTGCGCGGCGACGGCGAGGAAGGCGGCGATTTCATCGCTGTGGGGGTTGTCCAGTACATCGAGGTTCATGGCGTGAGAATGATCGCTCCCGAGGATCGTCCGGATTCCAGGTCGGCATGGGCCCGGGCCGCCTCGGCCAACGGGTAGCGCCCCCAGATCTGCGCGCTGATGATACCCGCCTGCAACGCCGCCAGCACATCGGTGGCGCGCTCCTGGTATTCGGCGGTGGTGGCGGTATGCGCGGCCAGCGACGGCCGGGTGACGAACAGCGAGCCCTTGCTGTTGAGCGTGGCCATGTCCACCGGCGCCGGCGCACCGCTGGAAGCGCCGAACGACACCAGCACACCACGGGGACGCAAGCTGTCCAGCGAGGCCTCGAAGGACGCCCGGCCAATCGGGTCGTAGACCACGTCGACCTTGCGGCCGCCGGTGATGCGCGAGACGTCCGCTGCCAGGGTCGCCGGGTCGAACACCAGCACCTCGTCGCAGCCCAGCGCCCGGGCCTTTTCCACGCTGGCCTGGCGCGACACTACGCCGATCACGAAGGCGCCCAGGTGCTTGGCCCACGGCGCCATGAGCGAACCCAGCCCGCCCGCGACCCCATACATCAGCACCCGGGTGCCCGGCCCCACCGGGTAGGTGGACTTGAGCAGGTACTGCGCGGTGATGCCCTTGAACAGGACGGTCGCCGCGTCCTCCGCTGACACCCCGTCCGGCAGCCGCACCAGGCGCTCGGCGGGAAACAGCCGGGCGCTGGCATAGCCGCCCAGCGGCCCGGTGGCGTAGGCGACCCGGTCACCCACCGCGACATTGCTCACCCCGGCTCCGACACGCGCCACCCTCCCCGCGCCTTCCAGGCCGATCCCGCCCGGCAGCGGCAACGGCACCGCACCCTTGCGCTGGGAGACGTCGAGGAAATTCACGCCGATGGCGTCCTGCTCCAGCCAGACCTCGCCAGGACCAGGCTCGATGATCTCCACCGTTTCCAGCTCCAGGACTTCCGGGCCACCTGCCCGATTCAAGCGTATTGCGTGGGTCATTGCCTTCTCCTGCCCGTTCATGGATGGCAGCGAGTATGTGAAGTGCAGGAACAGGCAACAAGATAGCGGATCTGCAGTTCATTGCTGCACTGCTTGCATCAATGCAACTGGCACTGTCGTACCTGTTTCCATTGCAGTGGCGAAAAGGTTTTGTTACTTGTCAGGGACTTGTCCTGAAGCGGAGCCGTTATGTCGTCACTCTCCATCGTCATGGAAGTCGCCTCGATCCCCACACCCTGGGGCGCGCTGCATGCCCGTCGCTGGTTTCCCGAACGACCCGACCCGCGCCAGCCGGTGATCGTGCTGATGCATGATTCCCTCGGCTGCGTCGAACTCTGGCGCGACTTTCCCGCGCTGCTCTGCCAGTGCAGCGGCCTGGAGGTGGTGGCTTACGATCGTCTGGGCTTCGGGCAATCGGCGCGCCATCCCGGCGCGTTGCCGCTGAGCTTCATCGGCGACGAGGCGGACAGCGTGTTCCCCTTGCTGCGTGAGGCGCTGGGCATCGAGCGCTTCATCGCCTTCGGCCACAGCGTCGGCGGGGCCATGGCCAGTGTCTGCGCGGCACGCCATGGACAGGACTGCGTGGCCTTGGTCACCGAGTCGGCCCAGGCCTTCGTCGAGGCGCGCACGCTGGAAGGCATTCGCCTGGCCAAGGCGCAGTTCCGCGAGCCCGGCCAGCTGGAGCGGCTGGCGAAGTATCACGACGACAAGGCGCAATGGGTGCTGGAGGCCTGGACCGAAACCTGGCTGGCAGATGCGTTCAGCAACTGGACCCTGGCCGACACCGCTGGCGCCGTGGGCTGCCCGACCCTGGTCCTGCACGGCGACCTCGACGAGTACGGCTCGCTGGCACAGCCCGAGCGCATCGCCGCGCTCGCCGGCGACAAAGGCAGGACGGTGATTCTCGACGGCTGCCATCATGTGCCGCACCGTGAAGATCCGCAGCGTGTATTGGACCGGGTGCTGGCGTTCCTGCGCGAGGTGCTCTAGACGACTTCCAGGGTGGCGAGGTCCAGCAGGGTAAAGTGCCCGTTGGACCAGCCTCCGGTGTCGATATGCCAGACATTGCCCAGCACCCGCACCTCGCGCAGCGGCGTATGCCCCACCAGCAGCGCGCGCAGGTCGTCGATGCCTCGTGCGTTCTCGTCCTTCAGGCGCTGGCGCGACCATTGGCAGACCTCGCGGATCTTTTCCGGAATCGGTGATTCGCGCAGCAACGGCAGCAGGTCGCGCCAGCGCAGCAGCGGGCAGTCGGCATGCAGCAGGCCAACCGGCCCCTGTGCGGTATCTACCTCCAGCGCCAGCGGCAACTGCGCGAAGCGCTCGGCGAAGCGGGCCTGGCTTGGCTCGTCGAGGTCGAGGAACCAGCCGCCGCCAGCGGCGCGGTACAGGGCGTAGTCCAGCCATTCGCCGCGGACATGGGAAACCGCCAGGGCCTCGTGGTTGCCCTGCACCGCGTGGAACCAGGGCTGGTCCAGCCAGTCGAGCACGTCCTCGCATTCAGGGCCGCGGTCCACCAGGTCGCCGACGCTGAACAGGCGATCGTGCACGGGATCGAAATCCACCCGCTCCAGCGCCTCGCGCAAACGGGAAAAATGCCCGTGCACATCGCCAACCGCGAGATCGCGCCCACGGCTGTTGCGCGCTACCTGGATGACACCACTCATGACCTTGCTCCTGCTCTGCATCGCCGCCTGGCGGGAGTACACTGGAAGCTCTCCCACCCTGGTTCCCGGAGGTTCATCATGCGCCCGGTCCTGACGCTCGTCGCCTGCTGCCTGTTGTGCACCAGCATGGCACAGGCGGCGGCCCCTCATGTCGAGGTCAACTTCATCCAACCGGAAAAATTCCGCGACGCCAGCCTGCGCGGCGACGGTTACCAGCGCGGTGCCGACGAGCAGGTGATGAAACAGCTGCGCAGCTACCTCGAAACCCTTGGCAGCCGTTACCTGCGCGACGGCCAGACCCTGAGCATCGATATCCGCGATATCGACCTCGCCGGCCGCTACGAGCCCTGGCAGACCAACGCGTACTCGGTGCGCTTCATGCGCGATATCACCTGGCCCAGCATCGACCTGCACTACCGCCTTCAGCAACAAGGCCAGGTGCTGAAGCAGGCCGATGCCCGGGTGGATGACAAGTTCTACCTGCAACGCCCCGGCCGTCGCGGCTCCAGTGACTCGCTATATGCAGAAAAGGCCATGCTCGACGACTGGTTCCGTGATCTGGTGAAGCAATGAAAGACGCCCTGGCAGACCGACGGCTGGCAAGCCGCCGGTTTGCCAAGGCGCTGCTACACTGAAATCGCTTACAGGAGGAACGAGTCATGTCCGACAAAGACATTCAAACCCTGCTCACCCTCATCAACCATCGGCAAGACCGCCTGGCCAGTGCCTGCAAGGATATCGCCGACTGGATCGACAGCCAGGGCGACCTGCCCGCTGCCGGCAGGATCCGCGAAAGCCTGAAGGCGGTGGAAGCCGAGGAGGTGCTGGTCAAGCGGACCCTCACCACCCTGACCCTGGACCGCCCGCTGCCGCGCTTCCGACACTGAGCCGGACGACGACTCACCAGTCTTCGTGGTCCTCGTCGTCCAGTACATCCAGGCCGTATTCCTCTTCTTCGTCCTCGACGTCGTCGAACATCGGGTCGGCGTGCTCTTCACCGTCCTCGTCATCGTGGAATTCACGGTCGAGCAGGTGGTCGTGCTCGGGTTCGTGGATATCGTCTTCATCGGTCATGAGTGGTTTCCTGCGTGGCGATGCGAAATAACGGCGCCTGTATAGGCGCTTGCGCCTACGCCGTCAACGGCTGCAGGCTTTGCCGCATCTGTACCAGGGCGACACGCCGGCCTTGCTGGTCCTGGCGCTCCTCGATACCGAAGGGGACGAAGCCCAACCGTGGATACAGGAGCAAGCCGGCGGTGTTGTGGTTGAAGCAGGACACTTTCATTTCCCGGGCGTGGTGGCGTTCACGCGCTACCTCGATCATCTGCGTCACCAGGTAACGGGCTACGCCTCGACCTCGGGCGGCGGGCGATACCAGCACGTTACCCAGGGAACAGGTGCCGCCCTGCTCCCATTGGTAGAAATTGGCAAAGGCCAGGACTTCGTCGCCCTCGACTACCACCGACGAATCGCTGCGCTGGGCGATGGCGGCCGCCAGTTGCTCAGGCGTGACTGGCCAGGTGCACTTGGGAAAGAAGAAGAACGCCTCGTCGGCGGATTGGGCGAAGGTGCAGACCACCGGAATATCACGGGGCTCGACGGGGCGGAAACTCAGGGTCACGGTCATTCACCTCGGCAGGCATGGCCACTGGCCACGGCCTGCCAGTTAACTACACTGGTCCAGACCTGTAAACGACAATCCCTCGCTTGATGAAAACCGCTCTGGATCAGGGTATCCAGGGTTAAAGTAAGACCTTCCGCGAATACCCATCATCAACGCTTGATGATAACCTTTCGCATTTGAAGCAGTCGCTACCCAGGGACGGGCCATGCAGGACAAGTACGAGATCCACTATGTGAAGAACGGCCTGAAGAAGGTCGTGGTCACCAACCGCAATGGCATGAACTGGCTGGAGGCCTGGAAAGCCGCGCTGCTGATCGATGGCACCTGCGCCGGTGCCACCGTGGGCTTGCGCTGCGTCGACGAAGCAATGGCCCGTGCCGCGGACAGCGGCATCAGCAAGGTGCGCTGGAACAAGGCCAGTCATATCGCCTCGTGGAGCGAGCGGGCGCGGATGAACGAGAGCCGCTTGCTGGTCAAGCAACTGGACTGACTCCCCCTCCTCCCATCTCCCGCGCTGTTCAGATCTGCAGCGCCCCCCCCTGCCTCGTAGCCGGCCATCATGAGCCTGGCTAAAGATCCTTTGAGACCAATTCAATTTTTCTCATGCAGAGCCCGGCATAGACTACGCCTCAATTACAGATCATCTCGATACTTCCGAGTCAAACCCTGGGCACTTGCGTAACTGCATCAGGGCTTGTCTCGCACCATCAGGACGGCCGCTTGCATGAATAAAGAACCTAACTTCTCGATCAAGAGCATCAGCTTCGACGAGAACTATCGTCCCGCGGAAAACACCCGCATCACCACCAACTTCGCCAACCTGGCCAGGGGCGAAAGCCGTCAGGAGAACCTGCGCAATACGTTGCGGATGATCGACAACCGGTTCAATACCCTGGCGCACTGGGACAACCCCAAGGGCGACCGCTACAGCGTCGAACTTGAAATCATTTCCGTCGAGATGAATATCGGCAGCGAGCGCAGCGACCACGCCCTGCCCCTGATCGAAATCCTCAAGACCACTATCGTCGATCGGGAAACCAACGAACGTATCGAAGGCATCATCGGCAACAACTTCTCCTCTTATGTCCGCGATTACGACTTCAGCGTACTGCTGCTCGGACATAACAAGGACCGGGCCGGCTTCAGCACCCCGGACAACTTCGGTGACCTGCACGGCAAGCTGTTCAAGAGCTTCGTCAACTCCAGCACCTACAAGGAACACTTCAACAAGCCGCCCGTCATCTGCCTGAGCGTTTCCAGCAGCAAGACCTATCACCGCACGGAAAACCGCCACCCGGTGCTGGGTGTCGAATACCAACAGGACGAGTACTCGCTGACCGATGAATACTTCAACAAGATGGGCCTGAAGGTGCGCTACTTCATGCCGGCAAACAGTGCGGCGCCGCTGGCCTTCTATTTTGCCGGCGACCTGCTGGGTGACTACACCAACCTGGAACTGATCAGCACCATCAGCACCATGGACACCTTCCAGAAGATCTACCGCCCCGAGATCTACAACGCCAATTCCGCAGCCGGCAAATCCTATCAGCCGAGCCTGAAGCACGAGGATTACTCGCTGACCCGCATTGTCTACGACCGCGAGGAACGCAGTCGCCTGGCCATCGAGCAAGGACAGTTCGCCGAAGAGCACTTCATCAAGCCCTACCACGCCATTCTCGAACAGTGGTCCGCCCACTACGCCGCCTGACGCGTCAAGAACACAAGGTCATCTTCACATGAAAAAACTGCTTCCCACTTCAACCGCTGGCAGCTTGCCGAAACCTTCCTGGCTGGCCCAACCCGAGACCCTGTGGTCGCCGTGGAAACTGCAAGACGAAGCGTTGATCGAGGGCAAACAGGATGCGCTGCGCCTGTCCCTGCAAGAGCAACAACACGCCGGCATCGATATCGTCAGCGATGGCGAGCAAACCCGGCAGCACTTCGTCACCACCTTTATCGAGCACCTCAGCGGCGTCGACTTCGAGAAACGCGAAACCGTGCGGATTCGTGATCGCTACGACGCCAGCGTGCCGACGGTAGTGGGCGCGGTCAGCCGCCAGAAGCCGGTGTTCGTCGAAGATGCCAGGTTCTTGCGTCAGCAGACCAGCCAACCGATCAAATGGGCTCTGCCAGGCCCCATGACCATGATCGACACGCTGTACGATGCCCACTATAAAAGTCGCGAAAAACTGGCCTGGGAATTCGCCAAAATCCTCAACCAGGAAGCCCTGGAGCTGGAAGCGGCAGGCGTCGACATCATCCAGTTCGATGAGCCGGCCTTCAACGTCTTCTTCGACGAGGTCAATGACTGGGGTGTCGCCACCCTGGAACGGGCCATCGAAGGCCTGAAATGCGAAACCGCCGTGCATATCTGCTACGGCTACGGTATCAAGGCCAATACCGACTGGAAAAAGACCCTGGGTTCGGAATGGCGCCAATATGAAGAAGCCTTCCCCAAGTTGCAGAAATCCAGCATCGACATCATCTCGCTGGAATGCCACAACTCCCATGTGCCGATGGAACTGATCGAGCTCATTCGCGGCAAGAAGGTCATGGTCGGCGCCATCGACGTGGCCAACCATTCCATCGAGACGCCCGAGGAAGTCGCCAACACCCTGCGCAAGGCACTGCAATTCGTCGATGCCGACAAACTCTACCCTTGCACCAACTGCGGCATGGCTCCCCTGCCGCGCCACGTGGCACGAGGCAAGCTGAATGCCCTGAGCGCCGGCGCGGAAATCGTTCGCCGGGAGCTCCTGGCTTGACGCTGTCAGCTTCCAGCATTGCCATCGAGCCTTCGAGCTTTCGCGAAGCGCTCGGGCACTACGCCTCCGGCATCACGGTGATCACCTCCCAGATCGAGGGCCAGCCGATCGGATTCACCTGCCAGTCGTTCTACAGCGTGTCGATGAGTCCGCCGCTGGTGTCGTTCAGCGTGATGTGCAACTCGGCTAGCTATCCCGGGATTCGCCAGGCTGGTCGGTTCCTGGTGAATATCCTCTCCGGTGAGCAGGCAGGAATTTCCAACCAGTTCGCACGCAGGGGCAGCGACAAGTGGCACGGCGTGGACTGGCAGCGGTCGCCGCTGGGCAACCCGATCATCGCCGGCAGCCTGCACTGGCTGGATTGCGAGATACACGCCGAACACGCGGCGGGCGATCATCTGATCGTGATCGGCGAGGTGAAGGCATTGAAATTGCAGGAAGCGACGGCAGCGCAGCCGTTGCTGTATTTCAAGGGGGAGTACCGCAACCTTGCTGCCTGCGGCGTGGGGTGAGTGGTACGGCGATGCCGCAATCACCCCGGCAGCCTCATTCCTTCACCAGGCAAATCCCGTTTGCGCGATTCTTCCCGGTGTAGGAAACGCTCGCAGAGCCGTCCGGATTGACCGACAGCGAGATCGTCACCCCGCTGCCTTTTGCCTCGAAGTAGTTCTCGTTGAACTTCTTCAGCTTGCCTTCCTTGCCATTGATGTAGATCGGGCCGCCCTTGTCGGCGTGCACCTCGATATTTCCGGGACAGGTTGCATTGACCTGCGGAATACCGGCCTGGGCTACACCCGATGCCGCCAGCAAAACAACTAGCAGTAATCGTTTCATCTCATGCTCCTTGAGTCGACTGACCGAGTGGGAAGCAATAGCCCAACACAGCGCTGCCTGCCAGTGCCTTTTCCAAGAGCTCAAGCCCGTCGGCGTGCCGACCAGAAATGCGTGGCGGCCAGCAATACACCCGGTATGGCCATGCCGAGGCCGCTGTAGATGAATGCAGGCTGATCGGTCAGCAGCCCGCTCATCGCGAACCCGATGCCAGTGGGCGCTAACGCAACAGCCGCATAGCCCCACGGTTTTCTAGTTTCCTTGGCCATATCGCTCCTACTGTCGAAGATTAGGTTAGATCCTCACGGCTTGAGGTAAGTGATCGCATCAGCGAACAGCTTTGCACGATCCAGACGGGTCGATCTGACCGTCGCCAGCGTCCCACCATCTATTCCGCGAATGACCACGACAAAGCGATTGCTTCGTCCACGCTTCTCGAAAACAGAGACGTCACCAATCGAGTTCAGGTAAATACGCCTGGCAGCGTCTCTGGTAACCGTTTTGCTGCTGCCTACTGCAATAGCTCCAGCGCCAATCGGCACTGCACTACCAATCGCGGTTCCCTCGGAAATCACCCCATCCGAAAGCACGATGACCTTCTCAGTGACCAGAACCGATTGAGGGCGGGATTTTTTGCTGTAATCCTCGAAGAATGTCTGCTCAATCACTTCGACGGCCTGTTGCCGACTGCTTATGTGTGAGCCGGCGGGTGAATAGTCCAATCGCTTACTACCGCAGCCCGCGATCAAGACTGCGGCAGCAGCCGTTAGCAACAGCTTCAGTGCTCCTCTCATTTCACCCCCGCCCTGATGGCAAATAGCCGCAGGTTACCACCGACCTGACTTTTTTCCAGGCCATTTGGTGACGTCGGCACAGTCACCGAACAACGCATGGCCGAACTCCTCGGCTGGACCAAGCACGCCCTCCAAGACATTCACGAATCGACGCCAGCTCTGAAAGAACCGGGCATCCGACGTCGACCGCCATACAACTGCCGTCATACCTATGCGACAATGCGCGCCAATGTCTGGTCTCAACCCCCGCATTTATCGCCCAACAGCTCGGGCATGGCGTGCAGATGCTCTTGATTGACGTCTGTACGCGGGATCAACTCGTCCATCGACTGACGGACGCTGGAACTCTCCAGATTGGTCCGGAATGGATCCGCAGCTGCGACGAAGCCACGTAAGTTATTGATAGGTAAACCCTTTGATCTCCACCGCTAACATCACGATGCAGTTCGGTGCCAAACCACTGTTCGAGAACGTCTCCGTCAAGTTCAACAACGGCAACCGCTATGGCCTGATCGGCGCCAACGGCTGCGGCAAGTCGACCTTCATGAAGATCCTCGGCGGCGACCTGGAGCCGAGTGCCGGCCAGGTCATGCTCGAACCCAACACCCGCCTCGGCAAGCTGCGCCAGGACCAGTTCGCCTACGAGCAATTCACCGTGATCGACACGGTGATCATGGGCCACGAGGAGCTGTGGAAGGTCAAGGCCGAGCGCGATCGCATCTATTCGCTGCCGGAAATGACCGAGGAAGACGGCATGGCCGTCGCCGAGCTGGAAACCGAGTTCGCCGAGATGGACGGCTACACCGCCGAATCCCGCGCCGGCGAGCTGCTGCTCGGCCTGGGTATCCCGCTGGAACAGCACTTCGGCCCGATGAGCGAAGTCGCTCCAGGCTGGAAACTCCGCGTGCTGCTGGCCCAGGCGCTGTTCTCCGATCCGGAAGTGCTGCTCCTCGACGAGCCGACCAACCACCTGGATATCAACACCATCCGCTGGCTGGAAAACATCCTCACGGCGCGTAACAGCACCATGATCATCATTTCCCACGACCGTCACTTCCTGAACTCGGTCTGCACCCACATGGCCGACCTGGACTACGGCGAGCTGCGCCTGTTCCCGGGCAACTACGACGAGTACATGACCGCGGCGACCCAGTCCCGCGAGCAACTGCTGGCCGACAACGCCAAGAAGAAAGCGCAGATTGCCGAACTGCAGACCTTCGTCAGCCGCTTCTCGGCCAACGCCTCGAAAGCCAAGCAGGCCACGTCCCGCGCCAAGCAGATCGACAAGATCCAGCTGGCCGAAGTCAAGCCGTCGAGCCGGGTCAGCCCGTTCATCCGCTTCGAACAGACCAAGAAGCTGCACCGCCAGGCCGTGACCGTGGAGAAAGTCTCCAAGGGCTTCGAAGACAAGCAACTGTTCAAGAACTTCAGCTTCACCGTCGAAGCCGGCGAGCGCGTCGCGGTGATCGGCCCGAACGGTATCGGCAAGACCACCCTGCTGCGCCTGCTGGTCGGCGAGATGGCGGCGGACGCCGGTAACGTGAAGTGGACCGAGAGCGCCGAAGTCGGCTACTACGCCCAGGACCACGCCCACGATTTCGAGGACGATGTCAGCCTGTTCGACTGGATGGGCCAGTGGACCCAGGGCGAGCAGATGATCCGTGGCACCCTCGGCCGCATGCTGTTCTCCAACGACGAGATCCTCAAGTCGGTCAAGGTGATCTCCGGTGGTGAGCAAGGTCGCATGCTGTTCGGCAAGCTGATCCTGCAGAAACCCAACGTGCTGGTGATGGACGAACCGACCAACCACCTGGACATGGAATCCATCGAGGCCCTCAACCTGGCCCTGGAGAACTACCCGGGCACGCTGATCTTCGTCAGCCACGACCGCGAGTTCGTCTCGTCCCTGGCCACCCGCATCATCGAGCTGAGCCCGGATGGCGTGGTGGACTTCAGCGGCACCTACGACGACTACCTGCGCAGCCAGGGCGTGCTGGTCTGATAGCCACGAGCGGGCCGTCCCACATGTTGGGACCGGCCCGCTTCGTCGTCGATTAATTCGTTAGCCTGCTTTCTTTTATCCTCGTACGCAGCCATGATGTGAGCCTTCAACCGCTTGCCTGCGAACGAAACCCCATGTCTGCCGCACCCTCCGCGTCACCCTCGTCGTTGTCCGTCACCCTGCAGATCCTTTCGATCGTCTTCTATACCTTCATCGCCTTCATCTGCATCGGCCTGCCGATCGCGGTGCTGCCCAGCCATGTCCACGATGTGCTGGGCTACAGCGCGGTGGTGGCGGGCCTGGTGATCGGTATCCAGTACCTCTCGACCCTGCTCAGCCGGCCCATGGCCGGGCGCCTGGCGGACAGCCTGGGCACCCGTCGCAGCATCGCTTACGGCCTGTTCGGCATCGCCGGTGCCGGCCTGCTGACCTGGGCATCGGCGCTGGTGGTGGACGTGTCGCTGCTCAGCCTCGTGCTGTTGCTGGCCGGGCGGGTGCTGCTGGGGGTCGCCCAGGGCCTGATCGGCGTCGGCACGCTGAGCTGGGGGATCGGCCAGGTCGGCGCCGAACACACCGCCCGGGTCATCAGCTGGAACGGCATCGCCTCCTACGGCGCCATCGCCATCGGCGCGCCGCTGGGGGTGATCCTGGCCGGCGAGACCGGTTTCTGGAGCATCGGCCCGGCGCTGACCGCCCTGGCGGTGATCGCCCTGCTGGTGATTCGCACCCAGCCGTCGCTGCCAGTGGTGCGTGGCGAGCGCCTGCCATTCTGGGCCGCCTTCGGCCGGGTGGCGCCGTGCGGCCTGGCGTTGACCCTGGCCTCCATCGGCTACGGCACCCTGACCACCTTCGTCACCCTCTTCTACCTGGAGCGCGGCTGGACCGGCGCGGCCTGGTGCCTCACCGCCTTCGGCATCTGCTTCATCGTCTCGCGGCTGTTGTTCGTCAATGCGGTCAACCAGTGGGGCGGTTATCGCGTGGCCATCGCCTGCATGGCCGTGGAGACCCTAGGCCTGGCCCTGCTCTGGCTGGCACCGTCACCGGTATTGGCGCTGGTCGGCGCCGGGCTGACCGGTTTCGGCCTGTCGCTGGTGTATCCGGCGCTGGGCGTGGAAGCGATCAAGCAGGTGCCGCCCACCAGCCGTGGTGCGGGACTGGGGGCCTATGCGGTGTTCTTCGACCTGGCCCTGGCGATCGCCGGGCCGGTGATGGGCTTCGTCGCCGCCCACCTGGGCTATGCCTGGATCTTCTGCGTCGCCGCCCTGCTCTCCCTGCTCGGCGTCGGCCTGGTGCTGACGCTGCTGCGCCGCTCCGCCACTCACTGATCGGCGGTGTGCAGGCCGGCGCGACTGGAAACGCCCAGGGCGCGATTGAAGAAGCGCGTGGCTTCGGACTGTAGCGAGAGATGGATGCCGACCCGGTCGACCCCATCGGGGTCGTTGCACAGCGCCGGCATGCGCGCGCGCTGGTTGTCGTCACAAGGCGACATGAACACGAAGTGCCCCGCGCCCTGCAGGCTGCGGTAATTGGGGGTGACCGGCAGCTTGCGGGCCAGGGCCTCGGCGTTCTTGTCCACGGCCAGCAACTGGTCGTGGTCGCCACTGTAGATCAATGACGGCACGGTTACCTCGGCCAGCGCCTGGCGACCGAAACTCAGGCTCAGCGGCGCCATCAGCAGCAAGGCACGGATGCGCGGGTCGGCCTCGGGCAGCAGGTCGTCGCGGTCGGCGATCACTTCGCCGTGGCGGGTGCAGGCGTCGGCGTCCAGCGGGCGTTCCTCGCAGTAACGCCGCAGGCGTTGCAGGTCGGGCCGTGCGCCGGACAGTATCAGCGCGGTTTCCGCACCGGCCGAATAACCGATCATGCCCACCTGGTCGCCGCTGACGTAGGGCGCCAGCAGCGGATCGCCAAGGGCGGCGCTGATGGCCGCGCTGATCTGCAGCGGACGCCCATAGAGATTGCTCAAGGTGCCGAGGCGGCTGTGGTCCTTGTTGTTGTCTCCCGGATGCACGGCGGCCACCACCACGAAGCCACGCCGCGCAAGAGCGCTGGCCAGGTCATGCAGGGCCATTGGCGTGCCGGTGTTACCGTGGGAGAGCGCGAGCAAGGGGAAACGCCCCATCACCACCGGGGCTTCGGCGGCGACATACAGGCGGTAGCCGTCGATACGGCGGACATGCGGCTCGCCGCTGGAAGGATAGAAGGCCAGCACCTGCATGGGCTGGCCATCCAGCGGGTCGGGGATGCTCATGCGGTGCAGGCCGACGTTCCAGTGCTGCGCCGGTTCCGCCTGCACCAGCAGGCTGCAACCCAGCGTACACAGCACCAATAACGTCCGTAGAACCCGCATGTTGTTTCACCTTGACCCAAACGGCGATGACCCGCCCTATGCCAAGCATAGAGCGGGCCAGATCGTCACGGATGAAAGCTGGATGAAACTCCTGACAGTCAGGCCGCAGCGAACAGCTCATTGGCGATTTGCGCCTGGGCCGCCTGCAGGGCGTTGTTGCGTGGTTCCTCGCCATAGGCCAGGCCGTGGGCGCGGACGAACTCGATGTCGGTGATGCCGATGAAGCCGAGGAACACCTTGAGGAAGTCCTCGTGACCGACACCGGTCGGCTGGCCGACATGCAGGCCACCAGCAGTGGACACCACGATCACCTTCTTGTCGCCGCACAGGCCTTCAGGGCCGGCTTCGGTGTAGCGGAAGGTCTTGCCGGCGACGGCAATGCGGTCGATCCATGCCTTGAGCTGGCTGGCGATGCTGAAGTTGTACATCGGCGCGCCGATCACCACGGCGTCGGCATCCAGGAACTCCTGCAGGGTCTCTGCGCTCAGCCGGGCCTCATGGACCAGGGCGGCATCGCGTGCTTCTTCCGGGGTACCGGCAGCAAGCAGGGTCGCCGAGGAGAAGTGGCTGATGGCGTCGGCCGCCAGGTCGCGGTAGACCACCTCGATCGAGGAATCCGCTGCCTGCCAGGCCTGGACCACTTGCTGGCTCAGTTGCCGCGAGGCCGAGTTGTCGCCGAGGATGCTGGAATCGATGTGCAACAGTTTCATGGGGCTCTCCTTGAATGAGGACCGCTGGTCGGCGATCGCGATGGAGAGAATCCTAACGGCATAACCAATAGCTGATAAGATCGCAAAATTGCGTTAGTTCGTCCCACTGATGGAACAATCATGCAAGACCTCAATGACCTGTTCTACTTCGCCCGCGTCGTCGAGGCCGGCGGTTTCGCCGCCGCCGGGCGTCAACTGGGCATTCCCAAGTCGCGCCTGTCGCGGCGCATCGCCGAGCTGGAAGAGCGGCTCGGCACCCGCCTGTTGCAGCGCACCACCCGGCAACTGAAGCTGACCGCCGTCGGCGAGCGTTACCTGCGGCATTGCCAGGCCATGCTGCTGGAGGCGGAAATGGCCGACGAAGCAGTGGCCAGCATGACCAGCGAGCCCCGCGGGCGCCTGCGGGTGTCCAGTCCGGTGGGCCTGGCCCACGAGTTTCTGCCCGGGGTCATCACGCGCTTCCTTGAACTGTATCCGCAGGTCCAGCTGGAGATGATCCTGGTCAATCGTCGGGTCGACCTGATCACCGAGGGTATCGATGTCGCCCTGCGCGTACGCGATCTCGGCGACGAGGACCCGGCCCTGGTCACCCGCCGCCTCAACCGCGCGCAGATGCAACTGGTCGCCTCGCCGGACTTCGCCCGCCAGCACCCGATCCGGCATCCATCGGAACTGGCCACCTTGCCCGCGCTGGGCGCGGTGGAAGCGGATCGCCTGGTGCACCTGCGCCTGTCCAATGCCGAAGGCCAGCGCGAGGACATCGCCGTGGAAGCGCGCCTGGGCATCGACGATTTCGTCGTGCGCAAGGCCGCCGTCCTCGCCGGCCTCGGCTTCACCGCCCTGCCCCTGCTGCACTGCGAGAAAGAACTGGCCAGCGGCGAGCTGGTGCACCTGCTGCCGGACTGGTCGATGCCCAGCGGCTACCTGCAAGCGGTGTATCCGCACCGGCGCGGCGTGCTGCCGGCGGTGCGGGCGTGGATCGATCACCTGGTAGCGTCGTTCGAAGTCTGTGGAGAGCGTTATGTCTGAGAAGAACCTGAGTGAAGCGCAGGTCGCGGCCTTCTGCCTGGCGTTGCCGGGCGCGCAGGAAGACTACAAGTGGGGCGGCGTGCGGGTGTTTTCCGTGGCCGGCAACAAGATGTTCGCAGTGATGGACCTGGCAGGTGCGGGCCTGTCGTTCAAGGTCGACAAGGACCTGTTCCTGGGCTACGTGGACATGCCCGGGGTCCGGCCGGCACCGTACCTGGCGCGGGCGCACTGGGTCAGTGTGGCCAGGCCCCATGCGTTGGGGCGGGAGACATTGCAGGATCTGCTGAAGCGCTCGCATCAGCTGGTAGTGGGTAGATTGCCGAAGCGGGCGCAGGTGGGGTTGCTGCTCGACTGAAGGATCGCAGCAGAATCAGACGATATGCCGCCACTGCCCCAGGAACAGCCAGTCCACCCACGCCACCTGGTGCAGCAGCACGATCAGCCAGAACACCAGCTGGTAAGACAGCTTGCGGGTCTTGTGCCGCCACAGCTGCTGGGCCACCAGCGCACCCGGCCAGCCGCCAAGCAGCTCGCTGGCATGCAGCAGCTTCTCGGGAATGCGCCGGCCCTGTGCCAGGGCCTGGCGCTTGTCGTGCCAGTAGAGCCCGGCACACACCAGGCTCGCCACGCCATAGAACAACGCTGGCAGCCAGGACTGCCCGAGCAGCCCCACCTTCAGTGCCCCGCCCAGCGGCAGCAGGCACAGCAGCACGAAAGCCAGCAGCTTGAGGCGCGGGTACTTCATCAGCCGTGGGCCACCGACCAGTCGACCCAGCCGAACAGCCAGGTGGCAATGATCAGCAGGCCGAAGCCGATGCGGTACCAGGCGAACACCGCGTAGCTGTGGCTGGCGATGAACTTGAGCAGGCCGCGCACGGCGATCATGGCGAAGATGAACGACACCACGAAACCGATGGCGAAGACCATGAAGTCGTTCGGCTGGAACAGGTCACGGTACTTGTAGCCCGAGTACACCGCCGCACCGACCATGGTCGGCATGGCCAGGAAGAACGAGAACTCGGTTGCCGCCTTGCGCGACAGACCGAACAGCAGGCCGCCGATGATGGTCGAGCCGGAGCGCGAAGTCCCCGGGATCATCGCCAGGCACTGGGCGCAGCCGATCTTCAGGGCATCGGTCCAGCGCATGTCGTCTACTTCCTCGACGCGGATCACATGCTCGCGGCGCTCGGCCCAGAGCATGATCACGCCGCCCACCACCAGGGCCACGGCCACGGTCACCGGGTTGAACAGGTATTCGTGGATCAGGTCGGCGAACGCCACGCCGAGGATCACCGCCGGGAAGAAGGCAATCAGCAGGTTGACCGTGAAACGCTGGGCCTGGCGCTGGCGAGGCAAGCCCACCACCACGTCGAGGATCTTGCGGCGGAACTCCCACACCACCGCCAGGATCGCGCCGAGCTGGATGATGATGTTGAAGGCCATGGCCCGCTCACCGCCGAAGTTGATCAGGTCGGCCACGACAATCTGGTGGCCGGTACTGGAGATCGGCAAAAACTCTGTCAGACCCTCGACGATGCCGAGAATCACTGCCTGCATGGCGGTCCAAAAATCCATCATTCCCCCGTGAAGCGATGCTCGCGGCATGCCCCGTTGTAGTTTTCATTACGTGGTTCAAGGCCCAGGCACGCTGCGCATGGCGATCGTAAAAAAGCCGGCGCGCCCTTCAGGTTGGCACAAGAAGGCCGAAATCCTATCAGAGACGTCGGCCGAACGCTGCCGCGCAGATGTAATGGAACTGCCGAATCAACTACTTAGGCTTTGGTCGAGTAGGTTGGATCGGCAAAGCGTGCTTGGATGCCCGTGACAATAACAAGAACTCGAGGCCACCTTCATGAAGACTTTACGGAGTATGTCCATCAGCCGGCGCCTGTGGCTCATCCTGGTGCTGGCCGTTGCGATGCTGTTGACCCTCGGGTTGCTCATGCTCAACCAGATCCACAACGACCTGTACAAGGCCAAGGCGGAAAAGACCCGCCACGTGGTGGAGACCGCCGCCGGCGTGCTGGCCTATTACCAGGGGCTCGAAGCCGCTGGCAGCCTGACCCGCGACGCCGCGCAGCAGCAGGCCATCGCCGCCGTGCGCGGGTTGCGCTACGCCAGCAACGATTACTTCTGGATCAACGACCTGGGTCCGAAGATGGTCATGCACCCGGCCAATCCCAAGCTCGAAGGCCAGGACCTCAGCGCCATCCGCGATCCCGACGGCTTTGCCCTGTTCAACGAAATGGTCATCCTGGCCAAGGCCAAGGGCGCAGGCCGCATCGACTACCGCTGGCCCAAGCCGGGTGCCAGCGAACCCGTGGCGAAGACCTCCTATATCCAGCTGTTCCAGCCTTGGGGCTGGATCATCGGCTCGGGCGTGTATATCGACGACATGCAGGTCGAGTTCTACCGGCAACTGCGCGACGCCTCGCTGCTCGGTGCCGGTATCGCAGTGCTTCTCGCCCTGCTGGTGATCATGATCGCCCGCAGCATCCTCCTGCCGCTGCGCGAAGCCGAAGAGGCCATGGCCACCATCGCCAGCGGCGAAGCCGACCTGACCCGGCGCCTCGATACCCACGGCAACGACGAGATCACCCGCCTTGGCCACCATTTCAACCGCTTCACCGGGCAATTGCAGCAAGTGGTGCTGCGCCTGCGCGACGCGGCCCATGAACTGCACGGCTCCGCCGGCGCCGTCGGCAGCAGCGCCGAGCAGGCACAGCAGCGCAGCGAACAGCAGTCGCAGCAGATGGACCAGGTGGCCACGGCGATCAACGAGGTGACCTACGCCGTGCACGATGTGGCGAAGAACGCCGAGCAGGCCTCCAGCGAAATGAGCCAGGCCCAGGAGCGCGCCCTGCTGGGGCAACACAGCATCCACGGCAGCCTGCGCAAGATCGACGAACTGTCCTCCACCATCGCTGAAGCGGTGCAGGTGATCCAGGCCCTGGCCGGCCAGAGCACGCGAATCGGCAGCGTGCTGGAGGTGATCCGGGCGATCGCCGAGCAGACCAACCTGCTGGCCCTGAACGCCGCCATCGAGGCGGCCCGGGCCGGGGAACAAGGTCGCGGCTTCGCGGTGGTCGCCGACGAGGTACGCCTGCTGGCCCAACGCACGCAACAGTCCACCGCCGAGATCCAGGCGATGATCGAACACCTGCAAGGCCAGTCGGAGGCGGCGGTCAAGGCCATCGACGCCAGCAGCCTGGCCTCGCGGGAAACCGTCGAGCAGGCCAGCGAGGCCGGTGCCAGCCTGGATGCCATCAGCCAGGCCCTGCACAACCTGACCACCCTGAATGCCTCGATCGCCAGCGCCACTTCGCAACAGGCCGACGCGGTGGAGGCGATCAATCGCAATGTGGTGGAAACCGCCGACCTTTCCCGGCAGACGGCGCTGGCGGCACAGCAGTCGAGCGACTCCGGACAGGCACTGGGGCGCCTGAGCGCGTCGCTGGAGCAGGTACTGGAGCAGTTCCGGGCATGAAAAAACCGCCGCTGCCCTCGAAGGGACAGTGGCGGCTCAAGGCTCAACTCCTCACTTGTGGTTGCACTGGGCGGCTTCTACCTGCGCCAGCGGGGTCTCGTTCGGCCGTTTCGACTCGATATTCCAGTCGGTGTTGTTTCTGAAGTGCTTCATCAGGCAGATGGTCTGGTTGCGCATCGAGGGATCCTTGTTGCCCCAGTACTTCGCACCATTCGGATCGGCAGCCAGGGCTTTCCGTTTGATTTCGGCCATCAGCTTGTCGGTCTGGTCCGGACCGATCTTGCGACCGCATTCGGTGGGGACGATCTTCAGCGACTGGATTTTCTCGCCGGGATACTCAGCGAACGTGCGCGCTACCCACTGGACCGACTGGACGTATTGCGAACACTGCGGTGAACCCTCTGGCCCCCAGCCGCCAATCATGCCGTCGTCGGTGATGGGCGAATTGCAGCCGTCTGCCAGGGACTGCTCGTGGGAGACGTTGGAGCGGATCGGTTCCAGGTTGTATTCATGCTTGTACCTGACCGGCAGGCCACCCGACTGCAGCGTGATATGACAGACGAACTGGCGGCGCAGCGTCTGGTCCCTGTTGTTCCACTTTCTCACCCCATCGGGCAAGGCCATGGCTTTCTGTTTCAGTTCGGCGAACGCTGCGTCGGTCTGGTCCGGCCCAATCTCGCGCCCGCAGTCAGTCGGAACGACCGAGACCGAGTCGACGTGGCGGCCCAGGTAATAGTCGTAACGATTGATCCATACGACCTCCTTGATGTAGCTGGAGCACTGCTTCGGATCGCCGCCAGTGCCCCAGCCGCCCGCGGCAAGCTGATCGGGACTGGTGCCTGGCGCCGGCACCGGAGCGGGTGCCGGGTCGGGTTTCGCATCGCAGGAGAAGGTCAGCCGCTCATCCGGTGTATCCGGAAAGTCGAACTGCACCACCGCCACATCGAGACCGGTTTTCTGCTTGTATTCAGCCTGGTTCTTGAGCGCAGCCTCACGCCCGTCCGCACTGGTGTAATAGAACACGTCCACCGGCGTGATGCCGCTTTGCGGATTGGAGAAACGCACTTCGGGATAGGTGTTGAACGCCGTGGTCTGGTTGGGCACCGCCTCCATGGCGCGGCGGGCATCGAGGAAGTCCTTGAAGGCGTTGCTGCTGTCGATATTGTTTTCGGTCCGGCTGTCGAAGGCGCAGCTGGTGCCGCCGATGTACTCGGACTGGTTGAGGTTCGGCAGGAAGTACTTGTCGCTCCAGTTCTGGCCGTTGATACCTACGTCCACGCAGCGACCTTCATGCTCCGGCGTCTTCGAATTGTCGCCACAGCCCTTGTCGCTCCGGTCATACGCCCAGGCGTCTGCCGGGAAGCTGCAGTCGACGTATACCTTGTTCGCGGGATTCGGAGTGTCCCAGGCTGAGCTGACCACAATGCCGGAGGCAAACGTCGTCCAATTGTCCCCGCCCATGACCACAATATCGCGGAACCTGATGTCGTCACGGGCATAGGTGGCTGCCGAAGCGCCAACCGCCTGGGCGTTGGGACTTGTCTCGAACACATAGTAATCGCCGGCCTTGCCGCCGGACTCTTCCGGTCGCTTCACGCCGCGCACGATCAGCCCGGTACAGAAAGCCGCCGACTGGCGCTCGCCGTTCTGCCCCACGCAGTAATCCTCGGTCTTGGTGTAACGCTCTTCGAGCCGCTTTACCGCATCCTCGCAGCTCTCGGCGAGCGCCAGCGCCGTCTGCGCCAGCAATGGCAACGCCATCGCCAGCGCCAGGCCATCGGTACGTCTTTTCATCATCCAGTCTCCTGGAACCACCAGGGTGGTTCCTCAATGAGGGGAATCGACGCAACAACGACCGGACAGCCACTACTCGACGCCGTGACAACAATCTGCCCGTAAACCGCCGGGCACGAAACTGACAAAAATATCAGTTGGAGGCCGCAATCGACTGGTGGTCGGGCCGTGCGCCAGTACCTCGGTGCCGACGCAAGGCCCGATCCCGCGTCACTTCGAAGGCGGCGAATTACAGCCCTGACTGACCGAAGTGGCGTGGTCGACGTACATCCGCCATGGCTCCAGGTTCCACTCAGGTTTGTCGCGGGAGATGACCAGGTGACAGGTCATCTGCCGACGCATGGAGCCGTAGTTCTTCGCATACTCCGCCCACTGCGCATCCTTCGCATGCTTGTTGTACAGCTCGGCGTACATCTGCTCGGTCTGGTCCGGGCCGATCCTGCGCCCGCACTCGGTGGGGACCACCGACAGCGTCCAGGACGGGCCCTTGACGGGATCATTGCGATGTACCCAGGTGGAGCTCTGGATGTACTGCTTGCATTGACCGGCCGTTGTCTGGGCTGCCTGGGCCGCCGCCGCTGCCGCCGCGGCCTGGGCCTGCGCCAGTTGCGCCGCCTGCGCCGCCTGGGCGGCCTGTGCAGCCTGCCCGGACTGGGCCGCTGCCTGGGCAGCCTGGGCCGCTTGCGCGGCCTGCGCAGAGGCAGCCTGCGCGGCTTGCGCCGCCTGTGCCGCCTGGCTGACCTGGCTCGACAGCTCAGGCATGCCGTAGCCGCCACCTACCGGTTTGCCGCCTGCAGCCTGTACGGCCTGCAGTGCTTGGGCGGCCTGGGCTGCCGCTTGCGCTGCCTGGGCGGCGGCCTGGGCCGTCTGCGCCGCCTGGGCAGCCTGCTGCGCGGGATTGCTGATGGGGTTCGAACCGAAGCCCGGGCTGGGGGGCTTGCCCGCGCTGCAGAAGCCCGGCGTCGATACCGTGGCCGGCGGCCGCATCTGGTTGGGCGAGCAGGAGAATTGCGCCACCTCGCCGGGGAACCTGGGCAGGACCACGTCGATGACCGGGCGGTATTGCTGGGTCTTGGCGTAGTAGTCCCGCTGGTTGGCAAGGGCATCGGCCTTGCCCGCGGCATTCACCGCAAAGAAAGCGAGGACCGGCATGGCATCGGGTGGATTGGGGTTGTTCAGGCGCACTTCGTTGTACATCCCGTGCTCGCGGTTCGGGACCATGCGCCGTGCCTCCAGGAACGTCTTGAAGGCCGCGGCACGCCCGGCCTTGCCGCGTCCCTGGGCCGTGTCGAAGGCGCATTGCTTTTTATACGGGTCCGCGGTCCAGGCGCCATTGGCCGGCTGGTTGGCGTTGAACTGGGCATTCCAGGCCGCCCCGCTGGTGATCCCGGCGTCCTGGCAATAGCGCTCGACCTGGGCCGTTTCGTTGTTGTCGCCACAGCCCCGGTCGTTGCGGTACCAGCTCCAGCCGTCGCCGACGAAGGCGCACTGCAGGAACAGGCCGTTCTGGCTGGGACACAGGTGCTCCCTGGGGGTGATGAAGAAACCGTTGGTGGTGTTCATCGGCGAGTTGTCGAAGCCGATGTCCTTGCGCAAGTAGGACGCGGCGAAAGCGCCCTGCCTGATCGACTCCGGGCTCGACTTCCAGACATCGAAATTCTGCCCTTTCGCCGGATCGGCGCGGTTCGTGCCCCTGAACAGGAGGCCGGAGCAATCCGCAGCCAGCTCGCCACTGGGGCAGCTGTCCACGGTCTTGTTGTACAACTGCTGGACCAACGCCAGCGTGGCCTCGCAGGTTTCCGCCCGGGCCACGGACCAGGGCAGCAGCAAGGGCGATAGCGACAGGATCACGATCTTTCTGATGGGCATGCGCATGGAGAGCATCTCCTCACAGGGGACGAATCGAAGCACTGGGTTACCAGGGGTTGTTGCACTTCTGCTTCAGGGATTCCTCGTGAGTGACCCAGGAACGGATCGGTTCGAGGTTGTATTCCGCCTTGTCCCGCACAGCCACGCCGTTATCGACCAGCGTCATGTGGCAGGTCAGTTGCCGGCGCAGCGAGGAATCACGGTCCCCCCAGTACTGCGCTCCATTGGGTTGCGCCAGGGCCTTGCGTTTCAGCTCCGCCATCATCGCGTCGGTCTGGTCCTCGCCGATCTTGCGGCCACACGCGGTAGGCACCGTCTGGACCGACCAGATGTCTTTCTTGAAGCCTGGGTCGTAGCGGTTGATCCACTTGACCGATTCGACGTACTGGCTGCATTGGCTGGAGCCGCCAGGGCCGAATCCGCCTGCCGGGAGCGCATTGTCGGAGGCAGCATTACAGGCAAATGTCGCCTTCTCACCCGGATGATCCGGGAAGTCGATTTCGATCACCGGGCGGTGCTTGCCGGTCACTGTCCGGTACTCGGCCTGGTTCTTCAGGGCATCGTCGCAGCTTTGCGGCTTGTGCTTCTGATTGCAGAAAAACGCCATCACCGGCTGGGTATTGGGTTCTTTGGGATGATAGAAACGGAACTCGGTCTGGGTCTCGAATGCCGTCACGGTGCCTTCGATGGAACGCCGGGAAGCGACGAAATCCTTGAAGGCCTGGGTACGGTCGTTGCCCCTCATGTTGAACACGCACTGCGACTCATTGCGCAGGCGCCCCTGGGTCGCGCTGTTGGTCGGCCATGGGTCGAACTGGGTAACTTTCCAGTTACTGCCGTTTATGCCTTCCTCCTGACAGGACTTCTCCACCTCCTGGGTGTTGCTGTTGTCACCGCAGCCACGGTCCGCGCGGTAGTCGCTCCAATTGTCCAGCGCGCTGATGCAGGCAATGTGCGATTTGGCTTCGCCAGCCGGCGTGAGATCGACCGGATAGAGCAGGTAGCCATCCTTGGTCAGGACCCCGGGCGAGGCGTAGTTGATGTCCTGGCGCATGTACGAAGCGGCCGTGGTGCCCTTGGCCTGCGCCGTCGGACTCGGGTTCCAGACATAGAAGTCGCCCGCTTTCCCGGGAGGATTGTTGCGCTCCGGGCGCGTCGTGCCGCGCATCCATATACCGCTGCAATCGGAGCCAGGATCGCCGCCTGGGCACTCCATGGCCGTGTTGTTGTACAACTGCTGGAACACCGCAAGGGTCGCGGCGCAATCTTCGGCCTGCGCGAATGTCGGCTGCATCACCAAGGGCAGCAGCAACAAAGGAACCAACCTGTCTCGCCGTGTCATCGTCGTGTCTCCTGATCATTGGGAGGCGCACCCTGGGGTGCCTCGACGCAACCACGGCTGATCAGTCACTACTCAACGTCGCCCGGACAATCTGCCACCCTCCAGCGGCGCGCGAAACTGGCAGAAATATCAGGTCCCGCCTGCCGCGCACGCTGTCAGTGCTGCCGCCAACAGGTACAATCCCGCCCCTCTTTCACTCCTGTACGAAGGAATGCCGATGTCCGGCCTCGAATGGTTCGCTGTCCTGGTCAGCGCCCTCTCCGTCTGGCTCACCGTCAAGCAGAACGCCTGGTGCTGGCCCGTCGGCCTGGTCGGCGTGCTCCTGCTCGGCTGGGTGCTGCGCGATGCCCACCTGTATTCACAGATGGCGCTGCAAGGGGTGTACGCCGTGCTGCAGGTCTACGGCTGGTGGCAGTGGACACGCCCGGACGACACCCGCGAGGCGCGCAAGGTCAGCCTGCTGAAACCGGCGCAAGTGAGCATGGGGCTGTTGCTCGGCGTGCTGGTCAGCGTTGCCTTGGGCGCGGCCATGAGCACCTGGACCGAAGGCGAGCAGCCCTGGCTGGATGCAGCGATCACCGGTTTCAGCCTGGTGGCGCAGTGGTGGATGGCGCAGAAGCGCGTACAGTGCTGGCCGCTCTGGATCGTCATCGACCTGGTCTGCATCGGCCTGTTCCTCTGGCAGGGCCTGTTCCTCACCGCCGGGCTGTACGCGATATTCACCCTGCTGGCGATCCAGGGCCTGCGCGAATGGCGACGCGATCCCGCGCTGGTGAGTGCATGAAGGTCCTCGTACTGGCCGGCCCCGAGTCCAGCGGCAAGAGCTGGCTGAGCGCGGAGATCCAGGCACACTTCGGCGGCGAGCTGGTGGGCGAATACGTGCGCGACTTCATCGACGAACAGCAGCGCGACACCTGCTACGCCGATATCCCGACCATCGCCCGCGGCCAACTGGCCCGCGAGGACGCCGCGCGCCTGCGCCACCCGCCGCTGCTGATCCTCGACACCCATCTGCTGAGCAACATCCTCTGGAGCCGCGCCCTGTTCGACGACTGCCCGGACTGGCTGGAGCCGGCCCTGCTGCAGCGCCACTACGACCTGCACCTGCTGCTCAGCCCGCAAGGCGTGCCGTGGATCGGCGACGGCCAGCGCTGCCAGCCGGACCTGGCGCAGCGCCAGGTGTTCTTCGAGGCCAGTCGCGACTGGCTGCAGCGCCATGGCCAGCCCGTGCAGATCGTCAGCGGCGACTGGGCAGCGCGCCGGGCAACAGTGCTGGCGGCCGTGCAGCAGTTGCTGGACGGCAAGCCCGCGGACTGCGCCACCGAGTGTTAAGCGGCTGAAACACCCGGCCCTGCCCGAGCCCGCGATGCAGAGCCCGCCACAGGTGGCCGGGCGCAACTGTTTCATCACTGAAACAGCCCCCCTGCCATCCCTCTCGACAGGCTTTGCGCCGCTGTTTCCGGTCTTCCTCGCGGCAGCCTGTATCAGCGGTTTAACAGTCGGCGCGACGTATTCTCGTCACATTCGCGCAAGCCCTTGAATCCACGCGACAAATAAAAAGCGGCACAGCTTCTGCTCTTCCTTTCGCAACGCTGAACAGGCCCAGCGACCAGAAGAAGGAAGCGCCACCGTGCTGACTCACAACAAACGCCTGCTTCACCTCATGTTTGTCGGATGCACCCTTGCTGCTTCCGTCTTCGCCGCCCAGGCCCAAGCCGAAGGCAATGGCGTCATCGTCCTCAACCGCGACGTCAAGACCCGCCCGGCCATCCGCAGCGACCGTCCTGATCCTGACCCGACCACGGTCAATACCAACGCATCGGCCCGCGTGCTGAGCCAGACCAACGAACTGAGCGACGGCGATTTCGCTGGCGTCGCCAGCGGCTCCAGCGTAGGCCGGATCATGATTCCGAATGCCTCCGGGGCACGGGTGGTGAACTCGGTACCGAGCACCCTGCCTGGCATGGGCAGCCTCGGCGCAGCCAGTGGCGGCGGCGGTGCGGGCGCAGGCGCTGGCATCTCCAACCGGGTCGGCGCAGCGGTAGGTGCCGGTCTCGCCCCCCTGCAGATGCTGACCGGGGGCGCGAAATAAGATGAAAACCCGCCTGCTCTTCCTCGCCATGTTCTGCGCCAACGCCGCCCTGGCCGCCTCGCCGGTGCAGGACAACGCCAGCATCGACAACAGCGCCGCCAACTACAAGGGCAACCTGTCTATCAACCAGGCCGCAGGCGACCAGCAACAACAGGCCAACGCCCGTTCCATCGCCATCGGCCACGAAGCCCAGGCCACCACCATCATCCAGCAGAGCATCGACACCGCGTCCAGCCGGGCCCGGGATTCCAGCGCCAGCATCTCTGGCAACGCATTCAGCAACGGCAACGGCGTCCTGGGCATCAACCAGTCCGCCGGTGCCGGTACACAGCAAGGCAACGCGGTACGCATCAGCATCAGCGCCGTACCGCAAAGCATCGATGACAGCGTCCTGCTCCAGCAGAACGTGGCGCTGTCCAACAGCTCCGATCCAACCAGCAACGCCCCCGGCAGTCGCCAGGTCAACACGAGTGACCAGGCATTCACCGGCAGCCGCGGCGTCGTCCAGTTGAATCAGAGTGCCGGGGTGGGCAACCGAATGGCCAACACCCTGAGCATCCGGGTCGCTGACTGACCCGAAATGGCAACACAACACTTAACCTAAAAAAGATAATGCGGAGAAACACCATGAAACCAACACTGGCACTCAAGCCTCTGGTCTTCGCACTCGCAGCGGTCATGGCAGTTGCTGCACAAGCGGGTGGACGCAACGACAACCATGGCGGTCATAACGGCGGCCACAATGGCGGACACGACAGCACCCAAAGCATCCTCCTCAACCTGCTGCTCACCGCCGGCTCCTCTGCCGCGGTGCTGGATGCCCAGTCCAACAGCGGCAACTTCGTGAAAAACGAAGGCACCCGCAACACCGCCAACATGGACAACTCGGCCAATGGCTCGCAGGGCAACCTGGGCGCCAACACCGCGGCCGGTGATGGCAACCAGCAGGACAACATGGGCGCAATCGCCACCGCGGATGAAAACTTCATCTTCGGCAGCGCCGTGGCTCAGGCCGTGTCGACCCAAAGCAACGTGGGCAACACCGTCAAGAACTACTCCACCCGCAACAACGCTACCCTCAACAACTCCGGCAACGGCAGCTCCGGCAACATCGGCATCAACGTCACCGCCGGCGACTTCAACCAACAGAAAAACAACCTCGCCATCGCCGTATCCGGCGGTCGTGTGGCTGCCGCCAGCGCGGGTGCCAACCAGGGTGTTACCGGCCTGAAAGTCACCAACGAAGCCGACGCCACCTACGACACCAAAACCCTGTACTCCGGTTTCGCTGCCTGGGGCAGTTACGAGGGCGATGGTGTTGGCTATGTTGAAAGCAAATCCAGCAACAATGGCGGCGGTCATGGCGGCTACGGTAACGATGATCGCGGCGGCAGCCACACCCAGAAAGACCCTCTGAAGTTCCACGAGGAAGGCGACTTCGCGCTGTATGGCATCGCCTCGTACCAGGTCCTGGTGAAAACCGGCTGGGTCAACCCTGTAGTCAACAACGCCTCGCTGACCAACTCGCTGAACGGCGTGTCGGGCAACATCGGCGCCAACGTGTCGGCCGGCAACGGCAACCAGCAAAACAACTCGCTGTCCATCGCTTCGGGCTGCCGTGCCTGCAGCGGCATGTAACAGCCTCGATCGGGGCCCTTCGGGGCCCCTTTCCTTTGAATTCACGGATGGGGAAGAACATGCGCGCGCTCCTGCTCTCGCTGCTTGTGGTTCTCGGCGTACAGACCGGCGAAGCCGCCGCCGCCCAGATGGCGGTCGCAGCCCTGCCGGGCGGCACGGTGATCTACAAGCCGGTACAGAGCATCCGCGAACGCCGCTTCGCCAACCTGGTGCAACAGAAGACCGATTTCAGCTGCGGCGCAGCTGCACTCGGCACCATCCTCAAGCAGGCCTACTGGCTGGACGTGGACGAAAACCACATCATCGAAGGCATGCTGGCCCAAGCCGACGAAAAGACGGTGCGCGTCCAGGGCTTCTCCATGCTCGACATGAAGCGCTACGTCGAAAGCCTGGGCATGCGCGCCCGCGGCTACAAGATCCCGCCGGAAACCCTGTCCAGCGTCAGCATCCCGGTCGTGGTGCTGATGGACATCCGCGGCTACAAGCACTTCGTCGTGCTGCAACGCACGGAAAAGGACTGGGTCTACATCGGCGATCCCGTCCTGGGTAACAAACGCTACAAGTTCGACGATTTCGTCAAAGGCTGGAACGGCATCATCTTCGCCGTCATCGGCCCCGGCTACGACAAGGCCAACGCCCTGCTCCTGCCGCCGGAACCGCTGACCGCCAAGCACCAGCTCAACAGTTTCAAACCCATCGACGATGCCCAGTTGATGGAGTTCGGTTTCATCCAGAGCGACTTCTTCTAATTTCAAGAAAACGTGAGCAGGAAGCTCCAGGGAGCATGCGATGAAGACTTCAAGCTGGGTGGTAGCACTCTGCGTAGCTGCCAGCCTTCCTGCCCACGCACAGTTCAAGCCGATCGAAGTCCAGGACCAGGAGCTGGCCCAGCTACGCGGACGCTACGTGATGCCCGGGCGTATCATCAGCTTCGGCGTGGTCATGAGCAGTACCTGGCAGAACGCCAATGGCGACCGCATCGGCGCCACAGCGTCCCTCCAGGTGCAGCAGAACACCTTCAAGCCGCAGTTCTACGTGTCCACCACCGGCGAGACCGGTAGCGGAACGTCCTCCACGCAAGGTTACGGCACAGTGACCGGCGGCGCCGGCCTGGGCAGCGGCCAGGGCGTGACCCAGGTGACCCGCGCTGCGGGCGACTACAACAGTTCCTACAACAACGTGCAGATCAACGTGAAGGAAGCCAACCAGGCGCCCGCCCTGGATGCACCGCAAGGCCAGGCCCTGGTCAGCGGCAGCGTGATCAACGCCAGCAATGGCGCCGGCTCCATCAGCATCGCCTCCACCGCCACCGGCATCCAGATGGGCATCCAGGCCGCCAATGGCCAGGGCGCCAGCCTGCAACGCCTGGCCGATGGTGGCGTGCTGCAAAACACCACGCTCCTGGGCGGCAGCAACGCCGTCAACAACCTCACCCAGCTCAATGTCGTGCTGCGCAACAACATGCCGACCGCAGGCGCCCTGAACTGCAGCCTGGATCAGTTAAAAGGACTTCGTGTTTCTGGATATTGATCTACGCTCTGTTGCAACTTATTGCGCAGTTGGAAAGGACGGCTGACCTATGCATCGCTCGTTGTCATTCAATGCAGTTGTTTGTCTGAGCACTTTAGTACCTTCGTCGCTGCTCTACGCGGCGCAGGATCCCCAGGTAGAGGCCTTGAAACAGGAGTTGCAGGCCCTCAAGCAACGTTACGAACAGCAGCAACAGGCCCTGATGGTCCTGGAGCAGCGGGTCCGCCAGGTCGAGGACCAGCCGGCGGCACAGCAACCCAAGCGCCTTGTACGCTCCCCCGCGAGCAAGCCCAGCCAGCCACAGGGCAACGGCCAGGCGGTCGCTGCGGCAGGCAGCGGCAGCTCCTACGGCCAATCGCTGCAGGACGATTCGCAACCGGCGCAAAGCGTCTCCAACCTCTACGACGAGGCCAGCGGCTTCTTCGGCGGCGGCAAGTTCAGCTTCGAGACCGGCATCACCTATGCCCGCTACGACACCAAGCAACTGTTGCTCAACGGATTCCTGGCGCTGGACTCGATCTTCCTCGGCGATATCAACCTCGATCGCATCAAATCCGACACCTGGACCCTGGACCTGACCGGACGCTACAACTTCGACAACCGTTGGCAGTTCGACATCAACGTGCCCGTGGTCTACCGCGAGACCAAATTCCAGTCCGGCGGCGCCAGTGGTACGCCGGGTCAACCCGGGGGGGCGGCCAACGCACTGTCGGAAGAGAGCGTCACCCGCGACCCGACCATCGGCGACGTCAACTTCGGCGTGGCCTACAAATTCATGGACGAATCGGAATATGCCCCGGATGCGGTGTTCAGCCTGCGGGTCAAGGCGCCTACCGGCAAGGACCCCTATGGCATCAAGTTCCGCACCTCGCCGAACAACAGCAGCCTGAGCTACCCGGAAGCCCTGCCCACCGGCAACGGCGTCTGGTCGATCACCCCGGGCATCTCGCTGGTCAAGACCTACGATCCGGCCGTGCTGTTCGGCAGCCTGTCCTACACCTACAACCTGGAAGAGTCGTTCGACGACATCAGCACCACCGAGAACCAGAAGGTGGGTGGCAAGGTCAGGCTGGGCAACAGCTGGCAGATCGGCGCGGGAGTTGCCTTCGCCCTGAACGAGAAGATGAGCATGTCGTTCTCGGTATCCGACCTGATCCAGCGACGCTCGAAGATCAAGCAGGACGGCGACGACTGGGTCTCGGTGGTCAACAGCGATGCCAACGCCGCCTACTTCAACGTCGGCATGACCCTGGCCGCCACCCCCAACCTGACCATCGTGCCGAGCCTGTCCATCGGCCTGACCGACGATGCGCCGGACTTCACCTTCAGCCTGAAATTCCCGTACTACTTCTGAGACAAACCAAGGGGACCTCGCAAGGTCCCCTTTTTCGTTGTGCATTCAAGCGGTCAAGGTAGGAGCTGCGTTAGCTGCGAAGGAGCGCGCAGCGGTCCCAAATCCTGTCTATCCAATGAACCTGGAGAAACACGACAGATCGGACACTGTGAATCCATGATGCGGTTTGGTCAGAGGTTCGTGCGGGATGGTTTTTGGGAGCGCTGCGCGCTCCTTCGCAGCTAACGCAGCTCCTACCTGGACCGCGTCGCATGGGTAGTTGTAGTTACCCATGCAGCGATGGGGCCATTGGCAACGCAAGCGATCAACGAATCTGATGCTTGTGCAACAACCGATAGAACGTCGGCCGCGACACCCCCAGCACCTTCGCCGCGATACTCAGGTTGTCACTGTGCCGGTTCAGAACATCGCACAGCGCCTGGCGCTCGGCCTGGTGCTTGTAATCCTCCAGCGTGCCCATGGGTGCCACCGCGTTGTGTTGCTCGTGCAACCCCAGGTCATGCGGCTCGATCTGCCGCCCTTCCGCCAGCACCAGCCCGCGACGCACCCGGTTGGCCAGCTCGCGCACATTGCCCGGCCAGTCATGCCGGCCCATGGCGCTCAAGGCGCCCTCGCTGAAGGTGCGCGGCCGACGCCCGGTTTCCTGGCTGTAGAAGCGGGAAAAGTGACTGGCGAGCATCGAAAGGTCGCCATGCCGGTCCCGCAGCGGAGCCGTCACCACCTGCAGTACGTTCAGCCGGTAATACAGGTCCTCACGAAAGCGCCCGGTGAGAATGGCGCTCTCCAGGTCGACGTGGGTCGCCGCCAGTACCCGCACATCCACGGCGATCGGCTGGCTGCCGCCAACCCGCTCGATATGCTTCTCCTGGAGAAAACGCAGGAGATTGGCTTGCAATTCCAGGGGAAGATCGCCGATCTCGTCGAGAAACAGCGTGCCGCCATTGGCCGCCTCGATCCGCCCGACCTTGCGCTGGTGCGCACCGGTGAACGCCCCCTTCTCATGACCGAACAGCTCGGACTGGATCAGGTGCTCGGGGATCGCCCCGCAGTTGATCGCCACGAAGGGCTTGTCGTGCCGCGACGACTGGCGATGCAGGGTCCGCGCCACCAGTTCCTTGCCGGTGCCGCTCTCGCCGCGGATCAGCACCGGCGACTCGGTAGGCGCCAGTTTGCTCAGCAACTTGCGCAACTCACGGATCGGCCGGCTCTCGCCCAGCAGCTCGTGCTCCGGCTCCTCTTCCTGGGGCGCGCCCTTGCCGCGCAGGCGCGCCATGCCGAAGGCGCGGCCGAGGATCACCTCCACCCGCGACACGTCGAACGGCAAGGTGTGGAAATCGAAGAACCACTCGCAGACGAAGTCGCCGACCTTCTGCGCTCGCAGCTCCTGCGGGCTGAGCACGGCGATCCACTCGGCGCCGCTGCGGCTGATCAGGTCCTTGACCGCCTCCGGGCGCTGCAGGTGCGCCGCCTGCAGGCGCAACAGGCCGACATCGCACGGATGCTCCAGCGCGCCCGCCAGGGTACAGCTGTGCACGTCCCAGCCAACGCTGCGCAAACCGGGGAGTAGACGGTGGCAGTCGTCGCAAGGATCGACGACCAGCAAGCGGCGTTGCGGGGCGGACTCGTGCATGATCTTTCCTTGACGTCAATTATTGGAAAATCGAGTGGAAACAGCATGTTGGCAGACCTGCCTGTAACGGTAGCAACGAACGCCAACAGGCCCACGACCGTCTGTCCGCTGAAAAATTCGATTACATTTACTTCACGGAATTTTCCTTCCAATTCAACGTCACAAGCGCCAGGAAAAAAACGAATGTCCGACCGGTGAATAAAAAATTTTCCCAACGGTGTGACTTACCCCGTTACTTCGGACATCAGTACAAATAACCTGCCGCCGCGCATGATGCCCCGGCAACTTACTTTCGCTGTTTGGGACCATAGAGAGACCGAACCCATGAACGCTCCGCTGCGTGTCAACGACGCCCTGCTCATTGCCGACCACGCCTTCGAACCCTTCCAGTGCGTTGCCTGGGATGTACCGAACGGCTCCGGTGAACTGAGCCTGGCGGTGATCGACCGGACCAGCAACCGCATTGGCAGCAAGCAAGTATCGAGCAGCACTTATTCCGACCCGGCGCAATGGGCAGACCTGATCGAAGAAGTCCGTTCCGAACTGCGCCAGAAGGGTTATGACCTGCAGCCCTGGAGCATGCCGAAGTAACTTTCGCGCCTCTTGCATAAATGAAAAGTGCACCTTCGGGTGCACTTTTCAATTAGTCGCAAAGTTGTACTTTATTGTCGCTGCGACACTTTACCGCACACTATCGCGCGGGCAGTTCATCGATATGCCGATAGTCGGATTGCAACTCATCGGCTAACTGTCGGGCCCGCCCCAGACGAATCGGCGAACGCTCCATATCGATCAGCAAAGTCTCGCAGGGCAACGCCAGCACCCTCTTTTCCATACGCAAGCGCCCGTCCGTCAGCACCAGGCAACGCTGGCGCTCGCCAGGAAACTGCCGCTGGCGGCGCAGCAGCCATTCACGCGCTTCCTCCAGCGCCGCCAGCAATGGCGTGCCTCCCCCCGCCCCCAGACTGCCCAGCCAGGGCTGCAAGGCCGCCGAGGCCTTCAGGCCATGTCGCTGCCAGCGCGGCGCATTGCCGCTGGCGGTCAGCAGCGCCACGCGCGCACGAGCGCGGTAGGCCTGGTCGAAGAAGCTCGCCAGCACGCCCTTGGCCCGGCTCAACGCCTGATGGCGCCGGGTTGAGGCCGAGGCGTCGACGATCACCAGCCACAACTCGGGAGACTCGGCGCTGCGCTGTTGCCAGCGCAGGTCTTCACGCTGGCGCGGACGCCCTTGAAGCAAGGTCGCCGGCCAGTCCAGCCGGCCCTGACCCGCCGCGCGGCCACGACCGCGCGGGCCCTGGGCGAGCCGGCCGGCCTTGGGCCTGGCATCCGCGCTGGCGCGGGCACGGATGCTCAGGGCTTTTTTGGCCAGGTCGGTACCTCGCGCCGGGCCCCCACCGCTTCCGGCTGGGCTGGCATCTCGCCCCACTCCCCGCCTTGCGCTTGTTGCTTCTCGGCCTGGCCAGCGCCTGGCGCAGAGGTTGCCGGCGGCTGCGCGCTGGAGGCATCGCGCTCCTGACGGCGATGACGCAGGGCGAATTCCGCTACCGCTTCGATATCCGCGTCCTCGATCACCGCCGCACCGCGCCAGGCCGCGTGGGCCCTGGCGCCGCGCCACCAGACCAGGTCGGCACGCAGACCATCGACACCGGCCTCGAAGCAACGCGCGGTGATCACCTCCAGGGAACGGTCATCCAGCTCGATGGCCGCCAGGCGCTGCCGCGCGTCCTGGCAGCGCTGGCGCAATTGCTCCTGGGCGGGCGCCCATTCGGCGCAGAACGCCGCCGGATCGCTGTCGAAGGCCAGGCGCCGGCGCAGGATCTGCCCGCGCGCCTGTGGCAAAGGCTGCCCCTGCAGGGCGACATTGAAGCCGAAGCGATCCAGCAACTGCGGGCGCAACTCGCCCTCTTCCGGGTTCATCGTGCCGATCAGCACGAAGCGCGCACTGTGCCGGTGCGACAGGCCATCGCGCTCGATACGGTTGGTGCCGCTGGCGGCGACGTCCAGCAGCAGGTCCACCAGGTGGTCCGGCAACAGGTTGACCTCATCGACGTAGAGCACGCCGCCATCGGCCTTGGCCAGCACGCCGGGGGAGAACTGCACGCGCCCCTGCCCCAGCGCGGCATCCAGGTCGAGGGTGCCGACCAGGCGCTCCTCGCTGGCCCCCAGCGGCAGGGTCACGAACGGCCCTTCGCCAAGCAGGTCGGCCAGGCCACGGGCCAGGGTGCTCTTGGCCATGCCCCGCGGGCCCTCGATCAGCACGCCGCCGATCTTCGGATCGATGGCGGTCAGGCACAGCGCCAGCTTCAGCTCGTCGGCGCCTACCACCGCGGCCAGGGGAAAGTGCACGGGTTCAGTCATTTCAGGTCTCTTCCTCGCCGTCCAGCAACTGTTCCTCCAGGGCCTGGCGATAGTCGCCGGGCTCCTGCCAGAGGCCGCGCTGCTGGGCCTCGATCAGGCGCTCGGTAATGTCCCGCAGCGCCTCGGGGTTGTGCTGGCGGATGAATTCGCGGGTCGCGGGGTCGAGCACATAGGCGTCGGCCAGCGACTGGTAATGATGGTCGTCGATCAGGTGGGTGGTGGCATCGAAGGCGAACAGGTTGTCCACCGTCGCCGCCAGCTCGAAGGCGCCCTTATAGCCGTGGCGCTTGACCCCGTCGATCCACTTGGGATTGAGCGCACGGGCACGGATCACCCGGTTCAGCTCTTCCTTCAGGGTGCGGATGCGCGGCCGCTCCGGCTGGCTGTGGTCGCCGTGGTAGCTGGCCACCGCACGCCCGCCGAGGCTTTCCACCGCCGCGAGCATGCCGCCCTGGAACTGGTAGTAGTCGTTGGAATCGAGCAGGTCGTGCTCGTGGTTGTCCTGGTTCTGCAGGACCGCCTGGACCTGGCCCAGGCGCCTGGCGAAATGCCCGCGGGCCTCGGTGCCATCGTCGGTGCCGCCATAGGCATAGCCGCCATGGTTCAGGTAGACCTCGGCCAGGTCCTCGCGACTGTGCCACAGGCGCCCGTCGATGGCGTTCTGCACCCCGGCGCCGTAGGCCCCGGGCTTGGCGCCGAATACCCGCCAGCCGGCCTGGCGCCGTGCCTGCTCGTCATCCAGGCCGCTGGCCAGCAACTCGGCGCGCTCGCTGCGCACCCGCGCCGCCAGCGGGTTGAGGTCGTCCGGCTCGTCCAGCGCCGCCACCGCCTGCACGGCGGCGTCGAACAGCTTGATCAGGTTGCCGAAGGCGTCGCGGAAAAAACCGGAGACGCGCAGGGTCACGTCGACCCGCGGCCGGTCCAGCAGGCTCAGCGGCAGGATCTCGAAGTCGTCGACCCGATGGCTGCCCGCCGCCCATACCGGCCGCACGCCCATCAGGGCCATGGCCTGGGCGATATCGTCGCCGCCGGTGCGCATGGTCGCCGTACCCCACACCGACAGTCCGAGCTGGCGCAGGTGGTCGCCGTGGTCCTGCAGGTGGCGTTCGAGAATCAGGCTGGCCGAGGCAAAACCCAGGCGCCAGGCGGTGGCGGTGGGCAGGTTGCGCACGTCGACGGTATAGAAGTTGCGCCCGGTGGGCAGCACGTCCAGGCGCCCGCGACTCGGCGCACCGCTGGGGCCGGCGGGGACGAAGCGGCCCTCCAGTGCGGCCAGCACGCCCTGCATCTCGGCGGCGCCGCAGTTGTCCAGTTGCGGCGCGACCTGTTCGCGCAGTGCGTCGAGCACGGCACGCACGTCGTGCCAAACCTCGCCCTGCGGCAGGTCCAGGGTGCCGCCAAGCGTCTGCTCGATCAGTTGCGTCGAGAGGACTTCCAGGCGTTCGCGGGTATCGCCGGCAGTCCGCCACGGACTCTCGTCCAGCGCCGCCAGCAACGTCGGCCGCGGGCCCTGCCAGGCTTCGCCCAGCTCGCAGTCCAGCGGATCGAAGCCCAGCGCCAGGGCGCGGGCCAGGGCGCGAGGCAGGCTGGCGTTGGCACCCCGGCCATCGCCCCGGGCAACCCGCAGCAAGGCGGCCAGGGTATCGATGCGCAGGCGCCCGGCCGGCGACTCGCCGAACACATGCAGGCCATCGCGGATCTGCGATTCCTTGAGGTCGCACAGGTAGGTGTCCAGCCGCGGCAGCCAGACATTCGCATCGTCCAGCGCGCCGTCCAGCTGCAGTTCGCGGTCGATATGGTTGTCGCGCACCAGTTGCAGGATTTCCTTCTGCAGCTCCACGGCGCGCCGCGGGTCCAGCAGTTGCGCTTCGTAGTATTCGTCGGCCAGGCGTTCCAGGTTGCGCAGCGGACCGTAGGTCTCGGCACGGGTCAACGGCGGCATCAGGTGGTCGATGATCACCGCCTGGGTGCGGCGCTTGGCCTGGGCGCCCTCGCCCGGGTCGTTGACGATGAACGGGTAGATGTTCGGCAGCGGGCCGATCAGCGCGTCCGGCCAGCACTGCGCGGACAGGCCGACGCCCTTGCCCGGCAGCCATTCCAGGTTGCCATGCTTGCCGACATGGATCAGCGCGTCGGCGGCGAAGCCATGGCGCAGCCAGAAATAGAACGCCAGGTAGCCGTGGGGCGGGACCAGGTCGGGATCGTGGTACACCGCGCTCTGGTCGAGCTGGTAGCCCCGCGCCGGCTGGATGCCGACGAAGGTCAGGCCCAGGCGCAGGCCGGCGACCATCATGCGTCCGCCGCGGAACATCGGATCGTGCTGCGGTTCGCCCCAGCGCTCGCGCACCGCTTGCTGGTTGGCTTCGGGCAACTGGGCGAAGGCCTGCAGATACGCCTCCAGCGCCATGCTCTGCGCGCACGGGCGCAGGTCGAGGCTGTCGAGGTCGTTGCTGACGCCGCCGAGCAGATCGTGGATCAACTGCGTGCCGCTGTCCGGCAGCTCGGCCAGCGGATAGCCCTGCTCGCGCAGGGCGCGGAGAATATTCAGCGCCGCCGCCGGGGTGTCCAGGCCGACGCCATTGCCGATGCGGCCATCACGGGTCGGGTAGTTGGCCAGCACCAGGGCCACGCGTTTCTGCGCGTTGGGCAGGCGCGCCAGCTCGCACCAGCGCCGCGCCAGCTCGGCGACGAAGTCCATGCGCTCGGGCAGGGGCCGGTAACAGACCACGTCGGACTGGCTGCGCTCGCTGCGCCAGGCCAAGTCCTTGAAGCTGATTGGCCGGGTGATGATGCGCCCGTCCAGCTCCGGCAAGGCAATGTGCATGGCCAGGTCGCGGGCGCCCAGGCCCTGCTCGCTGGCCTGCCAGCCGGGCTCGTTGTCCTGGGCGCAGATCGCCTGCAATACCGGAATGTCGCGACGGAACGGGCGCAGGTGGGGCTGCTCGGGGCTGGACTGGGCGAAGCCGGTGGTGTTGATGATCAGCGCGGCGTCGGTTTCATCCAGCCATTGCTCGACCTGGGCCAGGCAGCCCGCCTCCTTGAGGCTGGCCACGGCGATCGGCAGCGGATTGAGGCCGGTGCCTGCGAGACGCTCGCAGAACACATCGATGAAGCCGGTGTTCGCCGCCTGCAGGTGCGAGCGGTAGAACAGCACGGGCACCACGGGCTGGCCGGGTTGCCAGTCGGCACGCCAGTGGGCCAGTCCGGCCTCGGCGTGGCGTGGATGATAGAGGCTGGTACGAGGCAGTTGCCTGGGCTCGTCCCAAGGGTAATCGCGCCCCAGCCAGAGACTGGCGAGGCAATTGAACAGGTTCAGGGCATTGGCCTTGCCGCCCTGGCGCAGGAAATGCCAGAGGCGCTCGGCGGTTGCGCCGGTGATGCTGCCCAGGCTGCTCAGCTCCGGGTCCGGACGATCGTCGCCCGGCACCAGGATCAGTTGCACGCCTCGGGCGGCCAGTTCCACCAGTTGCTCGACACCATAGCGCCAGTAGCCGATGCCGCCGTGCAGCGATACCAGGATCACCTTGGCATGGCGCAGCACTTCATCGACATACAGGTCCACCGACGCATGGTTCTGCACCTGCATGGGGTTGGCCAGGCGCAGGCTGGGGTAGTCCTCCGGCAAGTCCCGGGCGGTTTCCGCCAGCAGCGCCAGGTGCGAATCGCCGCTGCAGAGGATCACCAGTTCGGCGGGGGTCTGGCCGAGATCGGCGATGCTGTCGTCCGGCACGAAACCGCCGGGCTGGGTCCGCAGCAGGTGCATGGATCAGGCGCCCAGGGCCGCGCGCAGACGGGCTTCGAGGGCCGCGGCATCGAGGTCCTGGCCGATCAGCACCAGGCGGGTGATGCGCGGCTCTTCGCTGCGCCAGGCGCGGTCGAAGTGCTTGTCGAAACGGGTGCCCACACCCTGGATCAGCAGGCGCATCGGCTTGCCGGGAATGGCCGCGAAGCCCTTGACCCGCAGGATGCCGGTGTCCGTCACCAGTTGGGTCAGAGCGTCCAGCAGCAGGCTTTCGTCGGCCTCGGGCAGGTCCAGGGAAATGGAGTCGAAGGCGTCGTGGTCGTGATCGTCGTGGTCATCGTCGTCGTCATGGTGCGAATCGTGGTGGGTGCGACGGCCATCGATATGCGCCTCGGACTCGGCACCGATGCCCAGCAGCACGTCCAGCGGCAGCACGCCCTTGCTCGCCTCGATCACCTTGACCGCCGGCGGCAGTTCTTCCTGGACTTCGGCGCGCACCGCGGCCAGGGCCTCGGGTGCGATCAGGTCGGCCTTGTTCAGCACCACCAGGTCGGCACTGGCCAGCTGGTCGGCGAACAGTTCGTGCAGTGGCGATTCGTGGTCCAGGTTCGGGTCCAGCTTGCGCTGTGCGTCCACCTGCTCGGGGAAGGCGGCGAAGGTGCCAGCGGCCACGGCCGGGCTGTCGACTACGGTGATCACCGCGTCGACGGTGCAGGCGTTGCGGATTTCCGGCCACTGGAAGGCTTGCACCAGGGGCTTGGGCAGGGCCAGGCCGCTGGTCTCGATGAGGATCTGGTCGAGGTCGCCACGGCGCGCCACCAGTTCGCGCATCACCGGGAAGAACTCTTCCTGCACGGTGCAGCACAGGCAGCCGTTGGCCAGCTCGTAGACGCGGCCGTTGGCCTCTTCCTCGGTGCAGCCGATGCTGCACTGCTTGAGGATCTCGCCATCGATGCCCAGCTCGCCGAATTCGTTGACGATCACCGCGATGCGGCGGCCATTGGCGTTGTCCAGCATATGGCGCAGCAGCGTGGTCTTGCCCGAGCCGAGGAAGCCGGTAACGATCGTGACGGGGAGTTTGGCCAGTGTTTTCATGTCGGATGCCCTTGGCAGCAGGATTGGCGGGCATGGGGGACGGGAGCCGGATGCCTGGCAGCCGGGCGCGTTCGCCACCGGATCACCCCGCCCGGTTGAAGTGGAAACTGTTCGAGGCAGGTCTCCTGGCTCGTGCTGTGCCCGGGGCAGCATCGACGCCTTCCCGCCGTTCACGGCAGTGGCTGTGGTCGATGATTCAGCACTTACAGTTGCGGGGGCAGCCGCGGAATGGCTGTGATCAGCGCACCGCGTTCCCGTCTTAGCTCCGGCCACGACGCCGGAGAACCTCGAACCGGCAAGGCTACGCAGTGCCCGGAGGCCGGTCAACCGCTGTATTGACGGATGTCAATGCGCGTGATTTCCTAGCGCGATCGTTTGGGTGCCTTTTTTATTACAAGGTGAAACGGGAAACCGGTGCGCGATGACCTTCCAGGTCGAGCCAATCCGGTGCTGCCCCCGCAACGGTAAGCGAGGAAAGCGTCAGATCCACTGTGCCCGCAGTCCGGCATGGGAAGGAGACGCCACGGCTCAATGCCCTCGCAAGCCCGGAGACCGGCCCGACGCAGAATTGACCAAACCCGCGGTGGGCGGGCGACGTTGCACCTCCCGGCCGTCCCGTGCCCGGAGGTTCTTCGCGCTTGCCTGTCGCCAAGACGACACACAAGAGGAAAGCGCCATGCCCGTTACCAGCACCGCCAGCCACGCCAGCAGCACCTCCAGCACCCTCAGCCAGCGCATCGTTGCCGCCGTCAGCGCCTCCGTGCTGGGCCTGTGCCTCGTCTACTTCGCCGGTTTCTCCCATATCGAAGCGGTGCACAACGCCGCCCACGACACCCGTCACAGCGCCGCCTTCCCTTGCCACTGAGGCCTGACCGCATGTTCACTCGCATCGCACGCACCGCGGGCTTCACCGGCCTGCTGGCCGCCCTGCTGCTGACCCTGCTGCAGAGCTTCTGGGTCTCGCCGCTGATCCTCCAGGCGGAAACCTACGAGAACTCGGCCCCGGCCGCCGCCCATGAACACGAGCACGCCGACGGCGCTGCCGCAGGTCATGAGCACAGCGCTGAAGCCTGGTCGCCGGAAGACGGCTGGCAGCGCGTGCTGTCCACCACCGGTGGCAACCTGGTGGTAGCGGTGGGCTTCGCCCTGCTGCTGGCGGCCATGTACACCCTGCGCGCCCCCGGCAGCATCGGCGCCGGCGCACTCTGGGGCCTGGGCGGTTTCGCCGTGTTCTGCCTGGCGCCGAACCTCGGCCTGCCGCCGGAACTGCCGGGCACCGCCGCTGCCGACCTGGCCCAGCGCCAGTTCTGGTGGATCGGTACCGCCGCGGCAACCGCAGCGGGCCTGGCACTGATCGCCTTCGCCGGAAACTGGGTGCTGAAGGCCGCTGGCCTGGCACTGCTGGTGATCCCCCACGTGATCGGCGCGCCGCAACCGGAAGTCCATGAAAGCCTGGCCCCGGAAGCGCTGGAATCGCAGTTTATCGTCGCTTCGCTGTTGACCAACGCCGGTTTCTGGCTGGCCCTGGGCCTGATCAGCGCCTGGCTGTACCGGCGCAAGGCTGCCTGATGCCCACCTCGCCCGGCGTCGGCCTGCTGTACGCCGGGCTGGGGTGTCGTCGCGGTACCCCGGCCAGTGACCTGGCCGGCCTCCTGCGGCAGGTTCTGCAAGACCGCGACCTGCCCTTCTCCGCCCTGGCCGGACTCGCCAGCATCGACCTCAAGCGCGACGAACCCGGCCTGCTGCAACTGGCCGAAGACCTTGCCCTGCCCCTGCACTTCTACAGTGCCGTCCAGCTCGCCCCGTTCACCCCGCGCCTGAGCCATCGCTCCGCCACGGCCTTTCGCCACACCGGCTGCTACGGTGTCGCGGAAAGCTGCGCCCTGGCCCTGGCCGAACAGCTGGGCGGTGCCACGGCACAATTGCGTGTCGAGCGCGTCGTGCTGGGCGACATGACCCTGGCATTGGCCTGGGCCCCCGCTTCTGGCGGATAATCCGCCGCCTTCCCTTCAGAGATTCCAGCATGACCGTCTATTTCATCGGCGCCGGCCCCGGCGATCCGGAGCTGATCACCGTCAAGGGCCAGCGCCTGATCCGCCAGTGCCCGGTGATCATCTACGCCGGCTCCCTGGTGCCTGCTGCCGTGCTCGAAGGGCACACGGCCGAAACCGTGATCAACAGTGCCGAACTGCACCTGGAACAGATCATCGAGGCGATCCGCGCCGCCCATGAAAAAGGCCAGGATGTCGCCCGGGTGCACAGCGGCGACCCGAGCCTGTATGGCGCCATCGGCGAGCAGATCCGCCATCTGCGCGAGCTGGGCATTGCCTACCAGATCATCCCCGGCGTCACCGCCACCGCAGCCAGCGCGGCCCTGCTGGGCTGCGAGCTGACCCTGCCGGACATTGCCCAGAGCGTGATCCTCACCCGGTTCGCCGACACCTCGCCCATGCCCGAGGGTGAGGCGCTGGCCAGCCTGGCCAGCCACAAGACCACCCTGGCGATCCACCTCGGCGTACGCCACCTGGCGCGGATCGTCGAGGAACTGCGCCCGCACTATGGCGACGATTGCCCGATCGCCGTGGTCCACCGCGCCACCTGGCCGGACCAGGACTGGGTGCTGGGCACCCTGGACGATATCGTCGGGCTGGCGCAGGCCAAGGGGTTCCGGCGCACGGCGCTGATCCTGGTGGGCCGGGTGCTGGCCAGCGACAGCTTCAGCGAGTCGGCGCTGTACCGTGCGGGGCACGCCCACCTCTATCGGCCTTGAGGTGTATTGCATTGCCATCACGGTGGTTGCACATTACGGCAACGACCACCCTCGAAAAGGATTGCCCCGATGCTGGAACTGCGCCCCTGCTGCGAATGTTGTGCCACGCCACTGCCCGGCGACAGCCGCGACGCGATGATCTGCTCGTTCGAATGCACCTACTGCCGTAGCTGTACCGAAGACACGCTCAAGGGCAAGTGCCCGAACTGCGGGGGTGAACTGCAGCCGAGACCGGCACGGGTCGGGGAGAAGCTGGCGAAGAATCCGGCGACTACCCAGCGGACGGTGAAGGAGCAGGGCTGTCCGGCACATTGAACCTCATCGCGGGCATTGCCCGCGATGAGCCCGGTACAACTGGCTAGTGGGGCTGCATCTTGTTCTTGATGAACCCCACCACCCAGGTCAGCACCGCACCACCGGCACCGCCGCCAATCACACTGCTGAGGATGGCGGGAAGATCCAGGCTGCCATCGGTGCCCGGCTGGGCCAGGGACTGATCGCCGCTCAGCGCGGCAAGCACCTGCCCCAACACCACGCCACCCACGCCGCCAAGCACCGAGTTGAGCAGCGGGCCCAGGCTCTGCTTGCTCAAGCCCCCTGCCGCATTGCCGCCGACCGCGCCGCTGATGATCTGAATAATCAAGCCAATGAACTCCATCGTAGTTGCCCTCTGTAGCGTCTGAAATGACGACTCGCGTGCGGGCTACTACGGATACGGCACTACCACCGGGCATGGAGACGTCGTGGTCCGACCAACGACGGCAGGCTGTTGCGGATATCCGACAGTATATGTAGGACTTTTCACTTGCGCGAATGACGTGCCACTCAGGGCCGGACGTTCTTCAACTCGTTGAGCAACCCCAGCAGAGACTGCAATTTCTCGTCGCCGAACTGTTCGAGGATGCGCTGGTAGTTGCGCTCCATATCCTCGCTCATGTCGATGAAACACTGCTGGCCCTGCTCGGTGAGGCCGACGAAGACCCGGCGCTGGTCCTGGGTGGATTTCTTGCGACGCACCAGGCCGTCGCGCTCCAGGCGGCTGAGCACGCCGGTCATGCTCGGCTTGAGGATGCAAGCCTGCTCGGCCAGTTGATGGCTTTCCAGCTCGCCCTGCTGGCGCAGGATGCGGATCACCCGCCATTGCTGCTCGGTGAGCCCGTGTTCGTTGAGGGAAGGACGGAAGAACGCCATGGCGGCCTCGCGGGCCTGCAGCAGGGTAAGGGTCAGGGAAGGTCTTGGAATGGGCATGATCAGGCTGTTATCGACGGAGATTCCGCAGCTTAAGAGGCGGACCGGCGGGCCGCAAGTTCCGTCAGGAATACCTCGAAAGTCTCGTCAAGAATATTGAACTGGCCTGTCAGGTAAACATCACGTTTCTGCCTGTCCGCTCAGCCAGTTAAACGATAAACCGAAGGTTGCACGTTAAAAAATATGCACACGAAAAGCGGAATGCGCTTGATATATTTAACGGCTCTGGCAAGCTATGCGACAGGTTTCGACCGGGAATCGACGTTCGCGTGCACCCCGGCAGTGCTCGAAACCTCAGGCAGTACCAGGTCCGGACCGGTACGCCTGCACAACAATGACAGGCTGCGCCTGTCCCAAGGTGACATATGCCCAACAGCAACATTGGCAATAAGAATCAGAAATCCCGCAAACCCGTGGTCCTGATGACCATGGGCACTCAAGAGCGCAAGGGTCACGACTATCAGGTGATGACCCACAAGTACATCGTCCCCCTGGTTGAACACGCCGATTGCGTACCGGTACTGGTACCGACCTGCTGCGGCGTCGAAGACCTCGAGCAATACCTGGACATGGCCGACGGCGTGTACCTCACCGGTGCCGGGAGCAACATCGACCCGGCCCTCTACGGCCAGGAAAACCAGACCCCGGGCAAGGCCCAGGACCGCGACCGCGACCTGTTCGATCTGCCCCTGGTGCAACTGGCGATCGCCCGTGGCCTGCCGATCTTCGGTATCTGCCGCGGCATGCAGGAAATCAACGTGGCGCTGGGTGGCGACATCTACCAGAAGGTCTACGCCGAGCCAGGTTTCAACGACCACCGGGAAAACCCGGACGATCCGGTGGACGTGCAATATGCCCCGTCGCACAGCGTGCGCCTGAAGCCGGGCAGCTGGCTGCAGGAGTTGCTGCAGAGCGACGAGATCCGCGTCAACTCGCTGCACGGCCAGGGCCTGAAAACCCTCGGCGAAGGCGTCGAAGCCCTGGCTCACGCCGAAGACGGCCTGGTCGAGGCCATCCATGCGCCGAGCCTGTCGCCCTTCCTGTTCGCGGTGCAATGGCACCCGGAATGGCAGGCCGCGAAGAACCCGGATTCGGTGCGCATGTTCGAGGCGTTCGGCGAAGCGTGCCGCGCCCAGGCGAGCAAGAAGCAGCAGAGCAAGACTCAAAGCATCGCCTGAGAAAAGCTTCGTAAGCTTATGATTTAAAACAATTAAAGGCTGTATCGTGACTTTCCGCGATACAGTCTTTTTTTCATTCAAAATCCAATAAACAACATCACAAAAAAATCTCAATTCATTGTTTTATATAGATTTTTCTAAATCTAGAATTCACTTTAACTGTGATTTCACTTTCTACGGCAACGCATCCGTCCTTGGCGCCATGTCCACTGGTGCAGCCAGGTTCCCCTCGATCTGCCCCGACAGCGACCAGACCCCAGCCATCACCCCCGTGGCATGGTTTTCCATCAGGTTCTGCCATTCCTCGTTCAGCGCCACGTTGAGGATCACCCGCAGTTGCTCGACCATTTCCGGGCGATCGCTCTCATGCATCATTGCGCCGATTCCCGCCGAGGCCAGGGATATCGCCATGCCTGCGGCCTTCCCCACCGCCGCTGCCACGGCACTGAGTGCGCCGCGAGGGGCCAGGGTCGCTTCCAGACGGTTGCTGGCCTTGCTGGCCACCGATGACAGGCCGTTGTCCGAAGCCGAGGCATTCGCCGCAGCGGCCTTGCGGATGTTCTCGTCCAGGGCCCGCCACGCCGGCAACTGGATGAACGGCTGGGCCACCAACAGTTGCTGCAGGCTGGCATCACGCGCAGCCGGAGGGCCGAGGGCGATGGCGGGAACTCGATTCAGGTGCAGGGCGAACTGATCGGGGGCCGGGCGATAGCGCTGCTGGATGCCCGTCACCTCACGCCCGAGCAACTGCACGTACAACTCGGTGGCACGCTCGCGGATCAGGTCGGGGTTGATCTGTTCGGCCACCGGCTCCAGCACCCGCTCACGGTAGGCCTCCTGCAGGTAGAGGGCCAGGCGATTGTCGGGGTGGTCACGTTCCTGGCTCATCTTGTACCAGGCCACCTTGAGGGTCAGCCATTGCTGAGTCCAGTAGCCGGTAAACCAGGGAATGAAGTCCGCCTCGGTGTGCCTCTGCACTTCCTCGCGCCAGACCTGCATCGAGCGCCGCGCATAATCCCCGGCCGAGCCGGCGGCGCCCCGGGACGCCATGACGATCTCCCGATCCACCTGCTGCCAGGCCGCCGGCGACAGTACCACCGGCGGCGTTTCCGGCACGCGCTGGCGCGAGCCGCAGCCCGCCAGGAGCAGCAGCGCCAGCAATAACGCGACACTCGATGGACGCTCGATCAAGATCACACCCCGCCAGGCACGAGGGACCTTTTTCGAGTATAGGAACGGCGCCGCGCGGCGACCTGGCTTTTCCTGAAATTCAGCCGGCCTGGGTCAACAGCGGCCACTGCGCCAGAGCCTGGTAACGGCCCTTGTACGACTCGTACAGGACGAATTCCCGTGCATTCCAGCGAAACTCGGGCGCCTGCATCGCCTCCGGCACTTCGCTGCGGAAATCGCGCATCAGGGTCAGGTGCGGGCGAAACTCCCGGGGATCGACCATGAAGCCCAGCGGCGCCATCGCCTCCTGCAACCCGTACACCCAGCGCAACAAGGCCGCCGGGGGATGCTCTGCCGTGAGCACCAGGGCCTGGCTGCGCCGCCAGACTTCCAGACGATCGAGCACCAGCGGCGCCAGACACTCCAGCGGCCGCACCCGCGCGGCCGCCTCCAGGATAGACGGCAACTGAGTCACTCCCGCCGTGCCGAGAAACATCAGGGTCAGGTGGAAGTTCTCCGCCGGCACCGGCCGGCCGCTGCGCAGGCGCAGGTCGGCGCGCCATCGCGATAGCGCCTTGCCTTGTGCCGGCGTACAGGGCAAGGCGAAGAACAGGCGCTTGAAGGGTTCGTTCGGGCCGGGCTCGTTACTGTTCATGGACACTTCCCTCTGCGGTCGTTCGCCAGCGTGCATGTCCTTGTGACCTGAAACAAGACGTGACGATCCCTGACGGGTATCCTGCGTCGCGCAATCGTTTGCAGAATGGAGTCCGCATGAACCTTGAATTGCGCATCGCCACCGCGGCGGATGTCGAAACCCTGTTCGACATCCGCACCAGCGTTACCCAGAACCACCTGTCCCGCGAGCAGATGGCCGGGCTGGGCATCACCCCCGAGGCGCTGGCCTCGATTCTCGAACAGGAACCCTGTGCCTGGATCGCCCACCGCAATGGTGAGGCCGCCGGCTTCGCCATGGTCGATGGCGAGATCGGCGAGGTGTTCGCCCTGTTCATCCGGCCGGGGTTCGAAAGCCTGGGGATCGGCCGGGCCCTGATGGCGCGGGCCGAGGACTACCTGTTCCAGCGCCATGCGCTGATCTGGCTGGTCACCGATGGCAACCCGGGAATCCGCGCCAATGGCTTCTACCAGCGTCTGGGCTGGCAGCGGGTCGGTCGGGTGGATGCGCGGGATGTCCGCTACGAAAAGCGCCGCTGACAAGCAGTACCGCGATAGCGCTTGCAGGCCCGTCCCGAACTGAATACCGGAGCCGACAAGGAAACGCGGACCCTGTGGGAGCTGGCTTGCCAGCGATGACGTCGGTGAATTCACCACCGCTATCGCTGGCAAGCCAGCTCCCACAGGGCCCGCGTTTCACTTTAGCGAGATGAGGCCACCAACAATACCCCGCTCACACCGGCGAAATCGTCCCCAATGCCCCGATCACGATCGCCAACGCCAGGAACCCGAACAGAAAAATCGCCATCTTGCCCATCACTGCCTCCGCTTGATCACCGCGGCGATCACCTTCGGGTGATCAGCCGGTCAGACGACCCGGACCAGGAGCGCCCGCTCCGTCCTGGGGCCGTCTGCATGGGGCTCATTGTCCTCAAGCGGCTGTTTGCATAACAGATTCAGAAAGCACGGAAAAATACGGATCAGATTCAGAACCTGAAGTGCCCGACCATTCCGTGCAACTGCTGGCTGAGATGACTCAGTTCGGTACTCGCCGCAGAAATCTCCGCGCTGGCAGTGGCCGATTCCTCGGCGGTCTCGCGCACCCGGGTGACGCTCTGGTTGATTTCCTCGGTCACCGCCGCCTGCTCTTCTGCGGCAGTGGCGATCAGTTCGCTCATCTGCTGGATATTCGAGACCTGGCGGGTGATGTGCTCCAGGGCCATGCCGGTGTCGCGTACGCCACTCACCGAGGCGTTGGTCTGGGCCAGGTTGGTCTGCATCATCCCGGTGCTTTCATTGGCGATCTGCTGCAGCTTGATGATCAGTTGCTCGATCTCGCTGGAGGAGGCCTGGGTGCGCTGCGCCAGGTTGCGCACCTCGTCGGCGACCACGGCGAAGCCGCGCCCCGCCTCACCGGCCCGCGCGGCCTCGATGGCGGCGTTGAGCGCCAGCAGGTTGGTCTGTTCGGCCACCGCCTTGATCACGTCGAGGATCGCGCCGATACGCCCGCATTCCTGCTGCAGGCGACCGAGCGACTCGGCCGAGATACCGACACCGCTGGCCATCGCCTCGATCTGCCGGATCGCCTGCTGCGACAGGGCCAGGACACTGGTCACCTCATGGTCGGCGCCCTTGGCCGCGCTGGCGGCTTGCTCGGAGTTGCGCGCCACTTCCTGCACGGTGGCGGCGATCTCGTTCATTGCCGTGGCGACCATGTCGGTTTCATTGCGTTGGCTGTCGATACCTTCGCGGGTCAAGTTGGTGATCGACGCCAGTTGCGAGGCCGAGGCCGCCAGTTGCTGCGAGCCACTGCCGATCTGCGAGATTACCCCACGCAGGCTGGCGTTCATGGTGTCGAGCGCGCGCAGCAGCACGCCGAGTTCGTCACCGCGAGCCGAGTGGATATCCACGGTGAGGTCGCCATTGGCGATGCGCTGCGCGGTCTTCACCGCCTCGCGCAGCGGGTAGACGATCTGCCGGCTGATCAGCAGGGCGACGATGATGCCGCAGACGATTGCCACCAGGGTTATCGCGCCCAGCAGCACGTGGGTGCTCTTCACCTGCTCGGAGGCACGGGCTTCCTCGGCGTAGTACAGGGCGTTGGCGCCGTCCTGCAGTTGCGAGAGCAACTGGTTGGCGGCCGTCAGCTCCGCCACCGAACGGGCCTTGTCGCGGGCCTGGCCGTAGACCTGCAGATCCGCCTGGAGCTTCTGCGCCGCGCCCAGGTCCTGTGCGGGCCAGCGTCCTTCCCGGGCATCCAGCACCAACCGGTCGAAGCCTTCCTTGAGCTTGGCATGGTGCTCCTGGTGCAGGGCCTGGTGCTGGGCGTCGTTGCTCAAGGCCAGGTTGTAGTTCGCCTCGCGGGTAAAGACGATCTCGTCGAACAGGCCGCTGATGAAACTGATCCGCGCCAGCGAGGCACTGCTGTTCTGCAGCCCGAAGCCTCCCAACAGCGACAACAGCAAGGCAAAGGCCAACAACAGGCCGAAGCCGAGGCCCAGTTTGCGGGTAACGCTGAGGTTCTTCAGCGTGAATGCCTGTGACATACCTTTCTCCAACCTGTGAATTCACCCTCGCCGGTCCGCAGGTGACGGTGACCGGCAAGCCCCTGAACATCCGGGAGTTCTGTCATGAAGCCGAAGCCATTGGGGAGTCGGGCCCGTGCGAAGGACACGGGTCCTGGTGCACAGGAGTGTTCCGGAGGGAGTTCACGCGCTGGGCATCCATGCGGTTCCCCAAGGGCGGGAAACCTCTTTTGCCCGGGCTTCCAGTGCCCGGCATTACCCTACTTATAGTAAGGGAATGGTAACATCCGCAAACGATTGATCTCAATATGACACTATTGTCTGTTCGCGGCTATGCACCCCAGGGAATCCCTGGTCGGCGTGCTACCCTGCGCACCGCGCTGCAGCCCCGGTGGTGTTCGCGTAAACACGGATGAAACGTCAAGGAAAGGACATGGACGAAAGCAGAAAAAGCCTTATCGATCAGGGCAGTATCGAAACCCGCAACCTGGCCGAATGCCTCGCGGTGGACCAGCGTGTGCTGGCCGCGAGCCTGGCCTCCATGGTCGATCCGACCCTCGCCGAGGCGCTGCGCGATGCGGCGCAAGCCAGTCATTCGCTGGGCATCTCGAAAAAAGTTGCAACAATTGGCCTGGCGCTCGGCCAATGGCTGGAAGCGGCCAGCGAGCAGCAGCGCGACCGGCACCAGACCCTGCTGTTCGCCCACCCTTCCGACACCGTGCGCGGCTGGGCCGCCTTCGCCAACGCCTGGGCGGTACGCGATGCCGGCACGGAGCAGGCGCTGGCGAGCCAGTTGCGTTTCGCCATCGACAGCCATTTCGGCGTCCGCGAATGGGCCTGGCTGGCGCTGCGCCCGCAACTGGCGAGCGACCTCGAAGGCAGCCTCGCCCTGCTCTGCCGCCACACCGGCAACGCCGATCCACTGGTGCGGCGTTTCTGCATCGAGATCCTGCGTCCACGCGGCGTCTGGTGCGAACACATCGCCCGCCTGAAGAGCGAGCCGGAAATCGCCGAAGCCTTGCTGGTGCCCTTGCTCGCCGAAGCGGACAAGTACCCGCAGGACTCGGTAGCCAACTGGCTCAACGATGCGAGCAAGACCCGGCCCGACTGGGTACGCCAGTTGTTCGAGCGTTATCCGCCGGCGTGCAAGGCCTCGATGCGGGTGTTCAACCGGGCGACGCGCAGCTTGTCGGCGACGGCCTGATCAGCACCACCGCCGGCGTCGCCTGGTTGCGCACCTGCATGAGGCGCTTAAAAGACCACTCCCACCGGATAGACAAACGCATTCACGTCATAAAACGGCGTGCGCTGATAAAACCAGTTCAGCCGCGCCTTCGGATCGTCCGCGAACGCCTTGTCGTCCTTGAGTTTCCTTTCGAACTCGGCCTTCAGCGCCGCGTCCTGCTCCAGCATCTTGCGCGCCATGGGCTCCATCACGTACTCCTCCGGCTCCTCGGCGGCGATCAGGGTGGTGTTGAAGAAGCCCCAGGACCAGAACGAATCCGGGCTTTCCGGGTGCAGCAGGTTCACCGCCAGCACGCCCAGGGGCTGGTCGGTGTCGATCAGCACGGAACCTGCCGGGAAGGTCTGCAGGCGCTGGAACGGCTTGCCCGTGCCGCTGACCAGCAGGTGCCCTTCATAGCCGGGGATCTGGTTGACGGCGGCGCGGTCCGGTTCGAAGCCGCCGGCCACCTTCACCTCGTCCATGCGATACAGGGTCACCGCCACGGCGGTGGGCTTGTCCAGGGTGCGCATGGCGATGCCATGGGCCTTGAGCCGGGCGATGACCTCGCGCCACTGCGCCGGGACGATGTACTGCTTCGGCCGCTTGACCACCAGGTCCGGCTCGCTGTTGCCGGTGACCGGCACTTCGAGGGTCTTCGGCTGGTTGCTCCAGACGATGGTCTTCGCGCCGGTGATCGGCGAAGTCTCGTAGCGGTAGTCGCCCACGGTGAAGGGCACGGTCTCGGCCTGGCCGGGCTTCCAGGTCAGGATCACCTCCTTCTGCGCGGCCAGGCGCTTGCGATCCTGCTCGATGGCCGCACGCAGCGAACCGGCCTGCTGGCCGATCACCTCGAATATCGCCTTGAGCATCACGTAGTTGCCCAGCACCTGGGTCCGGTACGGGTGCAGCGCATGCTGCTCGATAAGGATCGAGGGCACGTTGCGGATATCACCGTACTGGTTGGAGAAACGCGCCAGGTCGGTGCGGTACGGGTAATAGCCCTGAGTCGGGTCCTGGTTGTCGTTGAAGCTGATGCACTCGTGGACCACATGGCCCTCGTCCTGCAGGGCCTTGTACACCGGGGCGCGCATGGTCCCGTCCATCCATGCGCTGCTGGCCGGCGACCAGCCGTTGCCGTTGTGGCAATAGGAGCTGTCGTAGGGGTACATGGCGCCGTCGGTGGAATGGGTATCGGCGAAGAAGCTCAGCTCGTAGGTGTTGAAGACCCAGGCGACATTGCGGATTTCCGCGCTGTCGAGCTTGGTGAAGTCGCGGTTGAGGTTGTAGTTGAGGCCGTTGACCCGCCAGCCGGTGATGTCGGGGCCGTTCTGGTTGATCCGCCCGTAGGCGCTGCGGCGCACGTCGCCATCGATGTTGACCGTGGGAATGAACAGGATATTGACCCGCTCCAGCAGCGCGGCCAGGGGCTTGTCGCCGCTGGTCATATCGCGCAGGAGCATGAACATGGCGTCCTTGCCGTTGGATTCGCCGGGGTGGATCTCGGCCTCGACGAAGATCGTCGGCTTGCCGGTCTTCTTCAGGCCGGCGGGGGATTTGTCGCCGGACAGGGACACCACGGCGAGCACCATCGGGTGGCCTTCGGCGCTCTTTTCCGGCAACTCGCTGAGGGCCACCCTACCGCCCGACGCCGCGGCCAGCTTGCGCAGCCAGGCACGGGTTTCGTCGTAGGTGCTGGTCTGCTTGAAATCGCTGGCTTCGGCCGCCGTCACCAGCGGGTTGTCGGGCTTGGCGATGTAGCGCGTGCTGCTGATCTTCTGTTCGAACATCGGCGGCAGGATGCGTTGCCTGGCCGCCTCGGGGTAACCGCTGTCATCGATGTAGGCCGGCGCCGAGGGCAGCGCGGCCAGGGCCGACTGGCCTGCGCCGAGCAGCAGCGCGGTAAAAAGCAGGTGCGGATGCTTCATGGGGAGTTCCTTCTCACGCGGGAACTGGCAACCTTAGAACACATTGCCAAAGGTTACGAGGGACGGATCAGCCATGTTGCACAACCTGTACGAGGGCATCGCCGAGACGGCGCTGGAAGAGCGTTTCGATGACCTGTTCAAGCGCCCGGGGCTGCGTATCGAGCGCATAGTCTCTACCGGGCAATGCAGTCCGGAGGGGTTCTGGTATGACCAGGCGGAGGGGGAATTCGTGTTGGTGGTCAGTGGCTCGGCAGGGTTGCGCCTGGAGCATGAGGCCCAGGTGCGGGTACTGGGACCGGGGGATTTCCTGGATATCCCGGCCGGGTGTCGACATCGGGTGGAGTGGACCGAGGCTGGCCAGCCAACCGTGTGGCTGGCCGTGTTCTATCAGATGGAATGAGGATTCTGTGGGAGCGGGTTCACCCGCTCTCATAGAACACCACATAACTTATTGATTCATTGGGGACTTGTGGGAGCGGGTTTACCCGCGATTGCAGTAGTGAATTCACCTACGCCATCGCGGGTGAACCCGCTCCCACAAGGTCCGCGTCGCTCGTCGACCTGTTCTCTGCGCGAAAGCGCAGCCAGAGAGGCTGGGGAGACTCCCACAGGGATGTATCACTCCAGCGCCCGCAACATCCCCCGGTCCACGATGAAGTCGATCAACGTCTGCAGACCATGCCCGGTCTTCAGGTTGGTGAACGCCCAGGGCCGCTCCGGACGCATGCGCCGGGTATCGCTTTCCATCACTTCCAGCGAAGCCCCGACATACGGCGCCAGGTCGATCTTGTTGATCACCAGGAAGTCCGACTTGGTGATCCCCGGCCCGCCCTTGCGCGGGATCTTCTCGCCCTCGGCGACATCGATCACGTACACCGTGAGATCTGCCAGCTCCGGGCTGAAGGTGGCACTGAGGTTGTCGCCACCACTCTCGACGAAGATCACTTCCAGGTTGCCGAACTTGCGCGCCAGCTCTTCCACCGCCGCCAGGTTCATCGAGGCGTCCTCGCGGATCGCGGTGTGCGGGCAACCGCCGGTCTCCACGCCGACGATGCGCTCCGGCGCCAGGGCCCCTGCCTCGGTGAGGATGCGCTGGTCTTCCTTGGTGTAGATGTCGTTGGTCACCACGGCGATTTCATAGTGGTCGCGCATCGCCTTGCACAGCGCTTCGAGCAGCGCGGTCTTGCCGGATCCGACCGGGCCGCCGACGCCGACACGCAGGGGTTGCTTGTAGCTTTGCATAGAGAATTCCTCAGGATCGGAACAATCGGGTGTATTGGGTTTCGTGGCGCGAAGAGGCGATGGCCAGCAACGGCAGGCCGCCGCCCAGTTCGTCATCGGGCAGGGACAAGGCCCGCTCCAGCACCGCCGGCAAGGCTTCGCTGAGGTCGCGCAGCAGGCTTTGCGCCGCCTGCTGGCCGAAGGGCACCAGCTTGACCCCGGCCATCACCGCGCCTTCCAGCCAGCTGAAGCCATGCCCCAGGGCCAGGTCGCGCAAGGGGATGCCCCAGTGCACCGCCAGCCAGGCCATGCCGCCGAGCTGGCTCAGCTCCAGGCTGGAGCGCCACTGCGGCGCCTGGCCCAGTTGCCAGCCATCCAGCAGGCGGGCCAGGGCCGCGCCGCGCTGGCGTTCCTCGGTGCGCAGCTCGGCGGTCTCGCGATTGGCCAGGAGGAAACGGCTCCAGCGGGCGAAGGCCTCGGCATCGTCGCGCTCGCAGGCGTGGTACAGGCGCGCCAGCAGCGGCCAGTCGAGATGGCCGAGGGTGTCGTCGACCTGCTGCAGTTGCCAGGCCCGAAAGCCCTCGGCGCCCTGCACCCAGCCCGCCTCCACCGCCCACTCCAGGCCCTGCGAGTAGGTGAAGCCACCCACCGGCAAACCGGGGCTGGACAGTTGCAGCAGGCGCAGCAGCTTCAGGTCGCTGTTCATCAGCCGGCCATCAGCATCGCCGCACCCGCCAGCAGGCCGCCGCCGAAGGCCTGTTGCAGGCGAGTGTGGCGACGCAGCAGGCAACCGACGCCGAAGCCGGCCACCAGCAGCAGGCCGCTGACGGTGACGAAGCCGGCGCTGAACACCCAGAAGGCACCCGGGCTGGATTCCACGCCATGGGCCCAGCCATGGAACAGGGCGAACACCGGCATCACCAGCGACAGCAGCAATTGGCGGCGCGGCAGGAGCATGGCGACACCGGCCACCAGCAGCGAGCCGAGGATCATCTGTTCCATGCCGATCACGTCGCCGAACAGGTGGCCCAGCACCGCGCCGCTGAACATGGCGAACAGGGTCAGCGCCGGCAGCACCAGGCGGCTGCGGGTCAGCGCCGCGAGAATGCCGGTGCCCAGCAGCATCAGCAGGTGGTCGAGGCCGGTCAGCGGGTGCAACAGGCCGTCCTGCAGCGGGTTGGTGTCATGGCCCGGGTGAGCCAGGGCCGGAACGGCGACCAGCAGCAGGGTCAGGGCGAGCAGTTTCTTCATGGGGTTCTCCTTGATGGAATTCACAACGCTGCCTGGGCCGGCAGGCGTACGAACAGGTGGTCGGAATGCTTGTGGCTGTGGGGCGCGCTCTGGTAGGCGCCGGCCTCCGGCTCGAACGGCGCCTGCTCGACACTGACCTCAAGCCCGAAGCCACGAACCATGTCATCCAGCACATGGTCATGCTGGTAGCGCAGGAACCCCGCCTCCACCTGCAACGGCACATGGCGGTTGCCCAGGTGGTAGGCACAGCGAGCCAGGGCCAGCGGATCGTCGGAACGCACGGTGGAGACCTCTTCGGCAGCGGCGATCACCCGGATCACCTCGCCGCCCGCCTCGTCCGCCAGCAGCTCGCCGCCACGGATCAACTGGCCGCGCTCCAGCATCAGGCCGGCATCGCGACCGTCGTCGAGGGTGATGCGCACCCGGCTCTTGATCCGGGTGTCCAGGCTCAGGGTAGCGCTGGCGGTGGCGACGCCCTCTTTCACCCTGCGGGTCAACAGAATCATCAGGTTCTCCTTGCTCAAAACAGAAAATAACGCTGGGCCATCGGCAGCACCGTGGCCGGTTCGCACACCAGCAGCTCGCCGTCGGCGCGCACCTGGTAGGTCTGCGAATCCACCTCGATATTGGGCATCAGGCCGTTATGCACCATGTCGCCCTTGCGCACCGTGCGGCAGCCATGGGCCAGGCCGATCAGGCTGCGCAGGCCAAGCTGCTGGTGCACGCCGCGGTCCATGGCCTCGCGGGACAGGAAGGTCATCCGCGTGGCATGCCGCGCAGCGCCCAGGGCGCCGAACATCGGTCGGTAATGCACCGGCTGCGGCGTCGGGATCGAGCCGTTGATATCGCCCATGGGCGCGGTGGCGATCATCCCGCCCTTTACCACCAGGGCCGGCTTGACCCCGAAGAAGGCCGGCGACCAGAGCACCAGGTCGGCCAGCTTGCCGGCCTCCAGCGAACCCACTTCATGAGCGATGCCATGGGTCAGCGCCGGGTTGATGGTGTACTTGGCGATGAAGCGCTTGACCCGGGTGTTGTCGCTGTACGACGAATCCCCGGCCAGCGGCCCGCGACGCAGCTTCATCTGGTGCGCCACCTGCCAGGTACGCAACACCACCTCGCCGACCCGGCCCATGGCCTGGGAGTCTGACGAGGTCATGGAGAAGGCGCCGAGGTCGTGGAGGATGTCCTCGGCGGCGATGGTCTCGCGGCGGATGCGCGACTCGGCGAAGGCCACGTCCTCGGCGATGCTGGTATCCAGGTGATGGCAGACCATCAGCATGTCGAGGTGCTCGTCCACGGTATTCACCGTGTACGGCAGGGTCGGGTTGGTCGACGACGGCAGCACGTTGGTGAAGCTGGCCGCGCGGATGATGTCCGGCGCATGCCCGCCCCCCGCGCCTTCGGTATGGAAGGTGTGGATGGTGCGGTCGCCGATGGCCGCCAGGGTGTCCTCGATGCAGCCGGATTCGTTGAGGGTGTCGGTGTGGATCGCCACCTGCACGTCCATTTCCTCGGCCACTCCCAGGCAGCAGTCGATGGCCGCCGGGGTCGAGCCCCAGTCCTCGTGCAGCTTGAGCCCCACTGCACCGGCGGCGATCTGCTCGCGCAGGGCCTCGGGCCGGGAAGCGTTGCCCTTGCCCAGCAGGCCGATGTTGATCGGCAGTTCGTCCGCCGCCTGGAGCATGCGCGCCAGGTACCAGGGCCCGGACGTGCAGGTGGTGGCGTTGGTGCCGGTAGCCGGCCCGGTGCCGCCACCAATGAAAGTGGTGATGCCCGAGGTCAGCGCTTCTTCCACCTGTTGCGGGCAGATGAAATGGATATGCGAGTCGATGCCACCGGCGGTGACGATCTTGCCTTCGGCAGCGATCACCTCGGTGCCCGGGCCTACCGCCAGGGTCACGCCGGGCTGCACATCGGGGTTGCCGGCCTTGCCGATGCCGAAGATACGCCCGTCCTTCACGCCGATATCGGCCTTGACGATGCCCCAGTGGTCGATGATCAGGGCGTTGGTCAGCACCAGGTCCATGGCCTCGGCGGCGAGCATCTGGCCCTGGCCCATGCCGTCGCGGATCACCTTGCCGCCACCGAACTTGACCTCTTCGCCATAGATCGTGAAGTCCTTCTCCACCTCGACCCACAGCTCGGTGTCGGCCAGGCGCACGCGGTCGCCGACGGTGGGGCCGAACATGTCGGCGTAGGCCCTGCGGGAAATGCGGCTCATGCGTCGGCCTCCAGCTTGCCCATGACCTTGCCCTGGAAGCCGTAGACCTCGCGCTTGCCCACGTAGGGCACCAGGGTCACGCTGCGTGCCTGGCCCGGTTCGAAGCGCACTGCGGTGCCAGCCGGGATGTCCAGGCGATAGCCACGGGTGGCCTCGCGCTCGAACACCAGGGTGTCGTTGACTTCGAAGAAGTGATAGTGCGAGCCGACCTGCACGGGCCGGTCGCCATGGTTGGCCACGCTGACGCTGATGGTCGCGCGACCGGCATTGAGTTCGATATCGCCGCTGGCGGCGACCTGGATTTCTCCGGGAATCATCCTGCTCTTCTCCTTATCCCGAATCAGACGATCGGATCGTGGACGGTGACCAGCTTGGTCCCGTCGGGAAAGGTCGCTTCGACCTGGACGTCGTGGATCATCTCCGCCACGCCTTCCATCACCTGCTCGCGGCTCAGCACCTCGCGGCCCAGGTTCATCAGCTCGGCGACGGTGCGGCCATCGCGGGCACCCTCCATCACCGTCGCGCTGATCAACGCCACCGCTTCCGGGTAGTTGAGCTTGAGGCCACGGCCCAGGCGGCGCTCGGCAAGCAGCGCGGCGGTGAACAGCAGCAGTTTGTCTTTCTCTCTCGGGGTCAGCTCCATGGTCGCTCTCTCAGGTGGCCCAGATCCGTGGCGGGCATGGCGCCAGGCCGACGATGGCCGGACGCAGCGCCTGCCACAGGCGCAGCAAGGTGGATTGAAGGCGTTGGTTGTCGTGGTCCAGCAGGCGCACCACCAGCAGTTGGCCGAGCAGGGTCGCGCCGGCGGGGACGGCAAGATGCTCGATAAGGGTGCGCGCCTGTTCCAGCAGCTCGGGGCTGGCGGGTGCGGCACAGAAGGTGGCTTGCAAGGGATAGCCGGCGAGCTTGTGCAGGCTGTCGCCGTCGATGCGCAGGCGTTCGTGCAGGCCCGGATCGTCCGGCAGGTCGATCAGCAGGCGGCTGTCCAGCGCACCGTGGCTGAAGCGCTCGTTCATGACCGGCCGGCCCAGGCAGAGGATCTCCCAGGCCAGCAGGCGCGCGCCGGGGGCCAGACTGAAGCGGTTTTCCAGGCGGGCACGGGCACCAGGGAAACAGATGTTGCCGTGGGGCAGCCATTCCAGGGTGGCGCCTTCGGCCAGGTGGAAATGCTGCTTGAGCACCGAAACGGGGCCGGCACTGCGGTAGAACTTGGTGGCGCCGGGCATGGTCAGCAGCGCGTGGCTGCCAGGTTCCAGGTGCACGTCGAGGGTCAGCCGGTCACCGCCGACCACGCCGCCCGGGGGGTGCAGCACATAGACATGGCAAGGCGCGCCTTCCGGGTAGAAGGGCCGCTGCACCAAAAGAGGTCCGAAATGACGCCGCGCACCAATACAGGTCCTTCCATCGCGCTGCACGAAGCGCAGCATCAGCTCGGCGCTCCAGCCCGGTGCGTCGTGCACGGGTGGGAGCTGTTCGGGTAGGGACATTCCAGCGCTTCCGGTCAAACGCCGCGTTTATCGGGGTAATCCCGGTCTGGCGCGGCGGTAGGGAAATGTCCGCGGGGCCTTGGTGCAGCGGGCCTGTCGCGGACCTGATCGATCGATCAGTAATCGTTGGAATGTGTAAAAGCACATTACGGGCCAGAGTGGGGCTTGTAGGGCGATTCTGGCTTTGCTTGCACTGATATGTGTCGTCCGGAGCTAACAACACGGACTCCGTGGGAGCGGGTTCACCCGCGATTGCGATAGTGAATTCACTGACGCCATCGCGGGTAAACCCGCTCCCACAAGGTCCGCGTCGCTCGTGGACCTGTTCTCTGCTCGACAACGCAGCCAGAAAGGCTGAGCAGAATCCCACAGGGTACGCATCACGATGTGCAGGCCACCCAGGCTCAACGCTGGAACTTCGCCTGCGCCACCAGCCCTTTCACATAGTCGCTACGCGGCCGGTCCAGCACCTCGGCACTACCGCCCTCCTCGACGATCCTGCCTTCCTTGACCACCAGCACCCTATCGGCAATCGCCCGCACCACCCCCAGGTCATGGGTCACGAACACCAGCGTCATGCCCTCCTCCTGCAATTCCCGCAGCAGGCCCAGGATCGCCGCCTGCACCGATACATCCAGCGCCGAGGTCACTTCGTCGCAGATCAGCACCTCGGGCTCGCACACCAGCGCCCGGGCGATCGCCACCCGCTGGCGCTCGCCGCCGGACAGCTGGTGCGGATACTTGCCCGCCGTCTCCACCGGTAACGCCACCCGCGTCAGCGCCGCGTCGATCCTCGCTCGGCATTCGGCCCCCTTGAGCCCGAAGAAGTGCTCCAGCGGCGCCTGCAGGCACTGGAACACCGACTGTCGAGGATTCAACGCGCGGTAAGGGTTCTGGAAGATGTACTGGATCCGGTGCCGGGTCGCGGCGTCACGCTTGCGCGCCAGCAGGCTCAGCGGCTGGCCGTCGAAACGCAACTGGCCGATCCCGCCATCGCCCAGCCCGGCCAGGGTGCGCGCCAGGCTGGTCTTGCCCGAGCCGGACTCGCCCACCACCGCCAGGCACTCGCCGCGATGCACCTCAAGCGACAGGTCGAAGAGCACCTGCCGGTCGTAGCTCAGGTTCAGCTCGCGCAGTTCCAGCAGCGGCTCCCGCGACGCCGGCAGTACGCGCACTGGCAGCGCTTCTTCCGCGGGCAACGCGCTCAGTTGCGGATGCCGGCAGGCCACCTCCTGCGTGCCGTCCAGTACCTGCAACTGCGGTTCGTCCACGGCGCACGCCGCACTGCGGCGCGAGCAACGCGGGGCGAAGGCGCAGCCGGCGGGCCGCTGTCCCGGTGCCGGCGCATGCCCGGCAATGGCGCGCAACACACGCTGGCGGCCCACCTCCGGAATCGCCGCCAGCAGGCCCAGGGTGTAGGGATGCCCCGGCCGCTGGAACAGCCGCTCGCGGCTGGCCACTTCGACGATGCGCCCGGCATACATGACCATCACCCGGTCCACCAGGTCCTTGATCACCCCCAGGTCATGGGACACGTACACCGCCGCCACGCCCTGCTCCTTGCACAGCCGGCGCACGGTTTGCAGGATGTGCGCGCGGGTGCCGACATCCAAGGCGGTGGTCGGCTCGTCGAGGACGATCAGCTTCGGCCGCAGGACAAAGGCCAGGGCCAGCATCACCCGCTGCTGCTGTCCGCCGGACAGCTGGTGGGCGAAACGCCGCAGGAACTCGTGGTCCCCGGGCAGTCCGACATCCACCAGGGTCTGCTGCAGGCGCAACTCCCGCGCCTGGCGATCCAGCCCCGGCTCATGGGCCTGCAAGGTTTCCAGCAACAACTTGCCAATGCGGATCGCTGGGTTCAGCGCCAGCGCCGGATCCTGGGCGACATAGCCGATCAGACCGCCGCGGGCACGCCGCAGGGCCTCGCCGTCCAGGGCCAGCAGGTCGCTGCCCGCCACCCGCACCTGCCCGCCGCTGATCCGCGCACCGCGACGCGCATGGGCGAGCAAGGCGGTGGCCAGGGTGGTCTTGCCCGAACCGGACTCACCCACCAGGCCGAGGATTTCCCCCGGCGCCAGGCTGAAGTCGATGTGCTCGATGACATCGGCACCACTGTCCAGCTCGACCCGCAGTCGCTCGACCTGCAAGGCCACCCCGGCCACTGCCGGCGTGGAAACGACGAATGCATTCATGTGCGTGCTCCCGCGCTGTACCGGGCGATGCCCTCGGCCAGCAGGTTGGTGCCATAGGCGAACACCGCGATCAGCAGCGCCGGAGCCAGCACGGCCCAGGGCTGGATCAGCAGGCCGGCCTGGTTTTCATTGATCATCAGGCCCCAGTCCGCTGCCGGTGGCGCCACGCCGTAGCCGAGGAAGCTCAGGCCGGAGAGCATGCCGATGCCCCAGGTGAGCATGTTGCCGAAATGCACCAGCAGCGGCGTCAGCACATTGGGCAGGATTTCCCGCAGCAGGATGCGCGTGCGGGAAAAGCCCATCATCTGCGCTGCCTCGACGAACTCCTGGCTGGCCACCGACACCGCGCTGCCCCGGGCCAGGCGGATCACCCCCGGGGTGAAGGCGATGGCCACGGTGAGCACGATCAGCCATGGCTGGCGGCCAAGCATGGACACGATCAGCAGCACCAGGATCAGGTCGGGAAACGCCAGCCAGACATCCGCCAGCCAGGTGATCGCCTGGTCCAGGCGCTGCCGCGACAGCCCGGCGAGCATGCCCAGCACGCTGCCCACCAGCAGCGCCAGGCCGGCAGCGGCCACCGACATCCACAGGATCGACAGCCCGCCCGCCAGCAGCCGCGAAAACACGTCGTGGCCAAGGAAGTCATGCCCCAGCGGCGCTGTGGACGTCGCAGCGCCATACACCCCGCCGAGCATGTCGGTCGGCGCATGGGGCGCCAGCCACGGCCCGAGCAGGGCCAGCAGGACCACCGCCAGGGTCACCAGGGCCCCCCGGCGAATCGAGGGTTCATTCCAGAATCGTGCAGTGAACATGAATCACTCCTTCTCAGGGGGCCTTGGCCGCGGGACGCCGCCACCAGCTCTGGATGCCGCGACGGCTGCGCTGGATCAGTCCGGCGCGGCGTGCGGTACGCAGTTTCGGGGTAAGCAGCACGGTCAGCAGGTCGGCCAGCAGGTTGATCGCCACCACGCCCAGGGTGATGACCAGCACCGTGCCCTGGATCAGCGGCAGGTCGCGCATCTGGATCGCGCTGTTGAGCAAGGTGCCGATGCCGGGATAACTGAACACCACCTCCGCCAGCAGCGCGCCACCGATCAGCACCCGCAGGGTCAGGGCCACGCCCTGGATCGCCGGGACCAGCGCGTTGGGCAAGGTGTGGCACCACACCAGGCGCCGCTCCGACAGCCCGCGCAGGCGCGCGGCACCGACATAGTCCGAATCCAGGGTCTCGATCATCGACGCCCGCACCAGCCGCGCCAGGTACGGCAGGGCCGACAGGCTCAGGGCCAGGACCGGCAGCGCCAGGTAGTCGAGCTGGCGCCACAGCGGACGGTCCGGATCGATCAGCGACACCGCCGGCAGCAGGTCGAAATGCGGCATGGAAAACAGCAGGACCAGGCCGATGGCGACCAGGTAGCCCGGGGTGGCCTTGAGCACGATCAGGGTCGCCAGGCCCCAGCGGTCCAGGCGCGAGTCACGGCGCAGGGCCAGGCCGACGCCGATCACCAGGGCCAGCGGCACCACCAGCAACAGGACCCCGAGCAGCAACGCCAGGGTATTGCCGAAGCGGATGAACAGCAGCTCGGCCACCGGCTGCGCAGAGTCCAGCGAGATGCCCAGGTCGCCACGCAGGATCTGCGCCAGCCAGGCCAGGTACTGGATCAGGATCGGCCGGTCCAGGCCAAGCTGCTGGCGCAGGGTGAGGATGCTCTCCAGCGGCGCCTCGGGACCGAGGATCACCCGCGCCGGATCCGAGGGCAGCGCCTGGGTGGCGACGAATACCACCAGGCTGATGACCCAGGCCGTGAGCAGGCCATAGCCGAGGCGGCCGAGGAACCACGGCAGCCAGGCAGGCAGACGGGGCGTTGCGATAGGTTCAGGCATGGTTCAACCACAGGCTGTCGAAGCGCCAGGAGGCGAAGGTGGTCTGTTCGCCGTGCAGGCCGCCGACCTTGTTCGAGGCGGCGTCGAGCACGTCGGTGAAGCCCCAGATCAGCAGGCCGCCGCGCTGGTGCTGGATGGTCTGCGCCTCGTGTACCAGCGCCCGACGCTGGGCCAGGTCGGGCTGGCCGAGGGCCTGGGTGAACAGCTGCGAGAAGCGCTCGTCACGGAAGTTGCTGCGGTTGTAGATGGCCAGCGGCGCGTCGTTGTGCAGGCCGGTGGCGAGGAAGCCGCGGGCCGGGGTCGAGCATGGCGACATCAGCCACTGTTCCTTCTGCGGGCCGTTGAACACCGAACTGTCCACCGGCGTGACCTTGATCTCCACCCCGGCCTTCTTCGCCTGCTGGGCGAACACCAGCGCGGCGTTGACCTCGTTGGCGGTGGTGGTCAGCTCCAGGCGCAGGTCGCTGGCGCCGGCCTGGCGCAGCAGCGAGCGGGCCTGGTCGAGGTCGTAGGGGCGCTGCGCGATGGCATGGTTGTAGGTCGGGTCCTGCGGTGAGTAGAGGTCGTTGGCAATGCGACCGAAACCGTTGAGGCCACGCCCCACCAGTTCCTGGCGGTCGGCCAGCAGGCGGAAGGCCTGGCGCACCCGCTCATCCTGGAACGGTGCCTTGGCGGTATTGAGGTTGAAGCCGCTGAACGAGGTGGTCGGCGAGGCCACTAGTTGCAGGCGCGGATCGGCCTTGATCAGCGCGCTGTGCTCGGCCTGCACCGCGCTGGCGATGTCGATCTGCCCGGCACGCAGGGCGGCGACCCGCGATACCTGGTCCTTGAATTCGATGATTTCCAGCTCGTCGGCATAGGGCTGGTTGGGCTTGAAGTAGTTCTCGAAACGGGTGAACAGCGCCCGCTGTCCCGGCACGAATCGCTTGAGCCGGTACGGCCCGGCACCCACCGGATTGTTCGGATCGTAGTCGGTGGGCACGATGCCGCCGAAGGCGATCAGGGTCTCGTCCAGCGGGAAGAAACTGCGGCCTTCCTTGAAGCGGATCTCGATGGTCCGGTCGTCCAGCTTGCGCAGGGCCTGGCGGTCGATGGCGCCGACCAGCCCGGCATAGGGCGAAGCCAGCTTCGGATCGGTCAGGCGCAGGATCGAGAACAGCATGTCGTCCGCGCTGATGGTCTTGCCGTGGTGGAACTCCAGGCCCGGACGGATGCGGATGGTCCAGGCGCTGGCGTCGGCGTTCGGCTCGGCGAACTCGGCCAGGCCCAGGCGCGTGCTGACGTCGTCGTTCCATTCCCAGAACTTGCTGTACAGCGCCCAGCCGCGAATGATCCCGCCGCCGGACGGCTTGTGCGCGTCGAGGTTGCCGGCCTGGTCGCCATCGATGATGCCGACCCGCAGGCGCCCGCCGCGCACCGGGGTACCGGGGGCGACGGAGGACACCACGGCGGCGGGATCACCGCCACCGCAGCCGCTGAGCAGGCTGGAACCGAGGATCAGGCCGCCACCGACGGCGAGGCTGTTGCCGAGGAACACCCGGCGGGAAAATTCGTTGGGCATGGGTCTTTCCTTAGGCCGGTTGGGCCGTCGTGCGGGCCTTGAGGCGCGGAACCTCGAAGCCGTGGTCCAGGTCGAGCAAGGGGAACAGCAGGTCGGCGACCCGGTGCGCTTCATCGATCAGCGGGAAGCCGGAGAGGATGAAGGCGCTGGTGCCCTCGGCCTCGTACTCGCGAATGCGCTCGGCCACCTGTTCGGCGCTGCCCACCAGGTAGGTGCCGGCGGCCGGCCCCAGCAGGTTGAAGCCGAACAGGCTCGGGCCGGTCCACACGTTCGGGTAGATTTCCAGGTCGCGGGCCTTGGGCAGGCGACCGGCGCGGATCGCCTCGACGTTGGCCTGGATGCGCGGGTCGTCGCTGTGGAAGCTGTCCAGGGTCTGCCCTGCTGGCAACTGGCGTTCGATGGCAGCGCGGGCGGTGGCCAGCGAGGTGTTGTCCAACAGCTTCTGGGCGTGGGCCCAGGCTTCTTCCTCGGTTTCGCGGACGATGATCTGCAGGCGCGTGCCATAGGTCAGCTCGCGACCGATCTTCGCCGCCTCGGCGGCCACCTTGCGGAACTTGGCGCCGAGCCTGGGCGGGGTATCGGCGAAGCTCAGGTAGACATCGAGCAACTGCACCGAATGGGCCACGCCCGGATCGGAGGTGCCGGCGCCCCACAAGGGTACCGACAGGCGCCTGGGCGGATGCCAGCCACCCAGCGGATGGCGCGCGGCGCCGGCCGGACGGGGGGCCAGCTTGACGAACTGGCCGTCGTAGCCATCGGTGCTGCCGGCGTAGATGGCCTGGAACGCGCGCCAGTATTCGAGGCTGAACTGATAGCGCTCGTCGTGCGGATAGTGCACGCCCAGGGTGGCCAGCCCGGCATCGCTGCCATTGACCACGTTGAATAGCAGGCGGCCGTTGGAGAATTCATCGAAGGTCAGCGCCCACTTGGCCAGCACCGCCGGCGAGACCTCGCCCGGGTGCTGCGCCACCAGGAAGCGCAGGCGCTCGGTGGCATCGATCAAGGAGGCGGCCACGGTCAGGCTTTCGTTGGGGCTGGTGCCCAGCAGGGAGCCGTAGTAGCCCAGGCGATCGGCACTGACCGCCAGTTGCTTGAGGTGGTTGAAGTCGGTCAGCCAGCGGCCCTGCTCTTCCCAGGGATACGGGCCGTCGGGACTGGTGAGGTACCAGAGGATCTTCACTGCCATGGTCGGATGTCCTTATGCGCGGGGGCTGTCGTTGGCCGGCACCAGGCCGAGTTCGCGGGCCTGGTCGAGCAGCTTGCTCATGGTCCATTGCTGGGTCAGCACACCCGGGCCGTAGGGGCGCGAGCCACCGAGGGATTCGGCCAGCAGCTGCAGTTGCGCGCCCTCCTCCAGCAGGAGGATGAACTCTGCGGTCTGGCGCAGGCCCTGGGTGCCCCACACGGTGGCGCCGCCGTTGGCTTCGAGGATCGCCGGGGTGAAGGGATTCTCGGCCAGGCTGTCGAGGATGAAGTCCACCTCGTCCTGGCGGCGGTCGATGTACACCGGCAGCTCGCGGGCGAGCTGGAAGCGCTGCACCGGCACGTAGTGGAATGGCAGGGTGCGCTGGGTCTGGGCCCAGGCGCCGAGGTACGGGCTGTGCACATGGGACACGGTGGTGATCTGCGGCTGCTGCTGGAACAGCCGGGTGTAGCGGTTCAGGCCGCCCTTGCCCTGGCCCAGCAGCAGGTTGCCGGCGAAGTCGGTGACGCTGGCCTTCAGCGGCTTGTGGTGGTTCCACGGGCCCGGGTAGTTCACCGACACCAGCAGGTCGCGGCCCGGCACCCGCTCGATGAAGCCGACGGTGCCGTTGGCGGTGATGGTGTTGGTCTCGCGGTAGACGCGGAAAGCTTCGCCGGCTTCATGGGTGACAGCCTCGACGAAATCCTTGAGTTCAGCGTCGATCAGCGCTTCGGTGGTCAGTACGGTCATTTCACAGGTCCTTGTCATGGGCGCGTTGGGCCAGCAGTTCGCGGGCGGCTTGCAGCGGGCGGTGGTCGACCCACTCGGCGAGGTCGAAATCGGCTTCGAGGAAGCCATGCAGGTTGAGGAAGGTCTTCTGGATATCGAGGAAGGCCAGGCGCTGTTCGGACAGGTCCGGCGCCAGGGTGGTGTGGAAGTCGCCGCGGTAGGCTTCGTCGACCCCCTGGGCACCGGCGCGGGTCTCGTCCTGGAGGATGCGCAGCACGCCTTCGCGGTTGTTCCGCGCCCATTCGGCGGCGCGCAGGGTCTGGGCGAGGAAGCGCACCACCAGGTCGAAGTGCTCGTCGAGCAGGTCCTGGTGCACGGTGATCGGCCGTGGCGTGCCGTTGTTGATGCGGTAGCGCGGCTCCAGTCGGTCGAGGTCGATCCCCACTTCCAGGCCCAGGCGGCGGGCGGCGTCGGCGGCGGAAGCGCCCTTGACGTAGACCGCGTCGACTTCACCGCGAACCAGGTAGTCCAGGCCCGACCACAGGCGCTGCAGGCCTTCGTTGGGGTTCGGCGCCTGCTCCTGGTCATGCAGCGCCACCTCCACCAGGGTGACGTCATCGAAGCCCAGGCCGGCCGAGGCCAGCGCGCCCTTGTAGCCGTGCAGGCTCATGGCCCGGGCGATGCTGCCGGGACGGTTGGCGCCCCAGGCCGGCAAGGCCAGGCGCTTGCCCTTGAGGTCTGCGGCGCTGCGGATGCCGGAGCCGGGACGGACCAGAATGGTCTGCCATTCCTCGATCCAGGTCAGGCCGATCAGGCGGCTTGGCGAACCGGCGGCGCGGGCGGCCAGGGCCGGCACGTTGCCGCCCTCGCGAAACAGCCCGGGCAACTGGTGGTCGTAGTGGTGGTGGCCGAGCTGCCGGGCTTCCTGCAGGGTCTGCACCGGCAGGCCGTCGGCGGCGAATTCCTCGCCGAGCCAGCCCAGGGTGTAGGCGATGCCGGACGCGGTAGGGACCGGGCAGCGGGTGAACCAGAGTTGCTCCAGGGGCGCTGCGACAGGCAACGGCGAGGTAGCGGCTAGGGACATTGAATGAGCTCCATCAGGGGATCGAATGGGCCACAGGGCCTTTGCCAGGGCTATTGCAGCGCCCGTGCCAACTCGTCAACCCACTGATTTCATTGATATTTCCTTGATCTGCCCGTTGCCGGCTGCTGATCTGCCAACACCCACCCAGCGCCATTGCTGCTGCCTGAGCAACAACCGGCCGCGGACTGCTGCTGGAGCAGCAGCCGCCCCCTGCCAAATCGCTGAAAGCCGCGTATTCAAAGGCCTCCAGGCCACTGGCACAGAACCTGCTCCGAGCCGCGCACCTGTTCATTCAAGGAAGCGTTATCGTGACTACCCTGCCCCGCCACCTGGAAAGCGAAGCCCAGGCCATTACCGTCACCCATGAAGTGGCCGGCGAGATCGCCGCCCTCGCCGCCGATCCCCGGAACAACCACACCCTGCCCCGTCGCCAGGCCGAGCTGCTGTCCAGCAGCGGCCTCACCGCCATCGGCGTGCCCCGCGCCGACGGCGGCCTCGGCGCCTCGGTGGAAACCATCGTCGAGACGGTGCGGATCATCTCCCGTGCCGATGGCGGCGTCGGCCAGTTGCTGCAGATCCACAACGTGATGCTGCGCGGGGTGCTCAATGGCTACCCGGACGAGGTGCGCCAGCGCCTGGTCGGCGACGTGCTGACCGGCAAGCGCCTGGGCAATGCCCTGGCCGAAGTGGGCGGGAAGAACAAATTCGCCCTCAAGACTCGGGTCGAGCGCCGCGAGGACGGCGTGCTGGTGCTCAACGGCAGCAAGTTCTACTCCACCGGCTCGTACCTGGCCGAGTGGATCTCCCTCACCGCCGCCAGCGACGACGGTGGTGCCGGCGTGCTGCTGCAGCGTGACACCCCGGGCCTGACCCTGGTGGACGACTGGGACGCCTTCGGCCAGCACAACTCGGTGAGCGGCACCGTGCGTTTCGACAATATCGAACTGGACGAGCGCTACGTCCTGCGTCGCCAGGGCCCGATGAAACGCACCGGGCTGACCTTCCCGCAGATCCTCCACGCTGCCATCGACACCGGCATCGCCGCCGGGGCCCTGCAGGCCGGCATCGACTACCTCAACCAGCACGCGCGGCCGTGGGTCGAGAGCGAGGTGGAACGGGCCAGCGACGAACCGCACATCATCCGCCAGATCGGCGAATACGCCGTGGCCCTGCGCGCCGCCGAATCGCTGCTGCGCGATGCCGCGCGGACCTTCGACGTCCATGAGCGCGACCCGGAGAACAAGGCCCTGCAGGACGAACTGATCCTTTCGGTGGCCACCGCCCGCGCCCACTCCGACGGCGCCTCGCTGAAGATTTCCAGCGAGATCTTCTCCCTGCTCGGCGCCAGTTCTTCGCTGAGCAAATGGAACCTCGACCGCTTCTGGCGCAACGCCCGGGTGCACACCACCCACGACCCGATCCGCTGGCGCCTGCACCATGTCGGCAACTACTACCTCAACGGCGTCGATCCGGGCGAGTACACCGCGATCCTCACCGCCAAGCAGAAGGCCGGTGCCAGCCGCTGACGCCATCGCGCGGGACCACCCGCGCGTTTTCCACTCCCGTTTCGAGTCCTTCATGAACCATCGACATCCGCTGCTGCGCAGCCTGGCGATCTACCGCGAGATGCCCTGGCGTTTCGCCTTGGTCGCCGGGCTGTTCGTGCTTATCAACCTGGGCCTGGTCTGGCAGCAATGGCTGATCGGCCATGCCCTCAACGACGTCACCGCCGGGGTCGCGGTGCGCCGCCTCGACGACGGCGGCCTCGACGACCAGCTGGCCTGGCACTGGTTCTGGGCCATTCTCGCCGTCGCCCTCGGGCGCGCCGTGCTGCAATACGCCGCCGGGCTGGGTTCGCTGATCCTCGGCCAGGAACTGCTCACGCGCCTGCGCGAGCGCATCCTCGAACAGGTGCTGCGCCTGCACCTGGCCTACCACTGGCAGCACGGCATGGGCGAGATCGTCACCCGCACCACCCGCGATGCCGACAAGGTCCGCGATGCCCTGGTGAGTTTCTGGCGCCAACTGGTGGAAACCCCGCTGGTGGTGCTGGCCACCGTCGGCCTGCTCGGCTGGTATCACCCGCTGCTGGCCCTCGGCCCGCTGCTGCTGACCCTGCTGGGCCTGTACATCTTCGTACTGCAGACCGAGCGCCTGGTGGAACTGGACAGGGCGGTGGGCGCCGCCTACGACCAGGTCAACCAGGACCTGGCCGAGGGCATCGGCGCGGTGCGGGTGATCAAGTCGTTCGGCTTGCAGCAACCGCGCATCGAGGGTTTCGCCGCCCAGGTCGGCGAGTTCGCCGGGCTCGCGCGCCAGGCCCTGAAATGGGCCAGCTCGCGGATCCCGCTGCCGCAGGCGGTGGTGGCCCTGGGGCATGTGTGGATCCTGGTGATCGGCGCGCAACTGGTCGCCGCCGGGCGCATCGGCATCGGCGAACTGGTGACCTCGCTGCTGATCGCCACCACCCTGGTGTTCCGTATCGAAGGCATTGGCCGGGTCATGCAGACCTTCGCCGATGCCCGCGCCTCGGCCGGACGGATCTGGCAACTGCTGGATGCGCCGTCGCAGATCGAGAGTGGCCCGCGGCAACTGCCCCGGGGCCCGCTGGGCTTGAGGCTGGACAGCGTCAGCGTCACCGCGCCGGGCAGCGAACGCGACATCCTGCGCCAATGCTCGCTGAGCCTGGCCCCCGGTGAAGTGGTGGCCCTGGTCGGTGCCACCGGCACCGGCAAGAGCCTGCTGGCCAGCCTGCTGCCGCGCCTGACCGACGCCGACAGCGGCCAGGTGCTGGTGGGCAATGCCGAGGGCGGCTGGCAGGACGTGCGCGGCGTCAACCTCGCCGAGCTGCGCCGCCGCGTGCACGTGCTGCCCCAGGAAAGCTTCCTGTTCGCCGACACCCTCGCCGCCAACCTGCGCCTTGCCGCGCCCCAGGCCAGCGACGCCGAACTGCTCGACGCCCTGCACCGGGCCAGCGCCGACGACATCCTCGAACGCCTGCCCCACGGCCTCGACAGTCCGCTGGGCGATCGCGGCATCACCCTCTCCGGCGGCCAGCGCCAGCGCCTGTGCCTGGCCCGCGCCCTGCTCGCCGCCCCGGACCTGTTGTGCCTGGACGACGCTACCAGCGCCCTCGATGCCATCAGCGAGCGCCATGTGCTGGACAACCTGCGCCGCCCCGGTGGCCCGACCCTGCTGCTGATCGCCAGCAAGGCCTCCACCGTGCAGCGCGCCGACCGCGTGCTGCTGCTGGACCAGGGACGCATCGTCGACAGCGGGCCACATGAACAACTGTGCCGGCGCAACCCGGCCTACCGTGACCTGCTGGGGATCGAGCATGAGTAAGAACGCCGGCAATACCGCCATGAGCGATATCGAGATCGAGGAACGCCTGGCGAAAAAGGCCCTCGACCGCAGCATGCTGCGCCGCCTGCTGCCGCTGCTCAGGCCCGTGCGCCGCCAGGTCGCCTGGGTCGTCGGCCTGGAGCTGGTGCTGGTGTTCACCGTATTCCTGCGCCCGTGGTTCGTCCGCGAATTGCTCGACCGCGGCCTGGTCCACGACGGCAACGCCTGGCTGCTGGACCTGCCGCTGGTACTGTGGCTGGGCGCCGGGCTGGCCGCCAGCTGGCTCGGGCGCTTCCTGCTGGCCGGGGTGTCGCAGTACCTTGCCGGCAGCGCCTCCATCGCGGTGCTGAACCAGTTGCGGGTGCGGGTGTTCGCCCATGTCCAGGCGCTGAGCATCGGCTACTTCGACCGCACCCGCGCCGGGCGCATCCTGTCCCGCGCCGACCGTGACGTCGACGCCCTCGAACCGCTGCTGATCCAGGGCCCGCCGGAACTGCTCGGCGCCCTGCTGCGTTGCAGCCTGGCGGCGCTGATGCTGTGGCTGATCGAGCCGCTGTTCTTCGCCGCGCTGATCGGCAGCGTGCCGCTGCTGTTTGTCGCCACCTGGGCGTTCAAGCGCGTGGCCCAGCGCAACTGGGCCAAGGTCGCCGAACAGCGCAGCCGCTTCACCGCGCACCTGGTGGAAAGCGTCAGCGGCGTGCGCCTGTTGCAGCAGAGCGGCCGCCAGGGCGACAACCAGCGGCGCTACCGGCAACTGCTGGACGAGTTCAACGACGCCCTGATCACCGGCAGCCTGCGCTCCGGCTGGTTCGCCCCGTTCACCGCCCTGCTCGCCGCCGCCGGCATGGCCGTGCTGGTGCTGGTGGGCAGCTACTCGCTAGCCAAGGGCACGGTGACCGTGGGGCAGATCGGCGAAAGCCTGTTCTACGTGATGCTGTTCCTCGGGCCGTTGCAGGAACTGACCGACCTGTTCGAGCGCTACGCCACCGGCTCGGCCTCGGCGCAGCGGATTTTCCTGCTGCTGGATACCGCGCCGGAGATCCTCGACCCGCCCCGCCCGCTGCCACTGCCACGGGTGCAGGGCGAGGTGCACTTCGAGCGGGTGCGCTTCGCCTATCAGCGCGATGCCGCACGCCCGGTGATCGATGGCCTCGACCTGCGCATCCGCGCCGGCGAGGTGCTGGCCATCGTCGGGCCGTCCGGGCACGGCAAGAGCACCCTGGTGCAGTTGCTGACCCGTTTCTACGAGGTGGACGACGGCGCGGTGAAGCTGGATGGCGTGGACATCCGCCAGCTCAGCCAGCAGCAGTTGCGCCGGCATGTCGGCGTGGTGCTGCAGGACAACGTGCTGTTCGCCGGCAGCATCCTCGACAACCTGCGCCTCGCCGCGCCGGGGGCGGACGATGCCAGCCTGATCGCCGCGGCGCGGGAGCTGGGCGCGGACGAGGTGCTGGAACGCCTGCCGCATCAGTACGCGACCCAGGTGGGGACCCTGGGCAGCCATCTCAGCCATGGCCAGCGCCAGCTGGTGTGCCTGGTGCGGGCGTACCTGGCCAACCCCGCCGTGCTGGTGCTGGACGAAGCCACCTCGGCGGTGGACGTGCATACCGAGCGGCGTATCCAGCGGGCGCTGCGGCGCCTGTGCGAAGGACGCACGGCGATCATCATCGCCCATCGGCTGGCGACCATCCGCGATGCCGACCGCATCGTGGTGATTCGTCACGGACAGGTGCAGGAACAAGGCGACCACGCCCGCCTGCTGGCGGCCGGTGGCGCCTACGCGGCGCTGTACCGCAGCCATGAACGGCAGGAGGACTTGCTTGCCGTGCATGACTGAAGGGCATCTGTTGCGTCCGCCACAGTGGCTGCTTGCGGGGTGCTGCCCTGGCAGCAGTCGCCGGTGACTTCACTGGCCCTATCGCTGGCAAGCCAGCTCCCACAGGGACCGCGCCGAGCCCGTATTCCGGGCCGGCTTGCCAGCGATGAGCATGGGTATCCACACAACTTTTTCCAGGTGCAGATTCGGCGGAGCGCGCGATTCTGTGGGAGCGGATTTATCCGCGATTGGGCGCGAAGCGGCCATAAAACCTGCCTCTTCGGTGCATCAGGCAAACCCGGGACTCAGGATTTACGACGGCTTCGCCGCCGATCGCGGATGAATCCGCTCCTACACCGACCGCGTTGTACCCCACCAAAGATGTGTAGATACCCATGCAGCGATGAGCCCCCCAAGCACACCATGGCATGCCGGTTGCACCACCCCCTCCAACTTCAACGAGGACCCACCATGAGCACCGAATTCTTCTGGCGCCTGCCCCTGGGCACCGACGGCCCGCAGCTCACCACCGACAAGCACAACCGCGGCAGCTTCGCCGCCCGCCACGGCCATATCGCCCCGGGCCTGCAGGCCGACGGCAACCCGGACGGCTTCACCTACATCGACTACATCGCCCAGGTGGCCAAGGCCGCCGAGCTGGCCGGCTTCGAAGGTGCCCTGCTGCCCACCGGCCCCGAGCCGTGGATAGTCGCCGCCGCCCTGGCCCGGGAAACCCGGCGCCTGCGCTTCCTGATCGCCTTCCAGGCCACCTGGACCCTGCCCGCCTACGCGGCGCAGCAGGCGGCGATCCTCCAGCACCTGAGCCACGGCCGCCTGGACTGGAACATCATCACCGGCGGCAATCCCGCCAGCCAGCGCGCCCAGGGCGACTTCCTCGACCACGACCAGCGCTACCAGCGCACCGGCGAGTTCCTCGACATCATCGACGGCCTGTGGAACAACGAGCGCTTCAGCTACGAAGGCGACATCTACCGCCTTGAGAACGGCGCCCTGCCTCCAGGGCTGGGCAACGAGCGCAAGCCGGGGGTGTACTTCTCCGGTTTCTCCGACCCCGCGCTGGACGTCGCCGCACGCCATGCCGACGTCTACCTGAACTGGGCCGAGCCGGTGGACAAGCTCAAGCCGCATATCGAACGGGTGCGCGAGCTGGCCGACAAGCAGGGCCGCAGCGTGCGCTTCGGCCTGCGGGTCGATCTCTTCGCCCGCGAGACCGAGGAAGCCGCCTGGGCCGACCTGCGCCGCCAGTTCGAGCGCCTGGAAGGCAAGCCCAGCGCGATCTCCAGCGCCTTCACCCGCGCCAGCGACTCGGTCGGTGCTGCACGGCAGACCGCCTACCACCAGAACATCCAGGGCTTCGACGAACTGATCCTCGGCCCCAACCTCTGGGCCGGCTTCGCCAAGGCCAAGCCCGGTCCCACCGTGGGCCTGGTGGGCAGCCACCAGAACATCGCCGAGCGCCTGGCCGAATACCGCGACGCCGGTTTCTCCACCTTCATCCTCGCCGGCAACCCGCACCTGGAAGAAGCCCTGCGCATCGGCCAGGAAGTCTTGCCGCTGCTGCGCGAGCGCCCTGCCCCGGCGTTGCAGGCCAGCGCCTGACACGGACCGTTCCCTGGCCATCCATCAAGGACCCGATCACCCCATGAGCACACCCCTCGACACCCTCTGGTACACCCACAGCCCGGTGCCCACCGGCCTCGGCATCGCCGTGCAGAGCGGGCGCCTGGCCGAAGCCTTCGCGCCGCTGGGCACCTCGATCCAGTCGCTGCGCGAGTCCAGCGAACGTGAGGTCCGCGAGGCCCACTACGACCACCACCTGCCCAACTCGGTCCGCCATGGCGGCAATATCCCGGCGATCTGGGCCTACTCCGCCGGCGTGCAGACCCGGGTGCTGGGCCTGAGCTGGGCGGACGAAGTGCAGTTGATCCTGACCACTGCCGAAAGCGGCGTGAAAACCGTCCGCGACCTGAAGAACCGCCGCTTCGGCCTGCCGAAATGGGCCAACGTGCAGATCGACTTCACCCGTGCTCAGGCCCTGCGCGGCCTGGAAAACGCCCTGCGCCTGGAAGGCCTGGCCGTGGCCGATGTCGAACTGGTGGACTACCCCTACGGCGGTACCCACAGCGACGAACAGATCACCCAGGTGCACGGCTCCGGGGTGTACCTGGGCGGCACCCGCATCAGCCGGCGCAACAACGAACTGATCGGCCTGTTGCGCGGCGATATCGACGCGATCTTCCTCAAGGGCGCCACGGCCCTGCAACTGGCCTATGAACTGGGGTTGCACGTGGTCATCGACACCGGCTCGCACCCCGACCCGCTGGTGCGCGCCAACAACGGCACGCCACGGACCCTGACCGTGGATACCAACCTGCTCGACCACCACTTCGGCGCCTGCAAGCGCATCGTCGACGTGCTGCTGCGCACCGAGCAATGGGCCTGGGCCAATCCGGACGAGACCCGGCGCTACCTGGCGCGAGAGTTGAATACCAGCGAGTACTGGGTAGCGGCGGCCTACGGCGAGGATGCCCACCGACGGCTGCGCACGACGCTGGACAGTCGCTCGATCGGCGCGTTGCAGGATTTCACTGATTTTCTGTATCGATGGCAGTTCATCCCGCGGCATTTCGATGTACGGGAATGGATTGATTTCAGGGTGCTGGAGGCGGTGATCGGGTCGACTTCGCGGGTGGCGACCTAGGGCGCAGTGTTGTCGAGAGGCCTTGCCCTGGCCTCTCGACAAATCGACGGATCAGCTTTCAGTCTGCTGGCGGGCCACTCCTTTGCGCAGCGCCTCGGTCAATGCCTGGCAGATTTCCAACGATTGCCAGGTCGCCCAGGCCTTGTCCGCCAGCGGGCGGGAAAGCATGTCGCACAGCTGGGCGTTGGTTTCGAAGGCTGAGGTGAGTGCGGCTGCGAGGTGGGCCAGGGCATCTTCGATATCGGCATCCGGGCAGACGGCGAACATATGAGGATGGGCGCCGGCGCAGGAGCCGAAGTGGATGTTGGCGGTACGGCGGGAGGTCGAATCGGGTGGGTCTGGTACGAGCTTTTTCATGGTGGAACTCCTGGGTTGATAGGGGCCACTACTTATCGCTACCAAACGAATGGGTGGCGGCTGTACACGGGTTGGTAGACCGGTCCCAGGAGCCCGGCGCGCACGAATGCACCCCGTGCACAGCCACCATGATTCATCGAAGAATTACATGGCGCTATTGCCCGCTGGGAAACTCTGGGCTACCAAACCCAATCGCCAAACCACGGCGACCGGCGAAGACTAGGTGCCCATTTCCAGGAGCGCAACAGCTGAAAAGGCGGAAAAGTATGCTTGGGAAATTACCTACATGAAAGTCGGATTTCGAGGAGGATTTGTAGGCGAAGGCAGTAGATTTTGTCAGCAGCCTGGATAATCGCGATCAGGTTATTCCGACGACCACCGCGTTCAAAAAGCGCCTGCACGACTACCCCGGCGTCATCGTGTCCTCGGTGATCCTTCGCCCCAACGGCAACCTGATCCCGAAGACACTGCGCGAGAACGAGGTGAAAGTGCCGCCGTTCGAGTGGAAGGTTCAGGATTTTCGCGATCTGAATGACTACATGGTGGGGGTGATTGGCAAGAGTCGTTGAGTACCAGGAACTGGACGACCTGATCTAACCGCCCTTGCGTACCTTCAACCGTGACAGCACGTAATCCCTGATTGCCTCGATAGGCACGGTGCTGGAGACCTTGTGCCGGATATCCGACTTGGTCTCCCGCTTCTTCACCTCGATCCCGTGTCGCTCACACAACACCTCCAGCTCTTCCCGCCACAGCAGGCCGCTTAGATCGTAAGCATTGCACTTGCCATTGCGCCGGGCGTTGCGCAGCAACACCAGCCCTCCCAGATCATCCGTGACCAGGATCCCCACGCCCTTCGGTGTCACACCAAGAGCCTTCTCCAGATGGCGGCCATGGGTGCACAACCAGACCTCATCGAACACATTGAAGTAGGCAGTGCACTGGCTGGGCCAACGCTTCAGCGAGTCGGCACCCGACTTGATCTCGAATGCAACCAACCGACCATTGGCAACGGCGAGGTCAGCCCTGAAGGTCATGTCCACCGAGCGCCCGTCCTGGCGATTGACGAACCCCAGCTCCTCGATCAGCACATCACCGGCATCGGTGGAAAGGTGGGTTGTGACCCAACCTTTAAGGGTTTCCCGAATGGCGGTGGGCGAAAGCATGCTGTTTCCTCGACTGATGAAAGCGGCGGGAGTATAGGAAATCACTTCCTGACGAGCCAGCGTCACACATCGCTTCGATCAGGACATATGTTTCAGGACGCGGAGCAATAGCTCAAAGCCATGTTTCCCAAGCGGTCCCACAGCCGCTCCACCCTGCCCACCCCGAACGCCCGCAGTCCCGAGTGAACCAGCCCCTCCACCACCTCCACCTCGGCGTCGACACCATGGCGCCGCAATGCCTGCCCGTAAGCCTCGCCGTGATCGCGCAATGGATCCACGCCAGCCACGGCGATGAAGGCTGGCGCTAGTCCACTGAAATCCTGCGCTGCCAGTGGCATCGCGCATGGGTCCAGCCGATCGCCCTCGGTCGACACGTACCCCGCCAACGAACGCCGCAGCCCCACCACCGTCATCAACGGCGCTTCGGTATGCTCGCGCATCGACGGCAGGTCTTCACGCGTGGTCAGCACCGGGTAGATCAGCAACTGGCCCAACGGCTGCGCCTGTCCGTCCCGGCGCAAGGCCATGCACAGACCGGCGGCAAGCGTCCCGCCGGCGCTGTCGCCGCCGACGATCAACCGCTCACGACTCAATGCCGGATCAATCCGCCCTTGCCGCAGCCCCTGCCACACGGCCAGGCAATCCTCCAGCGGCGCCGGGTAGCTGTGTTCCGGCGCGAGCCGGTAGGCCACGGCGACGATCGCCACCGGTACGCGGCGCGCCAGGGCATGGGCGAACCAGTCGTGGGTGTCGAGGTCGCCCAGGTTCCAGCCGCCGCCGTGCAGGTAGAGCAAGGTTGGCCAGCCGCCCTGCGGCGCCTGTCCCGCCGGCTTGTAGCAACGCAGGCGCAGGCCGTCGAGGGTGATATCGGCGATGGTCCAGCCCGGCGGTGGTTCGCTGGTGCAGGCGCGGCATGCCTGGAGGAAGGATTCGCGGCGGGCTTCGATGCTGTCGTCGACGGGGGTGAAGCGTTGGCAGGCGTCGACATAGGTCTGGATTTCGGGGTCGAGGCGATAGGTCATTACAGAAATTCCTTTGCTGGGTATGCCGCCAGGTGGTTCGGGGCCGGCTTGTGCAAGGTCGGCTACCGCATGACTCATTGGTTCAGCGGGGACTTGTGGGAGCGGGTTTACCCGCGATTGCGATAGCGAATTCACCGACGCAATCGCGGCGGTCCGGCGTCCCGGTAAACCCGCTCCCACAGGTTCATCTGCTCCA
>NZ_JAZDQN010000024.1:0-93214 GCF_036324125.1 Pseudomonas ulcerans | reverse complement strand
GGGTAAACCCGCTCCCACAAGTCCCTGCTGAATCAATAAGTCATGCGGTGTGCCATGAGAGCGGGTTCACCCGCTCCTACAGGGCCCGCCTCGTTCGGTCGATGAATCGGGTTACAGCGCCCCGAACACCTTCTTCGCCAAGCTGGTCGCCGCCGCCGCCGGGTTCTCGCGGATGCTGGCTTCCTGCTTGCCGATCATCTCGAACAAGCCATTGAGCGCCTGCTCGGTCACGTAGCCCTCGATATTGGCGCTCTTCTGGTCCACCACGCCGAAGCTCGCGGCCTGGCCGGCGAACTGGTTGTACTTCTGGGCGACGCCCACCTTGTCGGTAGCGCTCTTGACGATCGGCAGGAATTTCTCGCGGATCTGCTCGCGGCTGGTCTTGCTCAGGTACTGGGTCGCGGAGTCGTTGCCGCCACTGAGGATGCCCTTGGCATCGTCGACGGTCATCTTCTTCACGGCATCCAGCAGGATCGCCTGGGCCTGCGGTACGGCAGCCTCGGCGGCCTTGTTCATGCTGGTTTCCAGTTCATCGACCTGGGCGCCCATGCCGAACTGCTTCATCTTTTTCGCGACCTTGCCGAGGTTGCCCGGCAACTCGATGCGCACGTCCGGGTTGTTGCTGAAGCCGCCCGGGGTGCCCAGTTGCTTGACGGCAATCTGCGCGCCCTGGCTCAGGGCGTCCTTGAGGCCGCCGGAGGCGTCTTTCTGCGACAGGTCGCTGAGCGAGAGGGCCATGGCACTGGCCGACAGCAGCAGGCCGGCGCACAGGCCGGTGAGGGTGAGGGTACGGCGAATCATGACGACATCCTTAATGAATAAAACGGGAAATCAGCGAACGGCATCGACCTTGATCCGCAGCGGCTGCGGATCGCTGCCGTCCAGTTGCACGCTGTGTTGCTCGGTGTTGATGAACAGCAGCTTGCCGTCCAGCTCGATCCGCGCGCTCACCGCGTAGCGGTGGCCGGGCTTGAGCTGGGCGCGGTCGTAGGACAGGTGGAACGGTAGCGGCACCTGGCCCTTGACCGGGCCATTCTGGCTGGCGAGGGTCACGGCGGGGGCGTCGGCCAGGGAAATGTCCTGCAGGGCGACGTTCAGGGTAGCCATCGGAGGCAGGGCGATGCGTTGCAGGTAGAAGACTTCGCCGTCCAGCGAGGCCTTGTCGGCAGGGGAATGGCTGGAGCAGGCCGCAAGCAGCGAGGCGCAGCACAGCATAAAGAGTTTTTTCATGGGGTCTCCGATCCTTGATACCGGCTTGTGGCCGGTATCGAGGACTTTAGCGGATTTTTCGGTAATCGACTTCTTGTCGTGTCGTGGGATTATTCGCCGCTAGCCGCTTCATCGCGGTGCAGGGCCACCTGACGGATCGACAGGCGTACTTCCGCCGACAGCACGCGCTTGGCCGCGCCTTCAGCCAATTCGCCGAGCTTCTCGTGGAAGCCCAGCTTGCCGGCTTCGTCGGGGCGCAGCACGCCCTGTTCCACCAGGGTCTGGATGAAGTGGCGGAACAGGCTCTTGTCGAAGAACTCCGGGGCGTTGAGACCATGCAGGATCGACAGGCGCTGGGCCATGACCACGCACAGGTCTTCCAGCTCCTCGGCGCTGAGGCTGTGCTGGCCACTGTTGAGCAGCAGCGAGGTGGCCATGTAGAAGCGCTGCAGGGTCTGGGTGATGGCCCGGGCCAGCAGGGTCAGCAGGACGAATTGCCGCGAACTCGGCGCCGGGCGCAGGTACACGCCGTTTTCCCTGCGCAGCAGGCCCTGCTCGACGAAGGCCTCCAGCCACTGGTCGACCACCGCGTCCAGCTCGTCCAGCTCCCAGCGGATGAACAGTTCCGACTGCAGGTACGGGTACAGCGCACGGGCGTATTGCAGGATCAGCTCGCGGCTCATCCGCGAACTGCTCTGGAAGAAGCTCGCGAGCAGGGCCGGCAGGGCGAAGATGTGCAGCACGTTGTTGCGGTAGTAGGTCATCAGGACGGCGTTCTGCTCGTCCAGGTAGAGGATGCGGCCGAGGGCATCGCGTTGCTCGGCCAGCAGGTCCATGCCGCGGACATGGCCGATCAGGGCCAGGCCGTCGCCTTCCGGCAGGGTGGTATGGGGCGAGTAGGGCACCTGGCGCAGCAGGGCCAGGTAGAGGTCCAGTACCCGGGTCAGGGCGCGTTCGTCCAGGGCCAGGCGGCTGGTGGAGAGCAGGGCCAGGGCCACCAGGTTGACCGGGTTGATCGCCGCCGCTTCGTTGAGGTGGCGAGCGACCTTCTCGCCCAGGCGCGAGGTGGTTTCGTTGAGCCAGGCCGGCCGGAACTGCGGCGCCAGCTGTTGCTCGCGCCAGCCCGGTTGCTGCTGGTCGAGGAACTGGTTGAGGCGGATCGGCTCGCCGAAGTTCACCGAGACCTGGCCGAAGCGCTGCTTGAGTGCGCCGAGCACCTTGAAGATGTCGAAGATCGACTCCTTCTTCTTGCTCGCCCCGCGCAGCTCGCCGAGGTAGGTGCGGCCTTCCAGCACCCGCTCGTAGCCGATGTACACCGGGACAAAGACGATCGGCGTGCGCGACGAGCGCAGGAAGCTGCGCAGGGTGATGGCGAGCATGCCGGTCTTGGGTTGCAGCATGCGCCCGGTGCGCGAGCGTCCGCCTTCGACGAAGTACTCCACCGGGAAGCCTTTGGTGAACAGGGTGTGCAGGTACTCGTTGAACACCGCGGTGTACAGCGGGTTGCCCTTGAAGGTGCGGCGCATGAAGAAGGCCCCGCCGCGGCGCAGCAGGCCACCGATCACCGGCATGTTGAGGTTGATCCCGGCGGCGATGTGCGGCGGGGTCAGGCCGTTGCGGAACAGCAGGTAGGAGAGCAGCAAGTAGTCGATATGGCTGCGGTGGCAGGGCACGTAGATCACTTCATGGCCCGGGGCGATGCCCTGCACCTGCTCGATATGGTTGACCTTGATGCCGTCGTAGATCTTGTTCCAGAACCAGCTCAGCACCACTTCGAGGAAGCGGATGGCGGTGTAGGTGTAGTCCGAGGCGATCTCGTTGCCGTACTTCAGCGCCGTGGCCTCGGCCTTGGCCAGCGGGACCTTCTCGCGCTCGGCTTCGTCGAGGATCGCCTGGCGCACCAGCGGGTCGTGTACCAGGCCCTTGACCAGGTTGCGCCGGTGGGAGATGTCCGGACCGATCACTGCCGCCTTGAGGTTGCGGAAATGCACGCGCAGCAGGCGTTGGGCCATGCGCACCGTGCGCTCGTGACCCTTGTTGTGCTCCACCAGCTCGCGCAGGTGGATCGGCGCGGAGAACTGCACCCGGGTCTTGCGTCCGAGGATGAGGATGGTCAGCAGCCGGCGCAGGCGCCCGGTCACTGCCCAGCTATCGGCGAACAGCAGTTTCCACGGGCTCGATTCACTGGCCGGCGACTGCCCCCAGAACACGCTGACCGGAATGATCTGCGCATCCTGCTCCGGCTGCTGGCTCACCGCGCTGACCAGACGGCCCAGGGTCGGCGGCGCGCCGCGCTTGTACTGGCGGCCGAGCCAGTCCGGCTCCGGGGTCAGGTAGAAGAATGCGGCGGGCTCCATCAGGTCGCCCACGGCCACGGGCAATACCGGACGCGGCAGCCCCGCTTTGGTGCATTCGCGGTCGAGCACGGCCAGGTCGGTCAGCGATGGCGACTGGATCGCATAGAACACCGGACGGCTGCGGTCCAGGTTGAGGGTGAAGGAAGACTGGTTGATGGTCTCGGAGCGAACCCACAGGTACAACAGTCGGCGTAAGGCGCCGAAGATCAGGCGGCGCAGGGGAGAACGGGTCATACGGAGTGTGCTCTGGAAAATGGGACGCAAGTACAGACAGCGGGCAAGTGTGCCGTATCCGCGCAAGTTCAGCAAAAACCGGCCTGGTCATGAAAATTAATTTATGTCTGTCTTATACTCGGTCCGCCCCTTGCAGGGTTTTTCAGCAAGCGGCGTACGCAGGAGCGCAAACCTCCCGCAGACAAGGCGAGTCCAAAATAAAAATCCGGAGTGTTACAGATGTCGTCTCGTGAGACTGGAAGTGTGAAATGGTTCAATGACGCCAAGGGCTATGGCTTCATTCAACGGGAAGGCGGGGCGGACGTTTTCGTTCACTACCGTGCGATTCGTGGCGAGGGTCACCGTACCCTGCTCGAAGGGCAACAGGTTGAATACAGCCTGACCCAGGGCCAGAAAGGCCTTCAGGCCGAGGATGTAGTCGGTCTCTGAGGGGATGGCTACAGGCTGCGGGCCGACCGTGGGTGTCCGCAGCCTGTAGCTGGAGATCAGGTTCTCCAGGTGATTTCTTCTTCTCCGTCGGCGCTGATGCGGATCCAGCGGTCGGCGTCTTCTTCGCCTTCTTCCTCGACCCAGCTACCTGGTGCGCAACGCACTTCGACGTTCAGCGCGGCATGGGCGGCGCGGGCACAGGCGATGTCGTCTTCCCACGGGGTCTTGTCACTTTCCAGGTAAAGACTGTTCCATTTTCCTACGGCCTTGGGCAGCCAGGTAACAGGAATGTCACCGGCGGTGCACTTGAAGGTCTGACCTTTCTGCTTCCACTCGCTGCAAGGACCGAGGGCGGCCTCCAGCCAGGCGGCGATCTGCTTGTGATCGACCTCGGCGTCCTTCAGGTAGATCTCGATATCGGGTTGGCGCATGGGGATTCTCCGGGAAGGCTCAGTCCTGCAGGACAAAATAGTCGTAACGCATTGACACCGTCACCTCGAACGGCGTCGCCTGGTCGATCACCGCGGCGCGGCGCTCGGCGCTGGCGCGCCAGCCGTGGGGCGTCATCGCCAGCAGGTTGGCGCGGTCGGCCGGGTTGGCCAGGCTCAGGCGGAATTCGAGGATTTCGCTGTGGGCGTGGGCCATGTCCGCCGGGACCAGGGCCAGGTGCTTGTCGTCGCTGTAGTCGCGGACTTCGTCGTAGAGCTTTTCGCGCAACTCCATCAGGTGGCCGCTGGTGGGACCGACGCGCATCAGGCCGCCGCCGGGGCTGAGCAGGCGGCGGGCCTCCTGCCAGTCCAGCGGGCTGAAGACGCTGGCGATGAACTGGCAACTGGCATCGGCCAGCGGTACCCGCGCCATGCTCGCCACCAGCCAGGTCAGCTGCGGGCTGCGCCTGCAAGCGCGCTTGACCGCCTCGCGGGAGATGTCCAGGGCATAGCCATCGGCACCCGGCAGGGCGTCGGCGAGTTGCGCAGTGTAGTAACCCTCGCCGCAACCGATATCCACCCAGCGCGCCGGCGCGCGCTCGGCGGCCAGGGCGGCCAGGCGCGCGGCCACCGGGGCGTAGTGGCCGGCGTTGAGGAAGTCGCGGCGGGCTTCGACCATGGCCTGGTTGTCGCCTGGGTCACGGCTGTTCTTGTGCTGCACCGGCAACAGGTTCAGGTAGCCCTGGCGCGCGCGGTCGAAGCGGTGGTTGGCGGGGCAGCCGACACCGTTGTCGAGGGTGCGCAGGGGTTCCCGGCAGATGGGGCAGGTGAGCATCAGGCGAGCAACCGGGTCAGGGTCTGGTAGTAGATCTCGGTCAGCACGTCGAGGTCGCTGGCCAGGATGCGCTCGTTGACCTGGTGGATGGTGGCGTTGACCGGGCCCAGCTCGACCACCTGGGTACCCAGGGTGGCGATGAAGCGACCGTCGGAGGTGCCGCCGCTGGTGGAGGCATGGGTTTCACGACCGGTCACCGCCTTGATGCTGGCGGAGACGGCGTCGAGCAGTTCGCCCGGCTCGGTGAGGAACGGCAGGCCGGACAGCGCCCACTCGACGTCCCAGTCCAGCTGGTGCTTGTCGAGGATCGCCGCGACGCGCTGCTGCAGGCCTTCGACCGTGGACTCGGTGGAGAAGCGGAAGTTGAACAGCGCGGTCAGCTCGCCGGGTACCACGTTGGTGGCGCCGGTGCCGGAGTTCAGGTTGGAGATCTGGAAGCTGGTCGGCGGGAAGAACGCGTTGCCTTCGTCCCAGTGCTCGGCGGCCAGTTCGGCCAGGGCCGGGGCGGCCAGGTGGATCGGGTTCTTCGCCAGGTGCGGGTAAGCCACGTGGCCTTGCTTGCCGCGCACGGTCAGCTTGGCGCCGAGGGAGCCGCGACGACCGTTCTTGACCACGTCACCGACCAGGGTGGTGCTCGACGGTTCGCCGACGATGCACCAGTCCAGGCGCTCGCCACGCTCGCGCAGGCGCTCGACCACGGCCTTGGTGCCGTGGTGGGCCGGGCCTTCTTCGTCGCTGGTGATCAGGTAGGCGATCTTGCCGCGGTGGTTCGGGTAGTCGGCGACGAAGCGCTCGGTGGCGACGATCATCGACGCCAGGCTGCCCTTCATGTCGGCGGCGCCGCGGCCGCAGAGCATGCCGTCGGCATCGATCAGGGCCTCGAACGGATCGTTCTGCCAGGCCTGTACCGGGCCGGTGGGGACCACGTCGGTGTGGCCGGCGAAGCACAGCACCGGGCCGTCCTGGGTGCCGTGGGTGGCCCAGAAGTTGTCGACGTCCTCGAAGCGCATGGGTTCGAGCATGAAGCCCGCATCGCCCAGGCGCTGCATCATCTGTTTCTGGCAATCGAAGTCGAGTGGGGTCACCGACGGACGGCGGATCAGGTCGCAGGCCAGTTCGAGGGTAGGCGAGAGTTCGGCGGGGGCCGTCATGAAGGACTCCGGGAGCAAGGCGGGGGTACGGTTTTGGGGCGTTATCTTATAGCAAATGTGTGACGGGAGGACGGCGGATCGCTGCTGTTTGTCCGGGAAGGGAAGGGCCATGGCAGGGCCTGCACGGACCCTGTGGGAGCTGGCTTGCCAGCGATGAGGCCGGCAAGCACAAGGATGTTGTCGGATCTGGCCCTATCGCTGGCAAGCCAGCTCCCACAAGTCAGGCGGCGGGAGCCGGTTCCGCTGCACCCGCCGGCTTCGGCAACGACGACAGCATCGCCATCACCAGCGCCGCCACATACGGCAGCGACTGCACCAGCAACATGGCCACCCAGAAGCGCATGTCATTGCTCGGCAGGCCCTGGACCAGGTAGATCCCCGCCGCCGCGCCCCACAGCAGGAGCATGATGAACAGCTCTTCCCGCGCCTCGGACAGCGCCACCAGCAGGCCATGGCTGTCGGCATTCTTCGGCGTGCGGAAGAACGGGATGCTGCTGGTGAAGAAGCCGTACAGCACCGCCTTGGCGATGGTGTGCGACAAGGCCAGCCCGGCCAGCGCCGCGGCGAAGGCGTCCTTGAGGTTCACACCGACGGCGCGGCGGTAGAGGAAGACGATCTTGCCCACCTTGAACACGAACAGCGCCAGCGGCGGGATGGCGAAGATCAGCAGCGGCGGATCGACCCGCTGCGGCACGATGATCATCGCCGCCGACCACAGCAGCGCACCGACGGTGAAGAAGATGTTCATGCCGTCGGCGATCCACGGCAGCCAGCCGGCAAGGAAGTGATAGCGCTGGCCACGGGTCAGCTCGGTGTCCTTGCCGCGCAGCAGGCTGGCGGCGTGGCGCTTGATGATCTGGATCGCGCCGTAGGCCCAGCGGAAACGCTGTTTCTTGAAGTCGATGAAGGTGTCCGGCATCAGCCCCTTGCCGTAGCTGTTGTGGGCGTAGGCGGCAGACAGGCCTTTCTCGAACACCCGCAGGCCCAGCTCGGCATCCTCGCAGATGCACCAGTCCGCCCAGCCCAGCTCTTCCAGGACCGAACGACGGGTCATGGTCATGGTGCCATGCTGGATGATCGCGTCACGGTCGTTACGGGTGACCATGCCGATATGGAAGAAGCCCTTGTATTCGGAGTAGCAGAGCTTCTTGAAGGCGCTTTCGTGCTGGTCGCGGTAGTCCTGCGGCGATTGCACCACGGCGATCTTGGGATCGGCGAAGTGCGGCACCATGTGCTTGAGCCAGTTGCGGTCTACGCAGTAGTCCGAGTCGATCACCGCGATCACTTCGGCATCCTTGGCGGTATGCGGGATCAGGTAGTTCAGCGCACCGCCCTTGAAGCCGGCCAGGGGCGAGACGTGGAAGAACTTGAAGCGTTCGCCGAGCAGCTCGCAGTGGGCCTTGATCGGCTCCCACACGGCCGGGTCCTTGGTGTTGTTGTCGATGATCAGGACTTCGTAGTCCGGATAATCCAGGGCCGCCAGGGCGTTGAGGGTCTGCTTGACCATCTCCGGCGGCTCGTTGTAGCACGGCACATGCACCGACACCTTCGGGCGGTAGGCATTGTCCGCCTGCACCGGCAGGAATTCGCGTCGGCGCTTGTGGGTCCACACCGTTTCGGCCAGTTCGTGGGCCTCGGTCAGCAACACGATGAACACCCCCAGCGCGCCGAGGGCGAGGAGGACGCCCACGGTCAGGCTGAACCAGGTGCTGTATTGCTGGCTGTAGTCGTAGCCGATCCACACCAGCACCGAACCGCAGAGGAAGGTGATGAAGGTCAGGAAGGTCCGGCCGCGCTGGCGCAGGGCCGAGCCGTCGATCAGCAGCAGGGTCAACGAGAGCAGGGCGAGGACCACCGAGCCCACCGCCAGCACGCGCCACTGCGGGATCGCCACCACCGGCCCTTCGAAGTTGAATTTCTGCTGGCGGGCGGCGTTGAACACGCCCCAGTAGGCGCCCACCGACCCTTCGTCACTGGCTTTCCACGGTTGGTCGTAGGCCTCGATGACGAAGTAGTTGTAGCCCTGGCGGTTGAGTTTGTTGACCAGGGTGCGCAGGTAGATGGCCTGGTCGGCCTGGGTCGCGTCGGCACCGCCGCGCATGCGCCCGTTGCTCGGCCAGCCGACCTCGGAAAGCAGCAGCGGCTTGCGCGGGAACAGGTGTTTCATGTCGCGGGCGCGATCGAGGACGAACTGCCCGGCATCCTTCATCGGGATGAATTCCCAGTAGGGCAGGATGTGCGCGGCGATCAGGTCGACGTGCTTGGCCAGTTCCGGGTGTTCCTTCCAGATGTGCCACTGCTCCGAGGTGGTCACCGGCACCTTGACCGCGGCGCGCACCCGGTCGAGATACTTGATCAGGTCTTCGGGGGTGATTTCCTTGCGGAACAGCGCCTCGTTGCCGACCATCACCCGCACCACGCTGCGCGACGTGTTGGCCAGTTCGATGGCTTTCTGGATTTCCCGCTCGTTGCGCTCCTGGTCGGGGCTGATCCACACGCCCAGGGTCACGCGCAGGCCGAACTCCTCGGCCAGCCGCGGGATTTCCGCCTGGGTGCCTTCGACGGTGTAGATACGGATGCTGTCAGTCAGCTTGCTCAGCTGTTCGAGGTCTTCACGGATTTCCGCTTCGGTGGGGTACTGGCCCTTTTGCGGGCTTTCGCCGAGGCGGAACGGTGAATAGGAGAAACCGGAGATCTGCTCCGGCCAGTCGGGAGCGGAAACCGGGCGGTTGATCAGCGCCCAGAACCCGGTGAAAAGCGCGGCGATCGCCATGACGATCACCAGGTTGAGACCAAATTTACGCGATGACATAAGTTGTTCGAGTTCCGGAGAGTGGAACGGGCCAGCGCTCGCAGGCGCGGATCCAAGGAGACGTCGCATCGGTTCTTGTGGGAATTTCGACGCGGCAGGCATTGGATTTTCTTCAGAGGGCGAAGTTCTGAAGCCCGTTTGATGTCGTCCAAGACTTTTTGCAGCGTAGGACACTTCGCCGGACATTAAAGCAGCATTGCCATCATGATTACCAATGTGCACGCTGTCCGCAGGTGCAGGTCGCGGGCTGTCATTGCCTGCGCAGGGGCCTATAATGCGCGCCGGTTTTTTGCGGGGTGTGTGGCATGAGTACGGAAGATCCACGGTTTGCCGGCATTGCCCGGCTGTACGGCGTCGACGGCCTGAAGCGCCTGGGCGCCGCCCATGTGGCGGTGGTCGGCATCGGCGGCGTTGGCTCGTGGGCGGCGGAAGCCCTGGCGCGCAGCGGCGTCGGCGAGATCTCGCTGTTCGACCTGGACGACGTCTGCGTCAGCAACACCAACCGCCAGGCCCATGCCCTGGAGGGCAATGTCGGGCGGGCCAAGGTCGAAGCCATGGCCGAACGCCTGCGCGCCATCAACCCGGCCTGCACCGTGCACACGGTGGCGGACTTCGTCACCCGCGAGACCATGGCCGAATACATCACCGAGCAGCTTGACTGCGTGATCGACTGCATCGACAGCGTGATGGCCAAGGCCGCGCTGATCGCCTGGTGCAAGCGGCGCAAGATCACCATCATCAGCACCGGTGGCGCTGGCGGGCAGATCGACCCGACGCAGATCCAGGTCGCCGACCTCAACCGTACCTACAACGACCCGCTGGCCTCGCGGGTGCGCTCGACCCTGCGCCGCGACTACAACTTCTCGCGCAATACCAGCCGCAGCTATGGCGTGCCGGTGGTGTTTTCCACCGAGCAACTGCGTTATCCGGGCGAGGATGGCGGTATCTGCCTGAGCAAGAGTTTCGTCGGCGAGGGCGTCAAGCTGGACTGCGCCGGTGGTTTCGGCGCGGTGATGATGGTCACGGCGACCTTCGGCATGGTCGCCGCGAGCAAGGCGGTGGACAAGCTGGTGGCCGGGGCGCGCCGCCCGGCCGAGCGCAAGGCCGCTCAGCCGCCTGCGGCGAGCTGAGCCATGCGCTGCAGCACGGCATTCAGGCCGTTGCTGCGCGAGGGTGAGAGCTGCCGGCTCAAGCCCAGTTGGTCGAACCAGCCGGGCAGGTCCAGTTGCTGCAGCTCGGCGCTGGACAGGCCTTCGATCCGCACCAGCAGCAAGGCCAGCAGGCCGCGGATCAAGCGCGCGTCGCTGGCTGCGGCAAAGCGCCAGCGGCCGTCATGCTGCTGCGCCACCAGCCAGACCTTGCTTTCGCAACCGTGGACGCGGTTGTCTTCCGACTTTTCTTCCTCCGTCAGCGGCACCAGGCGCTCGCCCCACTGCATCAGCAGGCGTGCGCGCTGTTCCCAGCCGGCAGCGGCGGCGAAGCTGTCGAGTGCTTCCTGCGCGGCGCTCGGCAGGCTCATCGCAGCAGCTCCAGGGCCTGGTCGAGCGCGGCAAAGAAGCGCTGCAGGTCGTCCGAGTCGTTGTACAGCGCCAGCGACACGCGGATCGCCCCGTCCAGGCCGAGGCTGTTGACCAGCGGCATGGCGCAATGATGTCCGGCACGCACGGCAATGCCCTGTTCGGTGAGCAGGTGCGAGAGGTCGGCGTTGTGTATGCCCTCGACCACGAAACTGGCCAGGGCCGCCTGGGGCTCCCCGAGGACGCGCACGCCTTCGCGGTCGTTGAGGCCGCGCAGCAGATGGCAGTGCAGGGCGGCTTCGTGCTCGGCCACCGCCGTGGCGTCCAGGCTGGCCAGGTAGTCCAGGGTAGCGCCAATGCCGATCACGCTGGCGATCGGCGGCGTACCGGCTTCGAAGCCCAGTGGCGCGCTGCGGAAGCTGGATTCCTGGTAGCCGGCCAGTTGCACCATCTCGCCGCCGAACTGCCAGTGGCGCAGCAGGGCCAGGGCCTGGGTTCGGCCGTAGAGCACGCCGAGTCCGTCCGGGCCGTACAGCTTGTGGCTGGAAAAGACGTAGAAGTCGCAGCCCAATTGGGCGACGTCATGGCGGCCATGGACGATGCCCTGGGCACCGTCGACCACGGTCAGCGCACCCTGTGCACGAGCATGGTTGATCAGCGGTTGCAGCGGCTGCCAGCTGCCGAGCACATTGGACAACTGGCTGACCGCCAGTACCCGGGTACGCGGGCCGATCAGTTGCAATGCGGCGTCGAGGTCGAGCTGGCCGTTTTCCGCCAGGGGCAGGATCACCAGCTTCAGGCCGCGGCGCTGGGCCAGTTGCTGCCAGGGCAGCAGGTTGGCGTGGTGTTCGAGGGCGCTGACGGCGATTTCCTCGCCGGCCTCGAAACGGTGTTCAAGGCCATAGGCCAGCAGGTTCAGCGCCGAGGTGGCGCCGTGGGTGAAGACGATATTGCCGTTGGCACCCGCGTTCAGCCAGGCGGCGACCTTGTCGCGGCTGGCCTCGAAGGCCTGTGTGGCGAGGGCGCCGGGCAGGTGTTGGGCGCGGTGCACGTTGGCCGCGCCATGACCGTAGTAATGGCTCAGGGCGTCCAGCAATGCCTGGGGTTTCTGGGTGGTTGCCGCGCTGTCCAGATAGGTCTGGTACTGGCGTTGCAGGGCGGCGATGGCGGGAAAGTCCGCACGCCAGGGAGAGGGTTGGAACATGATCTTCGCGCCTGGGAATCGGATCTGGCGAAGGGCCAGACCCGAATCGTACCACTTAGTTGTGGGCGTGCAGCGCTTCGTTCAGCTCGATGGCCGACTTGTGGGTCTTGCACTCCACCGCGCCGCTCACCGAGTTGCGGCGGAACAGCAGGTCGGTCTGGCCGGCCAGGTCGCGGGCCTTGACCACTTTCACCAGCTGGTTCTGCTCGTCGAGCAGTTGCACCTTGGTGCCGGCGGTGATGTACAGGCCGGCTTCCACGGTGTTGCGGTCGCCCAGCGGGATGCCGATACCGGCGTTGGCGCCGATCAGGCAGCCTTCGCCGACCTTGATGACGATGTTGCCGCCGCCGGACAGGGTGCCCATGGTCGAGCAACCGCCGCCCAGGTCCGAACCCTTGCCGACGAAGACGCCAGCGGAGACGCGGCCTTCGATCATGCCCGGGCCTTCGGTGCCGGCGTTAAAGTTGACGAAGCCTTCGTGCATGATGGTGGTGCCTTCGCCGATGTAGGCACCCAGGCGTACGCGGGCGCTGTCGGCGATACGCACGCCGCTCGGCACGACGTAGTCGGTCATCTTCGGGAACTTGTCCACCGAGAACACTTCCAGCAGTTCGCCTTTGAGGCGTGCTTCCAGTTGCGCTTCGGCCAGTTCGGCCAGGTCGATGGCGCCCTGGCTGGTCCAGGCGACGTTCGGCAGCAGCGGGAAGATGCCGGCCAGGCTCAGGCCGTGCGGCTTGACCAGGCGGTGCGAGAGCAGGTGCAGCTTCAGGTAGGCTTCCGGGGTCGAGCTCAGGGTGGCGTCTTCGGCCAGCAGGGTGGCGACCAGCGGCTTGCTGCTTTCCGCCAGGCGGGTCAGCAGGGCGGCCTGGACAGGGTCGATCGACTTGACCACCTCGGCCAGTTGGCCGGCCTGGGCCGGGCTGAAGGCGATGGCCTGGTTGCCGCCTTCGTAGGCCAGCAGTGGGCTGACCGCGGCGACCAGTTCGGCCGACGGGTTGAGCAGGGGCTGGGCGTAGAAGACTTCCAGCCAGGCGCCCTGGCGGTTCTGGGTGCCGACACCGAAGGCCAGGCTGAACAGGGATTGGGACATGCGGTTACCTCGTACTGAAATAGGGTGAAAGCGGGCGGCTTACTGCAGGGCGGCCGCGTACAGGTCCGGTTTGAAACCCACCAGGGTCTTGCCGCCGAGGTCGAGCACCGGGCGCTTGATCATCGATGGCTGGGCGAGCATCAGCTCCACGGCCCGGGCCTGGTCGAGGTCGGCCTTCTGCGCGTCGTCGAGCTTGCGGAAGGTGGTGCCGGCGCGGTTGAGGATCTTTTCCCAACCGTGCTCGTCGCACCAGCGGTTCAGGCTGTCGCGGTCGATGCCTTGGGTCTTGTAGTCGTGGAAGTCGTAGCCGATGGCTTTTTCCTCAAGCCAGGTACGCGCTTTTTTCATCGTGTCGCAAGCTTTGATGCCGTAGAGAATGTAAGCCATTGAACTTCAAGGGGCGCCGGACATTCACCGGGCGTCCCCGCAACTCCTCGGAAATTGGGGTGGGCGGGATTATGCGGCATCAATCGGTACGGCGCCACGGCTGCGGCGCCGCCTTCTGACCGATGCGTTCTCAGACGCCGCCGAGCAACTGGCGGGACTGGATGAAGATCACGCCGGCATCCTGCATCTCGGACAGCGCCTGCTCCAGCGAGCCGTCGTTGTCGATGGCCCGGCAGGCATCCACCACCACGTAGGTGACGAAGCCTTCGCGGCGGGCATCCAGGGCGGTCCAGGTGACGCAGAAGTCCAGGGCCAGGCCCGCCACGTAGACGGTGTCGATGCCTTTTTCCCGCAGGGCACCGGCCAGTCCGGTGGTGGTCTTGCGGTCGGCCTCGAAGAACGCCGAGTAGCTGTCCACCAGGGGGTTGCCGCCCTTGCGCACGATCAACTGGGTGTGGGGAATGTCCACCTGCGGATGGAATTCGGCACCGTGGCTGCCCTGGATACAGTGGTCCGGCCACATGACCTGGGGGCCATAGGGCAACTCGATGACGTCGAATGGCTTCTCGCCCGGATGGCTGGAAGCGAAGGAAATATGCCCGGCCGGGTGCCAGTCCTGGGACATGACCACGTTGCCGAAACCCGCAGCAAGGCGGTTGACCAGCGGCACTATCTCATCGCCCTGGTTGACGGCCAGGGCGCCACCGGGGGTGAAGTCGTTCTGGATGTCGATCACGAGCAGGGCGCGATCGGGGCTATCGTTGTTCAGGGCTGGGGACATGGAGAGGCCTTCCTGGTTTCACGGTGACTGCCGGGGGATTGGGCGCTGCGAAGCGCACCCAATCTGGCATCGAACTCATTCTGTATTGTTGATGTGTAGCATGGTGTTACATATTCCCGGGCAAGCTGCGACTTTTGTGCAGCGGCCCGCCAGGGGCATCGCTCGTTACTATATGTGTCCAATGCCGCGCCCATGTCCAGCGCCGGCAGCGCTTTCGAATCGAACAGGAAACACAGATGCAATCAGCCTATACCGTCCTCATCCTGCTGATGCTGGTCAGTGTCTCCAAGCTGGTCGGGCGGATGATCCCGCTGCCCTTGCCGCTGGTGCAGATCGCCGCCGGCGCCTTGCTGGCCTGGCCGACCCTCGGGCTGCACGTGGCCCTCGATCCTGAGCTCTTCCTCTTCCTGTTCCTGCCACCCCTGCTGTTTTCCGATGGCTGGCGCATGCCCAAGCGTGAGCTGTGGCGGCTGCGTGGTCCGATCCTGACCCTGGCCGTGGGCCTGGTGCTGTTCACCGTGGTCGGTGCCGGCTACTTCATCCACTGGATCATCCCGACCATCCCGCTGCCGGTGGCCTTCGCCCTGGCCGCCGTACTGTCGCCCACCGACGCCGTGGCGGTCTCGGCGATCACCCAGGACCGCCTGCCGACCCCCTTGATGCACATGCTCCAGGGCGAGGCGCTGATGAACGACGCGTCCGGCCTGGTGACCTTCAAGTTCGCCTTGGCCGCAGCCATTACCGGGGTATTTTCCCTGACCGAGGCCAGCCTGACCTTTGTCCTGGTGGCCATTGGCGGCCTGGCCATCGGTGTCGCCCTGAGCTGGCTGGTGGGGCGCCTGCGGGCCTGGATGATCGCCCGCGGCTGGGACGACCCGGCCACCCATGTGGTGTTCATGCTGCTGTTGCCGTTCGCCGCCTATGTGCTGGCCGAACGCCTCGGTGCTTCCGGCATCCTCTCGGCGGTGGCGGCCGGAATGATGCAGAGCTGGCTCGACCTGCTGCCGCGGCAGACCAGCACGCGCCTGCTCAACCGCAGCGTCTGGTCGCTGCTGGAGTTTGCCTTCAACGGCCTGATCTTCCTGCTGCTGGGCCTGCAGTTGCCGGACATCATCAAGGCGGTGACCAGCCACGAAGCCTCGCTGTGGCCGACCCTGGCCTGGCGCTGCCTGGACGTGGTGATGATTTTCGGTGTGCTGGTGCTGCTGCGCTTCGTCTGGGTGCAGAGCATCTGGCGCCTGATCGGCCAGGTGCGGCGCTGGCGCGGCAAGTCGGAACTGGTGCTGTTGCCCGATGCCCGGTCCTGCTGGCTGCTGACCCTTGGTGGGGTACGCGGCGCGGTGACCCTGGCGGGCGTGATGTCGGTGCCGTTGCTGATCAGTGCGGGCAAAGGGTTCCCGGAGCGCGATCTGCTGATCTTCATTGCTGCTGGCGTGATCCTGCTGTCGCTGGTAGCGGCCTGTGTGTCCTTGCCATTGCTGTTGCGCGGGATCCAGAAGAGCCCCGATGACACCTTGCAACAGGAGGCCGACGAAACCTGGCGGCGCACCGCCGAGGCGGCGATCCATGCGCTGGAGGCGGAAGAGACCGCCGAGCCCGGCGCCGCCCAGGATGCGGCCCAGGCCGCCCTCGCTGCCGAGCTCAAGGCACGGCTGATGGCTGAATACCGTCAGCAACTCGATGCCTACAACGACAGCGCCGAAGCTCGTGCCCTGGCGGCGCAGATGGACCAGCTGGAACGGCGCCTGCGCCTGCGTGCGCTGCGGGCGCAGCGGCTGGAACTGTATCGCCTGCACCGGCATCACGAAGTCGGGGACGACGTGGTGCGCAAGGTGCTGGGGGAGCTGGACCTGAGCGAGGCCAACCTGGGAGCGGTGAAGTAATGCGCGCCTATCGACCCGCGATCCAGTCCAGGTAGTAGTCCTTGAGGTATTCGACGAAGGTGATCTGGCAGTCGTTGTTGAGGTTGATCTTCTTCAGCAGCGCCTGCAGGTCCTCCTTGGTCAGGTAAGGGCCGATGATGTCGCTGAATTCGCCCACGGTCACCTTGCCGTCGTTGTTCAGGTCCTTGCTGCCGAGCTCGGCGAGGATCCGTTGCAGTTGCTCGTCGGACAGGCTCTTGCTTCCGGTCCTGCCGATTTCCAGGCCGTCGAATGCCTCAAGGCTGGAGAGCTTGCCGTCGCCGTCGGCATCGAGTTCCTTGAAGGCCAGTTCGTACAGCTTGCGTTGCGATGCCGTGAGTTGCATGTCCTTGCTCAGTGCCGCCATGAACTCGGCGCTGGTGACCTTGCCGTTCTTGTCGGTATCCCAGCTGTCCAGCCGGTTCTGGATCAGGACCAGGTCGGGTAGTTCGGTCCTTTCGATGAAGGAGTTGCGGTTCTTGTCCATCCGATGCATCAACTGACTGACCGAACTCTGGCTATAGCCTCGTGCAATCAGGCTCTGTTCCACCATGTAGGTGCTCATTCTTTCGACACCGCTGAGCAGTGGTGTCTTCGAGTTCGAGCCCATGATGTCAAGCACCGCCTGGAGTGTAGCTTCCATGTCGCCACCTTCGAACGTTGGCCAGCCTCGGAGAGGCTGCAGCCCGAACAGTTTTCGGTGGAAGCGAGGTGTGCGCAACTGACAGAAATATCAGTTGTGGGGAGGGAAAAGCTGGGCTAATGCCAGGCGTTGTCGCGGCCAGGCGGCCACGACAACGCCTGGCGAGCATCAACCTTCGATGAACGCACGAATCCGCTTGGCGGCTTCAACGCACTCGGCCAGCGGCGCGACCAGCGCCATGCGCACGCGGCCAGCGCCCGGGTTTACTCCATCGACATCCCGGGACAGGTAGGAACCCGGTACCACGGTCACGTGCTGCTGCTCGAACAGGTCGCGGCAGAAGGCGGCATCGTCATTGCCCGGGACCTTGGCCCACAGGTAGAAGCCGCCATCCGGTTTCTGCACGTCGAGGACCGGGGCGAGGATGTCCAGCACCGCGTCGAACTTCTCGCGATAGAGGTCGCGGTTGTCGCGCACGTGGGCTTCATCGTTCCAGGCGGCGATGCTGGCCAGCTGGGTCTGAACCGGCATGGCGCAGCCATGGTAGGTGCGGTACAGCAGGAAGCCCTTGAGGATCTCGGCATCACCGGCGACGAAACCGGAGCGCAGGCCCGGCAGGTTGGAGCGCTTGGACAGGCTGTGGAACACCACGCAGCGCTTGAAGTCGCTGCGGCCCAGTTCGGCGCAGGCGCTGAGCAGGCCCGGCGGCGGGCTCTGCTCGTCGAAGTACAGCTCGCTGTAGCATTCGTCGGCGGCGATGACGAAATCGTACTGGTCGGCCAGGGCGATCAGCTTCTTCAGGGTTTCCAGCGGGACCAGGGCGCCGGTGGGGTTGCCCGGAGAGCACAGGAAGAGGATCTGGCAGCGCTGCCAGACGTCCGCTGGCACCGCGTCGAAGTCCGGGTTGAAACCGTTGCTGTCCAGGCACGCCAGGTAATGCGGCTTGGCCCCGGCCAGCAGGGCCGCGCCTTCGTAGATCTGGTAGAACGGGTTAGGGCTGACGATCAGGCCGTCGTCGCTGCGACTGACCACCGCCTGGGTGAACGAGAACAGCGCCTCGCGGGTGCCGTTGACCGGCAGCACGTGCCGTGCGGCATCCAGCCAGCCGGCTGGCACGCCGAAGCGGCGCTCGCACCAGTTGGCGATCGACTCGCGCAGGGCCGGCAGGCCCAGGGTGGTCGGGTACACCGCCATCTGGTCGAGGTTGTCGGCCAGGGCCTTGGCCACGAAAGCCGGCGAGGTGTGCTTCGGCTCGCCGATCGACAGCGCGATGGCGCGCTTGTCCGCTGCCGGCGTGACGCCGCCGAGCAGGGCGCGGAGTTTCTCGAACGGGTAGGGCTGAAGCTGGTTCAAAGCGTTGTTCATCGGCGCAAGGTCTCGTCAATGCATTAAATGGTCAGGCGAAAGGATTCGATTCCGCTGGCCTGGTCGACCCGCAACTGCTCGACGATGGCGTCCTGCAGGCGGCTGCACAGTTGGGGGTCGGAAAGCGGCTGGTTGTCGGCGTCGGTGATGAAGAACACGTCTTCCACGCGCTCGCCGAGGGTGGCGATCTTGGCGTTCTGCAGCGACAGGTCGAAGTCCAGGAAGATCTTGCCGATCCGCGCCAGCAGGCCGGGACGGTCGGGGGCGATGATTTCGAGGATGGTCACCGGGCGCTGGGCGTCGTTGAGGATGGTCACCTGGGGGGCGAAGTTGAAGTGCTTCAACTGGCGCGGTACCCGGCGGTGGATGATGTTCGGGTAATCGTCCGGGTTGCGCAGGGCGTCGCTCAGGCCCTCGCGGATCTGCTTGACCCGCTGCGGGTTGTCGCCGATGGCGCCGCCGTCGTTGTCCAGCACGATGTAGGTGTCGAGGGTGAACTGGCTGCTGGAGGTGATGATCCGGGCGTCATGGATGTTCAGGTTGAGCTGGTCCATGGCCGCCACGGTCACGGCGAAGAAGTCGTGCTGGTCGGGGGCATAGATGAAGATCTGCGTGCCGCCCTCGAATTCGCGCTGGGTGGTTTCCTTGATCAGCACCAGCGGGCCGCTGTCGGCCGGCTGCTGGAGGATCGCGTCGGAGTGCCAGGCGACATCCGCAGCGGTGTGGCGCAGGAAATAGTCGTCGCCCAGTTGCGACCAGAGCTGCTCGACATCATCCTGGTCATTGCCTTCGCGCACCAGGATGTCCAGGGCCGCGCTCTGCGTCTGGCGGATCTGCTCCTCGCGGTCCAGCGGGTTTTCCAGGCCGCGGCGGATGGCGCGCTTGGTCTCGGTGTAGAGCTGGCGCAGCAGGCTGGCGCGCCAGGAGTTCCACAGGCTGGGATTGGTAGCGTTGATGTCGGCCACGGTCAGCACGTAGAGGTAGTCCAGGTGCACCTGGTCGCCCACCAGCTGGGCGAAGTCGTGGATCACCTGCGGGTCGGACAGGTCCTTGCGCTGCGCGGTGGTGGACATCACCAGGTGGTTCTGCACCAGCCAGACGATCAGGCGGCTGTCCCAGGCCGGCAACTGGTGCCGTGCGCAGAAGGCCTGGGCATCCACCGCGCCGATCTCCGAATGATCGCCCTGGCGGCCCTTGCCGATGTCGTGGTAGAGGCCGGCGAGGTAGATCAGCTCCGGCTTGGGCAGGCGACCCATGAGCTTGCTGGCCAGCGGGAACTTCTCCGACACCGGCGTGTACTGCAGTTTGCGCAGGTGCTTGATCAGGTTCAGGGTGTGCGCGTCCACCGTATAGATGTGGAACAGGTCGTGCTGCATCTGCCCGACGATCAGGCCGAACTCCGGCAGGTAGCGACCGAGGATGCCGTAGCGGTTCATCCGCCGCAGGTTACGGTGGATCCCGATCTCGCACTTGAACAGTTCGATGAACAGGCTGGTATTGCGGATGTCGTTGCGGAAGTCGTCGTCGATCAGGTGGCGGTATTCGCGCAGCAGGCGGATGGTATCGGCGCGGACCCCCTTGATCTCCGGGTGCTGGGCCATCAGCACGAAGATTTCCAGCATGGCGAACGGCGTGCGTTTGAACACGTTCGGGCGCACCGCCTCGATGTAGCCGTCGTGCAGCTGGAAGCGCGGATTCAGCGGCTGGGTGACGGTGCTGCTGTCATCGGTGAGGATGACTTCCTCGAAGTGCTGGATGATCAGGTCGCTGAGCTCGGCGATACTCAACACCACGCGGTAGTACTGCTGCATGAACTGCTCGATGGCGCGCTTGGGGTTTTCGTCCGTGTAGCCGAGCAGGGCGGCGATGCTGCGCTGGTGGTCGAACAGCAGGCGGTCTTCGGCGCGACCGGCGAGCATGTGCAAGGCGTAGCGCACCTTCCACAGGAACTCCTGGGAGGCGGCCAGCAACTTGTTCTCATCCTCCAGCAGGAAGCCCTCGCCCGCCAGGGCGTGCAGGTTCAGGGTGCCATACTGGCGACGGGCTACCCAGAGCACCGTCTGGATGTCGCGCAGGCCGCCGGGCGAGCCCTTGACGTTGGGTTCGAGGTTGTATTCGGTGTCGTTGTACTTGTGGTGGCGGGCTTTCTGCTCGGCGCGCTTGGCCAGGAAGAAGTCCTTGCTCGGCCACATGTGCGCGGTGCTGGTGACGTCCAGCATGCGCTGGCGCAGGCGCTCGGGGCCGGCGATGGTGCGGCTTTCCATCAGGTTGGTGATCACGGTCAGGTCGGCACGGGCCTGTTCCGCGCATTCGTCCACCGAGCGCACGCTCTGGCCCACTTCCAGGCCGATATCCCACAGCAGCGTCAGAAAACGCTCGATCGAATCGCGGAAAACCTCGTGGTCGGCGTCGTCCAGCAGGATCAGCAGGTCGATGTCCGAGTGCGGGTGCAGTTCGCCACGGCCGTAGCCGCCGACCGCCACCAGGGCGATATCGGCTTCGTCGCTCCAGTCGAACTGCTTCCAGGCCTGTTCCAGGACGTTGTCGACGAACCAGGCACGATCCTCGATCAGCCGGCGTATGTCGCGGCCCTCGCGGAAACGTTGGTCAAGCACCTCGCCGGCGCGGCGGATGGCCTTCTTGAACGCAGCGATGGGGCTTGACTTGAGGGCCAGTTCCGCCTGGAACTGGCCGCGATCGAACAGCTCGGGATCCACCTGGGGCATCGAATCGTCCTGTCTTGTCAGGCTGAAGTGCGAGGAATGGTGTCGTCTTTGCGCAGGGTGAAGATCTCATAGCCGGTGGCGGTGACCACCAGGGTGTGCTCCCACTGGGCGGACAGCTTGCGATCCTTGGTGATGGCGGTCCAGCCATCGCCCAGGACCTTGGTGTCGGCCTTGCCCTGGTTGATCATCGGCTCGATGGTGAAGGTCATGCCTTCCTTGAGTTCCATGCCGGTGCCGGCGCGGCCGTAGTGGAGGATCTGCGGCTCTTCGTGGAACACCTTGCCGATGCCGTGGCCGCAGAATTCGCGGACGACCGAGAAACCGTTCTTTTCCGCGTGTTTCTGGATCACTTCGCCGATATCGCCCAGGCGGCAGCCCGGCTTGACCAGCTCGATCGCCTTGTACAGGCACTCCTGGGTGACCTGGGACAGGCGCTCGGCCCAGACCGGCACGGTGCCGACGTGGAACATGCGGCTGGTGTCGCCGTGGTAGCCGTCCTTGATCACGGTGACGTCGATGTTCAGCGTGTCACCGGCCTTGAGCGGCTTCTCGTTGGGGATGCCGTGGCACACCACGTGGTTGATCGAGGTGCAGATCGACTTGGGGAAGCCCTTGTAGTTGAGCGGCGCCGGGATGGCCTGCTGAACGTTGACGATATAGTCGTGGCAGAGGCGGTCCAGCTCTTCGGTGGTCACGCCGGGCTTGACGTGCTCCTCGATCATTTCCAGGACTTCGGCGGCAAGGCGGCCGGCGATGCGCATCTTTTCGATGTCTTCGGCGGTTTTGATGGTGACGGTCATTGCAGGCTCTCTACGGCGCCCCGGGGCGCGGGCGAACAGGAAAGGCGCGATTCTAGCAGAGCGGACGCCGGTTCAGGGCCTCGCGCCGTACCAGCGGCCTCTATAGATGATGGCATTCTGGCCCGATTGCGTCCGGGGGTGCAAAAGGCCAGGAGGGCGTTGGCATTTCGGGTTTCGTTCGTCATTCGAGTGTGGTATAAAATGCGCCGCTTTCCGGGGATGGCCCCGAAAGCTCAAACCCACACACGTATCGACACGGTGACCTGGGTGCCCCGATCCACGGATTGCGGGTTGGTCATTGGGATGCGTGGAGGCCCAACCCGACTTATCAAGGAACTATCATGTCCCAAGTCAACATGCGCGATATGCTGAAGGCCGGTGTGCACTTCGGCCACCAGACCCGTTACTGGAACCCGAAAATGGGCAAGTTCATTTTCGGCGCGCGCAACAAGATTCACATCATCAACCTGGAAAAAACCCTGCCGATGTTCAACGAGGCCCTGACCTTCGTAGAGCGCCTGGCCCAGGGCAAGAACAAGATCCTGTTCGTCGGCACCAAGCGTTCCGCTGGCAAGATCGTTGCTGAAGAAGCAGCACGTTGCGGCTCGCCGTACGTCGACCACCGCTGGTTGGGCGGCATGCTGACCAACTACAAGACCATCCGCGCCTCGATCAAGCGTCTGCGCGAGCTGGAAACCCAGGCTGAAGACGGCACTTTCGCCAAGCTGACCAAGAAAGAAGCGCTGATGCGCTCCCGTGATCTGGAAAAACTGGATCGCAGCCTGGGCGGTATCAAGGACATGGGCGGCCTGCCTGATGCCCTGTTCGTGATCGACGTCGACCACGAGCGCATTGCCATCACCGAAGCCAACAAGCTGGGTATTCCGGTCATCGGCGTTGTCGATACCAACAGCAGCCCGGAGGGTGTCGACTACATCATCCCAGGCAACGATGACGCCATCCGCGCCATCCAGCTGTACATGGGTCTGATGGCTGACGCCGTGATCCGTGGCCGCAACAACGTTGCCGGCGGCACCGAAGTTTACGCTGAAGAAGCGCCAGCTGCTGAGTAATAGACGCTAGCGTCGACTTGGCACGCAAAAAGGGGGCTAGGCCCCCTTTTTGCCACCTTGAAATCCTCCTGTCGCCAAGCGTCCGCATCATCGACGCGCCGCATGGAAAGACAGGCAGCGGATTTCCAGAATTGAACCCCCGTGAACAGCGGGTGGAATGGTTGAAAACCTATCCAAGAGGATTTTGAAATGGCAGAAATTACTGCAGCGCTGGTAAAAGAACTGCGTGAGCGTACCGGCCAGGGCATGATGGAGTGCAAGAAGGCACTGGTTGCCGCTGGTGGCGACATCGAGAAGGCCATCGACGACATGCGCGCTTCCGGCGCCATCAAGGCTGCCAAGAAGGCTGGCAACATCGCCGCCGAAGGTTCGATCGCCGTTCGTACCGAAGCTGGCCGTGGCCTGATCATCGAAGTCAACTCGCAGACCGACTTCCTGGCTCTGCAGGACGACTTCAAAGGCTTCGTCAAGGACAGCCTGAACGAAGCGTTCGAGCAGAAGCTGACCGACGCCGCTCCGCTGATCGCTTCCCGCGAAGCTGCTCGTGAAGCCCTGGTTGCCAAGTGCGGCGAGAACGTCAACATCCGTCGCCTGACCGCTGTCGAAGGTGACGTTGTCGGTTCCTACCTGCACGGCCACCGCATCGGCGTCCTGGTTGTCCTGAAAGGCGGCAACGAAGAGCTGGCAAAACACATCGCCATGCACGTCGCGGCCAGCAACCCTGCCGTTGTTCGTCCGGAAGACGTTTCCGAGGAGCTGGTTGCCAAGGAAAAAGAAATCTTCCTGCAGCTGAACGCCGAGAAAATCGCCGGCAAGCCAGAGAACATCGTCGAGAACATGATCAAGGGCCGTATCGCCAAGTTCCTGGCTGAAGCCAGCCTGGTCGAGCAAGCCTTCATCATGGATCCGGAAGTCAAGGTCGGTGACCTGGCCAAGAAAGCTGGTGCCGAAGTCGTTTCCTTCGTTCGTTACGAAGTAGGCGAGGGCATCGAGAAGCCAGTCGACAACTTCGCTGACGAAGTTGCCGCTCAAGTGGCTGCTGCCCAGAAGCAATAAGACGGATCTACATCTGTCGCCCCAAAGAGGCTGCCCGCTCACGCGCGCAGCCTCTTTGTCAAAGCGCAGGCGCTTTTTCTGCCAAAAGCCGGAATTCGCTTGTGCCCTGGCGCCCCGTGGGTGCCAAGCTACAGTTGGCGCAGACTGAAAACAGTCCGCCCGGAATTTATACAAACGCCGCAGGAGAGATTCGCAATGGCTCAGCAGGTTAGTGGTCGTCAACCTCGCTATAAACGCATTTTGCTCAAACTTAGCGGCGAGGCCCTGATGGGCTCGGAAGACTTCGGGATCGACCCGAAGGTGCTGGATCGCATGGCCCTGGAAGTCGGCCAGCTGGTCGGCATCGGTGTCCAGGTCGGCCTGGTGATCGGTGGTGGCAACCTGTTCCGTGGTGCGGCACTGAGCGCGGCCGGCATGGATCGCGTCACCGGTGACCACATGGGCATGCTGGCGACCGTGATGAACGCCCTGGCCATGCGCGACGCCCTGGAGCGCTCGAACATCCCCGCCATCGTCATGTCGGCGATTTCCATGGTCGGCGTCACCGATCACTATGACCGCCGCAAGGGTATCCGCCACCTCAACTCCGGCGACGTGGTGATTTTCTCCGCCGGTACCGGCAACCCGTTCTTCACCACCGACTCGGCCGCCTGCCTGCGCGCGATCGAAATCGATGCCGACGTCGTGTTGAAGGCAACCAAGGTCGACGGCGTGTACACTGCCGATCCGTTCAAGGATCCGCATGCCGAGAAATTCGACCGTCTGACGTACGATGAAGTACTCGACCGCAAACTTGGCGTTATGGACCTGACCGCAATCTGCCTGTGCCGTGACCATAAGATGCCGTTGCGGGTATTCAACATGAACAAGCCTGGCGCTCTGCTGAACATCGTAGTGGGCGGCGCTGAAGGAACTCTGATCGAGGAAGGCGAAGAATGATCAACGATATCAAGAAAGATGCTCAGGACCGCATGAGCAAGTCCATCGAGGCCCTGGGTCGCAACCTGGCGGCGATCCGCACCGGTCGTGCCCACCCGAGCATCCTCGACAGCGTCAAGGTCACTGCCTGGGGTAGCGAGATGCCGCTGAACCAGGTCGCGGCGATCTCCGTCGAAGACGCCCGTACCCTGAAGATCGTCGCTCACGACAAGAACCTGAGCGCCGCCATCGAGAAGGCCATCCTGACCTCCGACCTGGGTCTGAACCCGAGCAGCGCCGGTACCACCATCCGCGTACCGATGCCGGCTCTGACCGAGGAAACCCGCAAGGGCTACACCAAACAGGCCCGCGGCGTTGCCGAGGACGCCAAGGTTTCCGTGCGCAACGTGCGTCGCGATGCCCTGGCCGACCTGAAGAAACTGTCCAAGGACAAGGAAATCAGCGAAGACGAAGAACGTCGCGCCGCTGACGAGCTGCAGAAACTCACCGACAAGTTTGTCGCTGAAGTCGACAAGGCTCTGGAAGCAAAAGAAAAGGACCTGATGGCCGTTTAAGGTCGGGGTTTTTTCAATGGAAAAGAGCAAGCAGGGTGTGCCGTCCTCGGTGCCGCGCCACGTCGCGATCATCATGGACGGAAATAATCGCTGGGCGAAGAAGCGCCTGTTGCCCGGTGTCGCCGGGCACAAGGCCGGGGTGGACGCGGTGCGGGCCGTTATCGAGGTCTGTGCCGAGGCCAGGGTCGAGGTGCTGACCCTGTTCGCCTTCTCCAGCGAAAACTGGCAACGCCCGGCCGACGAGGTCGGGGCGTTGATGGAGCTGTTCTTCTCGGCCTTGCGCCGGGAAGCCAAGCGCCTCAACGAGAACAACATCAGCCTGCGGATCATCGGGGATCGCTCGCGTTTCCACCCTGAACTGCAGGCTGCCATGCGGGAGGCCGAAGCGCTGACTGCTGGCAACAATCGCTTCATCCTGCAGATCGCCGCCAACTACGGCGGTCAGTGGGATATCGCCCAGGCCGCCCAGCGCCTGGCTCGCGAAGTCCAGGCCGGCCATCTGCGGCCGGAAGACATCACCCCCGACCTGTTGCAGACCTGCCTGGCCACCGGCGACCTGCCGTTGCCGGACCTGTGCATCCGCACCGGGGGCGAGCATCGCATCAGCAACTTCCTGCTGTGGCAGCTGGCCTACGCCGAGCTGTACTTCTCCGACCTCTACTGGCCGGACTTCAAACACGAGGCCATGCGCAATGCGCTGGCCGATTTCGCTTCGCGCCAGCGCCGCTTCGGTAAAACCAGCGAGCAGGTCGAAGCTGGAGCCCGTGCTTAATGCTCAAGCAACGCATCATTACCGCGCTGATCCTGCTGCCGATCGCCCTGGGCGGGTTCTTCCTGCTCGATGGGGCCGATTTTGCCCTGTTCATCGGCCTGGTGGTCACCCTGGGTGCCTGGGAGTGGGCGCGCCTGGCCGGTCTTGTGGGCCAGGCGCTGCGCGTGGCCTATGCCGCGGTCATCGCCGGGCTGCTGATGCTGCTGTACCTGATGCCGGACCTGGCGCCGTGGGTGCTGGGGGCTTCGGTGCTGTGGTGGGGCGTGGCGACCTGGCTGGTGATGACCTACCCACGCAGCAGCGAGCTGTGGGCCAGCGCCGCCTGTCGTCTGCTGATCGGCGCACTGATCCTGCTGCCAGCTTGGCAAGGCTTGGTGCTGCTGAAGCACTGGGCCATGGGCAACTGGCTGATTCTCGCGGTCATGGTGCTGGTCTGGGGGGCGGACATCGGTGCCTACTTCTCCGGTCGGGCCTTCGGCAAGCGCAAGCTGGCGCCGCAGGTCAGTCCCGGCAAGAGTTGGGAGGGTGTCTATGGTGGGCTGGCGCTGAGCCTGGCGATCACCCTTGGCGTCGGCTTGACCCGGCACTGGGGCTTCGGCGAACTGCTGCTCGGCCTGCTCGGCGCGGCGGTGATCGTCATGGGCTCCGTGGTTGGCGACCTGACCGAAAGCATGTTCAAGCGCCGTTCCGGGATCAAGGACAGCAGCAACCTGCTGCCGGGTCACGGCGGTATTCTCGACCGCATCGACAGCCTCACCGCTGCCATCCCGCTGTTCGCCGTGATTCTCTGGGCGGCTGACTGGGGCAGCATGCTGTGAGCCGCCCGCAACGTATTACCGTGCTCGGAGCCACCGGCTCCATTGGCCTGAGCACGCTGGACGTCATTGCCCGGCATCCCGAGCGCTATGAAACCTTCGCCCTGACCGGCTACTCGCGACTGGACGAGTTGCTGGCGCTGTGCCTCAAGCACGCGCCGGTATTCGCCGTGGTCCCGGAAGAGGGTTCGGCGGCGACCCTGCGCGCCGGCCTCGATGCGGCGGGTTCGCGCACCGAGGTGCTGGTGGGCGAGCGTGGCCTGTGCGCGGTTGCCGCGGACCCGCAGGTCGACGCGGTGATGGCGGCCATCGTCGGCGCGGCGGGCTTGCGCCCGACGCTGGCAGCGGTGGAGGCGGGGAAGAAAGTCCTGCTGGCCAACAAGGAAGCGCTGGTGATGTCCGGCGCCTTGTTCATGGACGCCGTGCGACGCCACAACGCCGTGTTGCTGCCGATCGACAGCGAGCACAACGCGATCTTCCAGTGTCTGCCCGTCGACTACGCGCGTGGCATGGGGCAAGTGGGGGTTCGTCGGATCCTGCTGACAGCATCGGGCGGCCCGTTCCGTCAGACCCTGGCCAGCGAACTGGCCCAGGTCACCCCGGAGCAGGCCTGCGCCCATCCGAACTGGTCCATGGGTCGGAAGATTTCCGTCGACTCCGCGAGCATGATGAACAAGGGGCTTGAACTGATCGAGGCCTGCTGGCTGTTCGATGCGCCACCATCCCGGGTCGAGGTGGTGGTGCATCCGCAAAGTGTGATTCACTCGCTCGTCGATTATGTCGACGGTTCGGTGCTGGCCCAGTTGGGCAACCCGGACATGCGCACCCCGATCGCCAATGCCCTGGCCTGGCCGGAGCGCATCGACTCCGGCGTGGCGCCACTGGACCTGTTCGACATCGCCCGCCTGGACTTCGAGGCGCCGGACGAGGCGCGTTTCCCTTGCCTGCGCCTGGCGCGCGAAGCGGCGGAAGCGGGCAACAGCGCACCGGCAGTGCTTAACGCGGCCAACGAGATCGCCGTGGAAGCGTTTCTCCAGCGGCGCATCCGCTTCCCGGAGATCGCGAGTATGATCGAACAGGTGCTGGAGCGGGAGCCGGTGGTTGCCGTTGACTCGCTCGACGCGGTGTTCGCCGCCGACCAGCGGGCTCGCGAGCTGGCAGGAGAGTGGTTGACGCGCCACGGACGCTAGTCGCGGTCTGCCTGAACGTTATTCGGAGAAAGACATGAGTGCGCTCTACATGATTATCGGCACCCTGGTCGCCCTGGGTGTTCTGGTTACCTTTCACGAATTCGGCCACTTCTGGGTGGCTCGTCGCTGCGGCGTCAAGGTCTTGCGCTTCTCCGTGGGCTTCGGCACGCCGCTGCTGCGCTGGCACGACCGCCAGGGCACGGAGTTCGTCGTCGCTGCCATTCCACTGGGCGGCTACGTCAAGATGCTCGACGAGCGCGAAGGCGATGTCGACCCTGCGCAGCGCGAGCAATCCTTCAATCGCAAGACCGTTCTCCAGCGTATCGCCATCACCGCAGCCGGTCCGATAGCCAACTTCCTTCTCGCCATCCTGTTCTTCTGGTTGCTCGCCATGCTCGGCAGCCAGCAGGTGCGTCCGGTCATCGGAAATGTCGAACCCGGTAGCCTGGCAGCGGTAGCCGGCCTGAGTGCGGGGCAGGAAATCGTCGCGATCGACGGCAAGCCGACCAGCGGTTGGGGAGCGGTCAATCTGCAACTGGTGCGTCGCCTGGGTGAGAGCGGATCGCTGCGCATCGATGTGCGTGGCGAAGGTGCCAGCGCCGTCGACAGCCGTACTGTGGCGCTGGACAGCTGGCTCAAGGGTGCCGATGAGCCGGATCCGATCAGTTCGCTGGGTATCCGCCCATGGCGCCCGGCGCTGGCGCCGGTAATCGCCGAGCTCGATCCGAAAGGCCCCGCCCAGGCTGCCGGGCTCAAGACCGGTGATCGCTTGCTGACCCTCGATGGTCAGTCGTTGAATGACTGGCAACAGGTGGTCGACAACGTTCGCGGCCATGCCAGCGCGAAAGTCGTCTTCGGCGTGGAACGTGATGGCGCGCGGATCGAGGTGCCGGTAATCCTCGCCAGTCGTGGTGAAGGGAAGGCCGCCAGCGGTTACCTTGGCGCCGGCGTGGCCGCGACGGAGTGGCCGAAGGAGATGCTTCGCGAGGTCAGCTACGGGCCGTTGGAAGCAGTGGGCGAGGGCCTTTCCCGGACCTGGAACATGAGTGTCCTGACCCTTGATTCGCTGAAGAAAATGCTCTTCGGCGAGCTCTCGGTAAAAAACTTGAGCGGACCGATAACCATTGCTAAAGTGGCGGGCGCTTCAGCCCAGTCCGGCCTTGGGGATTTCCTGAATTTCCTTGCCTATCTGAGCATTAGCCTCGGGGTTCTCAATTTGCTGCCCATCCCCGTTCTGGATGGGGGGCATTTGCTGTTTTACCTGGTCGAGTGGGTGCGTGGTCGTCCGCTGTCGGATCGGGTGCAAGGTTGGGGGGTCCAGATCGGTATCAGTTTGGTAGTCGGGGTGATGTTGCTCGCCCTGATCAACGATTTGGGTCGACTGTAAAGCTTCGCTCAATTGCGAGCCTGCCGCGTCCTTGCGGCGGGTCGTTTATTGCCAGTTGGAATAAAAAAGGACTTCATGAAACGTCTGCTGCTAACTGCGGCTCTCGCCGCACTGATGATCGCTGAAGTTCACGCCGAGTCCTTCACCATCTCCGATATTCGTGTAAACGGTCTGCAGCGGGTTTCCGCGGGCAGCGTTTTCGGTGCCCTGCCATTGAACGTCGGTGACCAGGCGGATGACAGTCGCCTGGTGGAGTCGACCCGTTCCCTCTTCAAGACCGGGTTCTTCCAGGACATCAACCTGAGCCGCGACGGCAACGTCCTGATCATCAACGTCGTCGAGCGTCCGTCGGTCTCCAGCATCGAGATCGAGGGCAACAAGGCGATCAGCACCGAAGACCTGATGAAGGGCCTGAAACAGTCCGGCCTGGCCGAAGGCGAGATCTTCCAGCGCGCGACCCTCGAAGGCGTGCGTAACGAGCTGCAACGCCAGTACGTCGCCCAGGGCCGCTACTCGGCCGAGGTTGACGCCGAGGTGGTGCCGCAACCGCGCAACCGCGTCGGCCTGAAGATCAAGATCAACGAAGGCACGGTCGCTGCGATCCAGCACATCAACGTCGTGGGCAACACCGTGTTCTCCGACGAAGACCTGCAGGGCCTGTTCGAGCTCAAGACCACCAACTGGCTGTCCTTCTTCAAGAACGACGACAAGTACGCCCGCGAAAAACTCTCCGGTGACCTCGAGCGCCTGCGTTCCTACTACCTGGACCGCGGTTACATCAACATGGACATCGCTTCTACCCAGGTGTCGATCACCCCGGACAAGAAGCACGTCTACATCACCGTCAACATCAACGAAGGCGAGAAGTACACCGTTCGCGACGTGAAGCTCTCCGGCGACCTCAAGGTTCCGGAAGACCAGGTCCGCGCGCTGCTGCTGGCCCAGCCTGGCCAGGTGTTCTCGCGCAAGGTGATGACCACCACCTCCGAGCTGATCACCCGCCGCCTGGGTAACGAAGGCTATACCTTCGCCAACGTCAACGGCGTGCCACAGCCGCACGACGAAGACCATACCGTCGACATCACCTTCGTCGTCGATCCGGGCAAGCGTGCCTACGTCAACCGCATCAACTTCCGCGGCAACACCAAGTCCGAGGACGAAGTGCTGCGTCGCGAAATGCGCCAGATGGAAGGTGGCTGGGCCTCGACCTACCTGATCGACCAGTCCAAGACCCGTCTGGAGCGCCTGGGCTTCTTCAAGGAAGCCAACGTCGAGACCCCGGCTGTTCCGGGTACCGACGACCAGGTCGACGTGAACTACACCGTGGAAGAGCAGGCTTCCGGCTCGATCACCGCCAGCGTCGGTTTCGCCCAGAGCGCCGGTCTGATCCTTGGTGGTTCGATCAGCCAGAACAACTTCCTGGGTACCGGTAACAAGGTTTCCATTGGCCTGACCCGTTCCGAATACCAGAGCCGATACAACTTCGGCTTCGTGGACCCCTACTGGACTGCCGATGGCGTCAGCCTGGGCTACAACGCGTTCTACCGCACCACCAACTACGATGACCTCGACGTCGACGTGGCGAGCTATGCGGTGGACAGCCTGGGTGCCGGTGTCAACGTCGGCTACCCGATCAGCGAGACCTCGCGCCTGACCTTCGGCCTGAGCGTCCAGCAGGACAAGATCAAGACCGGTACCTACACCGTCGACGAGATCTTCGATTTCCTGCAGAAGGAAGGCGACGACAGTTTCCTGAACTTCAAGGCGTCGGCCGGCTGGTCCGAGTCGACCCTGAACAAGGGCGTGCTGGCCACTCGTGGCCACTCGCAAAGCCTGACCCTGGAAGCGACCACGCCAGGCAGCGACCTGTCGTTCTTCAAGCTCGACTACCGCGGCCAGCTGTTCAAGCCAATTACCAACGACTACACCCTGCGCCTGCACACCGAGCTGGGCTATGGCGACGGCTACGGTTCCACCTCGGGCCTGCCGTTCTATGAGAACTACTACGCGGGTGGTTTCAACTCGGTTCGCGGCTTCAAGGACAGCAGCCTCGGTCCACGCAGTACGCCGAGCAAGGGCACCAACCCTGGTACCGCGCTCGACCCGGACCAGGATCCGCTGCCGTTCGGCGGCAACGTCCTGGTGCAGGGCGGTGTGGAATTGTTGTTCCCGCTGCCGTTCGTCAAGGACCAGCGCTCCCTGCGGACCTCGGTCTTCTGGGATGTGGGTAACGTGTTCGACACCAACTGCGGCTCCAAGCCCGATTGCGAGAAGGTCGGCCTGTCCGGCCTGGCCAGCTCCGTCGGCCTGGGCGTAACCTGGATTACCGCACTGGGTCCGTTGAGCTTCAGCCTGGCGATGCCGGTGAAGAAACCGGACGATGCCGATACCCAGGTGTTCCAATTCTCTCTGGGCCAGACCTTCTAAGGGTCTGGTTCACGTAAACGACAACGGATTCTGTAGGAGTGCATCGTGCGTAAGTTGACTCAACTGGCGGTACTGGCCGCGGCCCTGGTCGCGACCCCGGCGTTTGCCGAAATGAAAGTTGCCGTTCTGAACTATCAGATGGCCTTGCTGGAATCCGATGCTGCCAAGGCCTACGCGGTCGATGCGGAGAAGAAGTTCGGTCCGCAACTGACCAAGCTGAAGAATCTGGAAAGCAGCGCCAAGGGCATCCAGGACCGCCTGGTCAAGGGCGGCGACAAGATGCCGCAAGGCGAGCGCGAGCGCCTGGAGCTTGAATTCAAGCAGAAAGCCCGTGACTTCCAGTTCCAGTCCAAGGAACTGAACGAAGCCAAGGCCGTGGCCGACCGTGACATGCTCAAGCAGCTCAAGCCGAAACTGGATGGCGCCGTCGAGGAGGTCATCAAGAAAGGTGGTTTCGACCTGGTTCTCGAGCGTGGCGCGGTCATCGATGTCAAGCCTCAGTACGACATCACCCGCCAGGTCATCGAGCGCATGAACCAGTCCCGTTGATATGACGGCGACCATGAAACTCGGCCAGTTGGCCGAGTTCCTCGGGGCTACCTTGCAGGGCCCCGAAGAACTCGAAATCACTGGTCTCGCGACCCTGCAGGAAGCCGGCTCCGGCCAGTTGAGCTTCCTTGCCAATCCCCAGTACCGCAAATACCTGGTCGATACCCAGGCAGCTGCGGTGCTGCTGCGTGCCGCCGACGCCGAAGGCTTTGCCGGCAACGCGCTGATCGTTCCAGACCCGTATCTGGCCTATGCCCGCATTTCCCATCTGTTCGACCCCAAACCCAGGGCTGTGGCGGGAATCCATCCCAGCGCCGTGGTGGCGGTGGACGCGCAGGTCGATGCCAGCGCCAGCATCGGGCCATTTGCGGTTATCGAAAGCGGCGCGGTGATCGCGGCCAAAGTTACCGTGGGTGCCCACTGCTTCATCGGCGCGCGCAGCGTGGTCGGCGAAGGTGGCTGGCTGGCCCCGCGGGTCACCCTGTACCACGACGTGCGCATCGGCAAGCGCGTGGTCATCCAGTCCGGTGCGGTGCTGGGTGGTGAAGGGTTCGGCTTCGCCAACGAGAAGGGCGTCTGGCAGAAGATCGCCCAGATCGGTGGCGTCAGCATCGGCGATGACGTGGAAATCGGCGTGAACACCGCGATCGACCGCGGCGCGCTTGCCGATACCCGTATCGGCGATGGCGTGAAGCTCGACAACCAGATCCAGATCGCCCATAACGTGCAGGTCGGTGACCACACGGCCATGGCGGCCTGTGTCGGCATCTCGGGAAGCACCAGAATCGGCAAGCATTGCACCATCGCCGGCGGTGTCGGCATGGTGGGTCACATCGATGTCTGCGACAACGTTTTCGTTTCCGGCATGACCATGGTCACCCGCTCCATTACCGAACCCGGCGGCTACTCCTCCGGCACGGCGATGCAGACCTTGGGCGACTGGCGCAAGAGCGCGGCGCGGATTCGCCAGCTGGATGACATGGCCAAGCGCCTGCAACAACTGGAAAAGCGCGTCGAAACCGTGACCTCAGGCGGCCAGCCATCATCTGATGGCTGATACCCTTTCCTGATCAAGGCCGCAGCGCGATTGCCGGTTGGCTTTCTTGATCTGCAAAAGGTGCATGGCGCACGGCGCATGCTCCCTATCTTTACTACAGGCTTCCCCCAGAAATGATGGACATCAACGAGATTCGCGAATACCTGCCCCACCGTTACCCGTTCCTGCTCGTGGACCGGGTAGTGGAACTCGATGTCGAGGGCCAGCGCATTCGTGCCTACAAGAATGTCAGCATCAACGAGCCCTTCTTCAATGGTCACTTCCCGGCGCACCCGATCATGCCCGGCGTGCTGATCATCGAGGCAATGGCCCAGGCGGCCGGCATCCTCGGTTTCAAGATGCTCGATGCCAAGCCGACGGACGGCACCCTCTACTACTTCGTCGGCTCCGACAAGCTGCGTTTCCGCCAGCCGGTGCTGCCGGGTGACCAGCTGATCCTGGAAGCCAAGTTCATCAGCTGCAAGCGCCAGATCTGGAAGTTCGACTGCCAGGCTTCGGTCGACGGCAAGCCTGTCTGTTCCGCCGAGATCATCTGTGCGGAACGCAAACTATGAGTTTGATTGACCCTCGGGCAATCATCGACCCCTCGGCCAGGCTGGCCGACGGTGTCGAGGTCGGTCCTTGGTCGATCATCGGGCCGGATGTCGAGATCGGGGAGGGGACCGTCATCGGTCCGCACGTGGTGCTCAAGGGGCCGACCCGTATCGGCCGCAACAACCGCATCTACCAGTTTTCCTCGGTCGGCGAAGACACCCCGGACCTGAAGTACAAGGGCGAACCCACTCGCCTGGTGATCGGCGACAACAATGTCATTCGCGAAGGTGTGACCATCCACCGCGGCACCGTTCAGGACCGTTCGGAAACCACCATCGGCGATCACAACCTGATCATGGCCTATGCCCACATCGGCCACGACAGCGTTATCGGCAATCACTGCATCCTGGTCAACAACACCGCGCTGGCTGGCCATGTGCACGTCGATGACTGGGCGATCCTCTCCGGTTTCACCCTGGTTCACCAGTTCTGCCACATTGGCGCTCACAGCTTCTCCGGCATGGGCACGGCCATCGGCAAGGACGTTCCGGCCTTCGTCACCGTGTTCGGCAACCCTGCCGAAGCGCGTAGCATGAACTTCGAGGGCATGCGCCGCCGCGGTTTCAGCGAGGACGCCATCCATGCCCTGCGGCGCGCCTACAAGGTGGTCTACCGCCAGGGGCTGACCGTCGAGCAGGCGATCGCCGAGCTGGAAGAGGCCGCGAAGCAGTTCCCTGAAGTCGAACTGTTCCGTCAAACGATCCAGAACTCCGCTCGCGGCATCACCCGCTGATATGTCGGCTCTCTGCGTAGCGCTGGTGGCCGGTGAGGCCAGTGGCGACATTCTCGGTTCCGGCCTGATGCGTGCCCTGAAGGCCCGCCATCCGGAGATTCGCTTCATTGGTGTTGGCGGCCCCCTGATGGAGGCCGAAGGCCTGGACTCCTACTTTCCGATGGAGCGTCTGGCCGTCATGGGCCTGGTCGAGGTGCTTGGCCGCCTGCCCGAGCTGCTCAAGCGGCGCAAGCTGCTGATCCATACGCTGATCGCGGAAAAGCCTGACGTCTTCATCGGCATCGATGCGCCGGACTTCACCCTCAACATCGAGTTGAAACTGCGCCAGGCCGGGATCAAGACCGTGCACTACGTCAGCCCGTCGGTCTGGGCATGGCGGCAGAAGCGGGTCCTGAAGATCCGCGAGGGTTGCGACCTGATGCTCACCCTGTTCCCCTTCGAGGCGAAGTTCTACGAGGAACAGGGCGTGCCGGTGCGTTTCGTCGGCCACCCACTGGCGGACACCATTCCCCTCGACGCCGATCGCCAGGCGGCGCGCCAGGCGCTCGGTTTGCCTGAAGGCCCGTTGGTGGCCCTGATGCCAGGGAGTCGTGGTGGTGAAGTCGGGCGCCTGGGAGCGTTGTTCTTCGATACTGCCCAGCGTTTGCGCGAGCTGGTCCCTGGCGTGCGTTTCGTCTCGCCCTGTGCCAACCCCACGCGTCGCGCGCAACTGGAGCAAATGCTCGCCGGTCGCGACCTGCCGCTGACCTTGCTCGACGGCCAGTCGCACCAGGCCCTGGCCGCCTGCGATGCGGTGCTGATCGCTTCCGGTACAGCAACCCTCGAAGCCTTGTTGTTCAAGCGCCCGATGGTCGTGGCCTACCGCTTGGCCCCGCTGAGCTACTGGATTCTCAAGCGTCTGGTGAAAAGTCCCTACGTGTCCTTGCCCAACCTGCTGGCCCAGCGCCTGCTGGTGCCGGAACTGTTGCAGGAGGCCGCCACCAGCGAGGCCCTGGCACAGACCCTGGCCCCGCTGGTCCGGGATGGTTCGCAACAGACCGAAGGCTTCGACCGGATCCACCGCACCCTGCGTCGCGACGCCTCGAACCAGGCCGCCGATGCGGTCCTGGCCCTGCTGGAAGATCGATAAATGCAAATGGGACTGGATTTCAACCTGGTCGAAGACCTTGTCGCCGGCGTCGACGAAGTCGGCCGCGGCCCACTCTGTGGCGCGGTGGTGACTGCTGCGGTGATCCTCGATCCGGCACGGCCGATCCTCGGCCTCAATGATTCGAAGAAACTCACCGAGGCCCGTCGCGAGAAGCTTTTCGACGAAATCTGCGAAAAGGCCCTGAGCTTCTGTATCGCCCGGGCCGAAGTCGAGGAGATCGACGAACTGAACATTCTCCACGCCACCATGCTGGCCATGCAGCGCGCGGTGGAAGGCCTGCATATCGTGCCGAAACTGGCGCTGATCGACGGCAACCGCTGCCCGAAGCTCCAGGTGCCGGCTTCACCCGTGGTGAAGGGTGATAGCCAGGTGCCGGCGATTGCGGCGGCGTCGATCCTGGCCAAGGTCACTCGTGACCGCGAGATGTCCGCTTTCGAGCTGATCTATCCGGGCTACGGTATCGGCGGCCACAAGGGCTATCCGACGCCAGTCCATCTCGAAGCGCTGGCCCGCCTCGGGCCGACGCCCATCCATCGGCGCTCCTTCGCGCCGGTCCGGGCGGCCTACGAGGCCCGGGAACTGCTGGGCAGCCAGTCGAGCCTGGTTTGAGGCCAGGCATTCACCTTCAGTCCGGATCGTCATGGTGCGGCTGTTGTTTTGATCGGGGCCCGGTACAATCCGGGCCTTGTCGTTTTGCGTTGCTATAGGATCATCATGTCGGCTTCCTTCGTTCATCTTCGCCTGCATACCGAATTCTCGCTGGTCGACGGACTGGTGCGGATCAAGCCGCTCGCCAAGGCCCTGGCCGGGATGAACATGCCGGCGGTGGCGGTGACCGACCAGAGCAACATGTGTTCGCTGGTCAAGTTCTACAAGACCGCCATGGGCGCCGGCATCAAGCCGATCTGTGGCGCCGACCTGTGGCTGGCCAGCGATGATCCGGATGCCGCCCTGGCGCGCATCTGCTTCCTGGCCATGGACGCCCAGGGCTATCGCAACCTCACCGAACTGATTTCCCGCGGCTGGACCGACGGCCAGCGCAATGGCCTGGTGATCATCCAGCGCGAATGGATCGCCGAAGCCGCCGAGGGCCTGATCGCCCTGTCCGCAGCCAAGGAAGGTGATATCGGCATGGCCCTGCTGTCCGGCAACGAAGCCGAGGCCGAGGCCCTGCTGCGTGACTGGATGGGCATGTTCCCGGATCGCTTCTATGTCGAGGTGCAACGCACCAACCGCGCTGGCGACGAAGAATACCTGCATGCCGCCGTGGCCCTGGCCGATCGCCTCGGCGCGCCGCTGGTGGCGACCAACGACGTGCGCTTCATCAAGCAGTCCGACTTCGACGCCCACGAGACCCGCGTATGCATCGGTGAAGGCCGGGCCCTCGATGACCCGCGTCGTTCGCGCAACTACAGCGACCAGCAGTACCTGAAGAGTCCGGAAGAAATGGCCGAGCTGTTCAGCGACCTGCCCGAGGCTCTCGAAAACACCGTCGAGATCGCCAAGCGCTGCAATATCACCGTGCAACTTGGCAAGTACTTCCTGCCGGACTTCCCCACGCCGAACGGCATGGGCATCGACGACTACCTGCGCCACGTTTCCCACGAAGGCCTGGAAGAGCGTCTGGCGGTGCTCTGGCCGAAGGACACCACGCCGGATTACGAAGAGAAGCGCCAGGTCTACCTGGACCGGCTCAAGTTCGAGTTGGACATCATCATCCAGATGGGCTTCCCCGGTTACTTCCTCATCGTCATGGACTTCATCAAGTGGGCCAAGAACAACGGCGTGCCGGTAGGTCCGGGCCGGGGTTCGGGTGCCGGCTCGCTGGTCGCCTACGTGCTGAAGATCACCGACCTCGACCCGCTGGCCTATGACCTGCTGTTCGAGCGTTTCCTCAACCCGGAACGGATCTCCATGCCCGACTTCGACGTCGACTTCTGCATGGACGGCCGCGACCGGGTGATCGAATACGTGGCCGAGGCCTACGGACGCAACGCGGTCAGCCAGATCATCACCTTCGGTACCATGGCCGCGAAGGCGGTGGTGCGTGACGTAGCGCGGGTCCAGGGCAAGTCCTACGGCCTGGCGGATCGCCTGTCGAAGATGATCCCGTTCGAGGTCGGGATGACCCTGGACAAGGCCTTCGAGCAGGAAGAGATACTCCGCGACTTCCTCAAGACCGATGAGGACGCCAAGGAAATCTGGGACATGGCCCTCAAGCTGGAAGGGGTCACCCGGGGTACCGGCAAGCACGCCGGTGGCGTGGTGATCGCGCCGACCAAGCTCACCGACTTCTCGCCGATCGCCTGCGACGAAGAGGGGGGCGGCCTGATCACCCAGTTCGACAAGGATGACGTCGAGGCGGCGGGCCTGGTCAAGTTCGACTTCCTCGGCCTGCGTACCCTGACCATCATCAAGTGGGCGATGGAGATCATCAACCGCGAGCAGGCCAAGCAGGGGTTGCCGGACGTCAACATCGACTTCATTCCGCTGGACGACAAGCGCACCTACGACCTGCTGCAACGGGCCGAGACCACCGCGGTGTTCCAGCTCGAATCCCGCGGCATGAAGGAGCTGATCAAGAAGCTCAAGCCCGACTGCCTGGAAGACCTCATCGCACTGGTGGCGCTGTTCCGTCCGGGCCCGCTGCAATCGGGCATGGTGGATGACTTCATCAACCGCAAGCACGGCCGCGCCGAGCTGGCCTATCCGCATCCGGACTACCAGTACGACGGCCTGCAACCGGTCCTGGCGCCGACCTACGGCATCATCCTGTATCAGGAGCAGGTGATGCAGATTGCCCAGGTCATGGCCGGCTATACCCTCGGCGGCGCGGACATGCTGCGTCGGGCGATGGGCAAGAAGAAGCCCGAGGAAATGGCCAAGCAGCGGGGTGGTTTCATCGAGGGTTGCGCCAACAACGGCATCGATGGCGACCTCGCGGGCAACATCTTCGACCTGGTGGAAAAGTTCGCCGGCTATGGTTTCAACAAATCCCACTCCGCCGCCTACGGCCTGGTTTCCTACCAGACGGCCTGGCTGAAGACCCACCACCCGGCTGCATTCATGGCTGCGGTGCTGTCGGCGGATATGCACAACACCGACAAGGTGGTGATCCTCATCGAGGAAGTGCGCAGCATGAAGCTGCGCCTCGATGCGCCCGACGTGAACTTCTCCGACTTCAAGTTCACCGTCAACGACGACGGCCGCATCGTCTACGGCCTTGGCGCGATCAAGGGCGTGGGCGAAGGTCCGGTGGAGGCGATCATGGAGGCGCGGGCCGAAGGCGGCCCGTTCAAGGACCTGTTCGATTTCTGCGCCCGCGTCGACCTCAAGCGCATCAACAAGCGCACCCTCGATGCCCTGGTGCGCAGTGGCGCGCTGGACCGCCTGGGACCGTTCTTCCACGACGAGATCAAGGCCTACCAGGCCAACGTCGACCAGAACCGCGCGGTACTGTTGTCGGCCATGGAAGAGGCGATCAAGTCCGCTGAACAGACCGCACGCACCCATGACAGTGGCCACTCGGACCTGTTCGGCGGTCTGTTCGACGAGCCGGATGCCGACGTCTACGCCAACCACCGCAAGGCCCGCGAGCTGACCCTCAAGGAGCGCCTGCGCGGCGAGAAGGACACCCTCGGCCTGTACCTCACCGGCCACCCGATCGACGAATACGAAGGCGAGATCCGCCGCTTTGCCCGCCAGCGCATCATCGACCTCAAGCCGGCCCGCGACACCCAGACCGTGGCCGGGATGATCATTGCCCTGCGGGTGATGAAGAACAAGAAGGGCGACAAGATGGGCTTCGTCACCCTCGACGACCGCTCCGGGCGCATTGAAGCCTCGTTGTTCGCCGATGTCTTCATGGCCTCGCAATCGCTGCTGCAGAACGATGCCATGGTGGTGATCGAGGGAGAAGTCAGCAACGACGACTTCTCCGGTGGCCTGCGCCTGCGGGTCAAGCGGGTGATGAGCATGGAGGATGCGCGCACCAATCTGGCCGACAGCCTGCGCCTGAAGATCCACGCCGATGCCCTCAAGGGCGACCGCCTGGCCTGGCTCGGCGATCTGCTCAAGCGCCATCGCGGCGCCTGCCCGGTAAGCATGGAATACACCGGCAGCGACGCCCGTGCCCAGTTGCAGTTCGGTGAAGACTGGCGGATCGACCCGGCCGATGGCCTGATTCAGGCCCTGCGTGACCAGTTCGGTCGAGAGAACGTCTTTTTGCACTATCGATGAATTTTTAATCTCGACCTGAATGCGCCTGATCCCTTAAGGTAGGGCGCCAAACGGATCAACCGGCCGGCCGCCTGGCCGTCGACCCAAGACGGAAGCCTATGAACCCGAATTTTCTGGATTTCGAACAGCCGATCGCTGACCTGCAAGCCAAGATCGAAGAGCTGCGCCTGGTGGGCAATGACAACTCGCTGAACATCGGCGACGAGATCGGTCGGCTGCAAGACAAGAGCAGCGAGCTGACCAAGAGCATCTTCAGCAACCTGACCAGCTGGCAGATCGCTCGCCTGGCGCGTCACCCGCGCCGTCCGTACACCCTGGACTACATCGAGCACATCTTTACCGAGTTCGACGAACTGCACGGCGACCGTCACTTCGCCGACGACGCCGCGATCGTTGGCGGCATCGCGCGCCTGGAAGACCGTCCGGTGATGGTCATCGGCCATCAGAAAGGCCGTGAAGTGCGCGAGAAGGTTCGCCGCAACTTCGGCATGCCGCGTCCGGAAGGCTACCGCAAGGCCTGCCGCCTGATGGAAATGGCCGAACGCTTCAAGATGCCGATCCTGACCTTCATCGACACCCCGGGCGCCTACCCGGGCATCGACGCCGAAGAGCGCAACCAGAGCGAAGCGATCGCCTGGAACCTGCGTGTCATGGCGCGCCTGAAAACCCCGATCATCGCCACCGTCATCGGTGAAGGTGGTTCCGGCGGTGCGCTGGCCATCGGTGTCTGCGACCAGCTGAACATGCTGCAATACTCGACCTACTCGGTGATCTCGCCGGAAGGTTGCGCCTCGATCCTGTGGAAGACCGCCGAGAAGGCTGCCGACGCCGCCGAGGCCATGGGCATCACCGCCGAGCGCCTGAAGGGCCTGGGTATCGTCGACAAGGTCATCCAGGAGCCGCTGGGCGGCGCCCACCGTGACCCTGCCGTGATGTCGGCTTCGGTCCGCGAGGAACTGATCCAGCAACTGGACATGCTGAAGAAGTTCGACAACGACGCGCTGCTCAAGCGTCGTTATGACCGACTGATGAGCTACGGTCTCTGACCTGAAGCCACCCTCTCGGCTATTTGGGGCTGCCTTGCAGCCCTTCGCGAGCAAGCTCGCTCCCACGCCTACCTGTGGGAGCGAGCTTGCTCGCGAAGGGCCGCAAAGCGGCCCCAATTGTTTCTATACCAAGGTTGTCGAACATGACTGATCTCGCCTCTCGGGTGCAGGACAAGCTGGCTCCCTGGCGTGATGCGCCATGCTGGTGCGTGGCACTCTCGGGCGGGCTGGATTCCACCGTGCTGCTGCATGTTCTGGCGACTCTGAAGGAACGGCCGGCCTTGCGCGCCATTCATGTTCATCACGGGCTTCAGCATGCCGCCGATGTCTGGCCCGAGCACTGCCAGCGCTTGTGTGATGCATTGGGTGTCGAGTTGCTGGTGCGACGGGTGAAGGTTGTGCAGGGCGCGAGCCTCGAACAGGCAGCGCGCGATGCTCGTTACCAGGCGTTCGCTGAAGTTCTGCAGCCTGGTGAGCTCTTGCTGACCGGCCAGCATCGCGAGGACCAGGCCGAAACCTTGCTCTTGCGTTTGCTGCGGGGGGCCGGACTGCGTGGTCTGGCGGCGATGCCGGAGTGCAGGTCGCTGGCTGCTGGCCTGTTGGTGCGGCCGTTGCTGGATATTTCCCGTGACGACCTGCTTGCATTTGCCCTGGCGCAGGGTTTGAGCTGGGTCGAAGACCCGTCCAACGCCGATACCCGATTCAACCGCAATTACCTGCGTCACCAGGTGCTCCCGGCTCTGACCTCACGCTGGCCACAGGCTAGCCGCAGCCTGGCTCGTGCGTCCGCTCATCTGGCCGAGGCTGGCGAGCTGCTCGACGAACTGGCCCGCGACGATCTGGCGCGGGCGCAGGGCGTCGAGGACTTCTCGTGGCTCGGGTTGCCCTCCTTGCACTTGCCGCCGCTTGCCCGGCTTTCCCCGGCGCGTCAGCGCAATGCCCTGCAGTTCTGGCTCTCACGATTCACTCGCCTGCCGGATACCGATCACTGGGCTGGGTGGAGCGATCTGCGCGATGCCCGCGTCGATGCGTCGCCGGTCTGGAAACTCACCGATGGCGAGTTGCATCGGGCGGATGAGCGCTGCTACTGGCTTTCCGGCGCCTGGCTGGACGCTCCGGACGCGGAATTGACCTGGGATGATCCACAACAGGCACTGTTGCTGCCTGGCAATGGCAGCGTGGTCTTGAGCGGCACGGTTCCTCTGGAGCCTCTGCGAATCGCCTACCGTCAGGGTGGCGAAAGCATGAATATCCCCGGTCGCGGCCATCGCGATCTCAAGCGCCTGCTCAACGAACGCCAGGTCCCGTCCTTCGTCCGCAGCCGCCTGCCATTGCTGTTCGCGGGCGAGCGACTGGTGGCCGTGGCCAACCTGCCGGACCTCACTGATGGCGATTTGCAACTCGTCTGGAGCGTACCGACGAGTGAGCAAGGTTTGAGGTGATGGGCATCTTCGGGTAGACTACGCTCCCTTCTTGATACAGCTTCTGTGAGCTCCTTTCGAGCCACGGCAGTTGCCGATTACCAAGCAGTTTTTTGCTGGGCGATTCTCAAAATGTGTAGCGAGCTCCGTACCGGGATTCCAACCCCCGGTCTGTACAGACGCGGCAGTATTTTCGGATGCACTGTGATAGACGCAGGTGATCGGGGGCTTCGGCCTTCCTTCGCTTTCCCCGGCGGCGCAGACCGCTTTAACGCAGACTTCTAGGGTTTTTCATGACGCGCTACATATTCGTCACGGGCGGTGTTGTTTCTTCATTGGGGAAAGGCATTGCCTCGGCTTCATTGGCGGCCATCCTGGAGGCGCGGGGGCTCAAGGTCACCATGCTCAAGCTGGACCCGTACATCAACGTCGACCCGGGCACCATGAGCCCGTTCCAGCACGGTGAAGTGTTCGTCACCCACGACGGCGCCGAGACCGACCTGGACCTGGGCCACTACGAGCGGTTCATCCGCACGACCATGACCCAGAACAACAACTTCACCACCGGCCGCATCTACGAGCACGTGCTGCGCAAGGAACGTCGTGGTGACTACCTGGGCGCGACCATCCAGGTCATCCCGCACATCACCGACGAGATCAAGCGTCGCATCATCAAGGGCGCTGGCGATGCCGACGTGGCCCTGGTGGAGATCGGCGGTACCGTGGGCGACATCGAGTCGCAACCGTTCCTCGAAGCCATCCGCCAGCTGCGTGTGGAAGTCGGTTCCAAGCGCGCGATGCTCATGCACCTGACCCTGGTCCCGTACATCGCCACCGCTGGCGAGACCAAGACCAAGCCTACCCAGCACTCGGTCAAGGAGCTGCGCTCCATCGGCCTGCAGCCTGACGTGCTGATCTGCCGTTCCGACCATCCGGTCGACGTCTCCTCCCGTCGCAAGATCGCCCTGTTCACCAACGTCGAAGAGCGCGCGGTCATCTCGCTGGAAGACGTCGACACCATCTACAAGATTCCCGCCGTGCTGCACGCCCAGGGCCTGGACGACTTCGTCGTCGAGCGCTTCGGCCTGCAATGCAATGGCGCCGACCTGTCCGAATGGGAAAAGGTCGTGGATGCCAAGCTCAATCCCGAGCACGAAGTCACCATCGCCATGGTCGGCAAATACATGGAACTGCTGGACGCGTACAAGTCGCTGATCGAAGCGATGAGCCACGCCGGCATCCAGAACCGCACCAAGGTCAACCTGCGCTACATCGACTCCGAAGACATCGAGAACCAGGGCACCGGCCTGCTGGAAGGCGTCGATGCCATCCTCGTTCCCGGCGGCTTCGGTCTGCGCGGCGTGGAAGGCAAGATCACTGCCGTCCAGTACGCTCGCGAGAACAAGGTTCCATACCTGGGCATCTGCCTCGGCATGCAAGTGGCGGTCATCGAGTTCGCCCGTAACGTCATGGGCTGGAAAGACGCCAACTCCACCGAGTTCGATCGCAACAGCGGCCACCCGGTCGTCGGCCTGATCACCGAGTGGTCCGATGCCACCGGTGCGGTAGAGACCCGTACCGAAGCCTCGGACCTGGGCGGCACCATGCGCCTGGGCGCCCAGGAGTGCCAGCTGGAGAGCGGCTCCAAGGTTCACGACTGCTATGCCAAGGACGTGATCGTCGAGCGTCACCGTCACCGCTACGAAGTGAACAACAACCTGCTGCCGCAACTGATCGAGGCCGGCCTCAAGGTGTCCGGTCGTTCCGGCGACGGCGCGCTGGTGGAAGTGGTCGAGTCCAAGGACCACCCATGGTTCGTTGCCTGCCAGTTCCACCCTGAGTTCACCTCGACCCCGCGCGACGGCCACCCGCTGTTCAGCGGCTTCGTCAAGGCTGCCCTGGCGCAGAAGAACAAGGCCTGATCCATGACCCAGAAGATCATTCGCGTCGGTAACATCGAGATCGCCAACGACAAGCCGTTCGTCCTATTCGGCGGCATGAACGTCCTGGAATCCCGTGACCTGGCCCTGAAGGTCTGCGAAGAGTACGTGCGGGTTACCGAGAAGCTCGGTATCCCCTACGTGTTCAAGGCCAGCTTCGACAAGGCCAACCGCTCCTCGATCAATTCGTACCGCGGTCCGGGCCTGGAAGAAGGCATGCGGATCTTCGAGGAAGTGAAGAAGACCTTCGGCGTCCCGGTCATCACCGACGTCCACGAGCCGCACCAGGCGCAACCGGTGGCCGATGTCTGCGACATCATCCAGCTGCCGGCCTTCCTCTCGCGCCAGACCGACCTGGTCGTGGCGATGGCGAAGACCGGCGCGGTGATCAACATCAAGAAAGCCCAGTTCCTCGCGCCCCAGGAGATGAAACACATCCTGACCAAGTGCGAAGAAGCGGGCAACGACCAGTTGATCCTCTGCGAGCGCGGTTCCAGCTTCGGCTACAACAACCTGGTGGTGGACATGCTCGGCTTCGGCATCATGAAGCAGTTCCAGTACCCGGTGTTCTTCGACGTGACCCACGCCCTGCAGATGCCGGGCGGTCGTGCCGACTCCGCCGGCGGTCGCCGTGCCCAGGTCACCGAGCTGGCCCGTGCCGGCCTGAGCCAGGGCCTGGCGGGTCTGTTCCTGGAGGCCCACCCGGATCCGGACAATGCCAAGTGCGACGGTCCGTGCGCCCTGCGCCTGGACAAGCTGGAGCCGTTCCTGAGCCAGCTCAAGCAACTGGATGACCTGGTCAAGAGTTTTCCGACAGTAGAAACCGCATAAGGCGCGTTTCTCCGGTAAAGTAACCCCCCGTTCAGCCCCTGGCCGCAAGGTCAGGGGTTTTCTCCGCCCCAGGCCTGCCCGTGCCCCGTGCCTGGAATCGAGCGGAATTCTTCAAGCTGCGTTGTTTTCGTCAATTCTGGAGTGCTTACAACAATGGCAAAAATCGTCGACATCAAAGGTCGTGAAGTTCTCGATTCCCGGGGCAACCCTACCGTGGAAGCGGACGTACTGCTCGACAACGGCATCATCGGCAGCGCTTGCGCGCCGTCGGGTGCTTCCACCGGTTCCCGCGAGGCACTGGAACTGCGTGATGGCGACAAGAGCCGTTACCTGGGCAAGGGCGTGCTGAAGGCCGTCGCCAACATCAACGGCCCGATCCGCGACCTGCTGCTGGGCAAGGACCCGGTAGACCAGAAAGCCCTGGACCGCGCCATGATCGAACTGGACGGTACCGAGAACAAGGCCAAGCTGGGTGCCAACGCCATCCTCGCCGTGTCCCTGGCTGCTGCCAAGGCTGCCGCCCAGGACCAGGACCTGCCACTGTACGCGCACATCGCCAACCTCAACGGCACCCCGGGCCAGTACTCCATGCCGGTTCCGATGATGAACATCATCAACGGTGGCGAGCACGCCGATAACAACGTCGACATCCAGGAGTTCATGGTCCAGCCGGTTGGCGCCAAGACCTTCTCCGATGGCCTGCGCATGGGCACCGAGATCTTCCATCACCTGAAAGCCGTGCTGAAGGCCCGTGGCCTGAACACTGCGGTTGGTGACGAAGGCGGTTTCGCCCCTAACCTGGCTTCCAACGAAGACGCCCTGGGCGCCATCGCCGAAGCCGTGGCCAACGCCGGCTACAAGCTGGGCACCGACGTGACCCTCGCTCTGGACTGCGCAGCCAGCGAATTCTTCGAAGACGGCAAGTACAACCTGTCCGGCGAAGGCAAGTCGTTCGACGCCGAAGGTTTCGCCGAGTACCTGAAAGGCCTGACCGAGCGCTTCCCGATCATCTCCATCGAAGACGGTCTGGACGAGTCCGACTGGGCTGGCTGGAAGATCCTCACCGACAAGATCGGCGAGAAGGTGCAACTGGTCGGCGACGACCTGTTCGTGACCAACACCAAGATCCTGAAGGAAGGCATCGACAAGAAGATCGCCAACTCCATCCTGATCAAGTTCAACCAGATCGGCTCGCTGACCGAGACCCTGGAAGCCATCCAGATGGCCAAGGCCGCCGGCTACACCGCGGTGATCTCGCACCGTTCGGGCGAAACCGAAGACTCCACTATCGCCGACCTGGCCGTGGGTACCGCTGCTGGCCAGATCAAGACTGGCTCGCTGTGCCGTTCCGACCGCGTTTCCAAGTACAACCAGCTGCTGCGCATCGAAGAGCAACTGGGCGCCAAGGCGGTGTACCGTGGTCGCGACGAGTTTCGCGGCTAAGCGATAGGTGGTAAAAAGACAGCACCGCGCTGTGCCATGGTTACATGACCTGGCTGGCGCGGGCGCTGCGAGCGCTGCAATCACAAAGCCTGGCTTCGGTCAGGCTTCGTGCCATAAGCCCCTCGCGGTAGCGGTCTTTTGCCTGTGGATACCCTGATGCGTAGTCCTTATTGGTTGTTCCTCGTCCTCCTCGCGTTGCTCGGTGCCTTGCAGTATCGGCTGTGGGTGGGCAATGGCAGCCTGGCCCAGGTGGCCGAGCTCAAGCAGCAGATTGCCGACCAGCACGCCGAGAACGAGCGTCTGCTGGAGCGCAACCGCGTGCTCGATGCCGAAGTTCTGGAATTGAAGAAAGGCATGGAAACCGTCGAAGAACGGGCCCGCCACGAACTGGGAATGGTCAAGGATGGGGAAACCCTCTACCAGCTGGCCCAATGAATACCTCCCTGCCTGCCTTCTGGGCAGTGATCCCCGCCGCCGGCGTGGGTGCGCGCATGGCCGCCGACCGGCCTAAGCAGTACCTGCAACTGGGTGGACGCACGATCCTCGAACACAGCCTCAACTGTTTTCTCGACCATCCCTCGTTGAAAGGGGTGGTGGTCAGCCTTGCCGCTGACGATCCCTACTGGCCGGACCTGGCCAGTGCCCGTGACCCGCGCATCCAGCGCGCCGCTGGCGGTCGCGAACGCGCCGACTCGGTGCTCAATGCCTTGTTGCTGCTGCACGCCCAGGGCGCGGCGGACAGCGACTGGGTGCTGGTGCACGACGCGGCGCGGCCGAACCTGGCCCGTTCCGATCTCGATCACTTGCTGGTGGAACTGGCCGATGACCCGGTGGGCGGCCTGCTCGCCGTGCCGGCCCGGGACACCCTGAAGCGCGCCGATGCCGCTGGCCGGGTCGCTGTCACGGTCGACCGCAGTACCATCTGGCAAGCCTACACCCCGCAGATGTTTCGTCTCGGCGCATTGCACCGGGCCCTGGCCGACAGCCTGGTGGCGGATGTGGCGATCACCGACGAAGCCTCGGCCCTCGAATGGGCCGGCCAGGCGCCGCGCTTGATCGAAGGGCGTAGCGACAACATCAAGGTCACCCGTTCGGAAGACCTGGAATGGCTGCGCCAGCGCTGGTCCCTGCGCTGATCCCTCAGCTCATCTGATACTCCGGCCTCAGGGCCAGTCCTTCGCGCAGGTGATCCACCAGCTTGCGGACCTTCGGCGACAGGTGCCGCTGTTGCGGATACAGCGCCCACACCGCTGTGTTGGGTGGCTGGTGGGTCTCCAGCAGCGGTACCAGCGCGCCACTACCCAGGTGCTCCAGCACGTAGTAGTCCGGTAACTGGCACAACCCCATGCCTTGCAACGCTGCATCGAGCACCGCCTGACCGCTGTTGCAGCGCCAGTTGCCCTGTACGCGCTGGGCGATCTCGCGGCCGTCCTGTTGCAGCGCCCAGATGTCCGAACTGCCGATCAGGCAGTTGTGCCGCGCCAGCTCCGACAGGCTATGGGGGCGGCCATAGCGACTGAGGTATTCCGGCGAGGCGCACAGGTACATGCGCCGTGGCGCCAGGCGTGCAGCCACCAGTCGCGATTCCTGCAGGCGACCCAGGCGGATCGCCAGGTCCATGCCTTCGTGCACCAGGTCGAGGGTGTTGTTGGTCAGTTCGATGTCCACCCGCAGATGCGGGTACTGCCCCATGAAGCTCGTCACCAGCGGAACGATGAAGCGCTCGCCATAGGCCACCGCGCAGGTCATGCGCAACAAGCCCTTGGGCTCGCTGGTCAGGTCGCCCATGGCCCGCAGGGCCTCCTCGCGGCCGTCCTGCAAGCGCTGGCAATGCTGGAGAAAGGTCTGGCCAGCCTCGCTAAGGGTGACGCGGCGGGTGCTGCGATACAGAAGGCGGGTCTGCAGGCGTTCCTCCAGCCGCGCCACCTGGCGGCTGATATGGGAGGAAGAAACGCCCAGGCGGTCGGCGGCAGCGGTGAACTGCCCGGATTCGGCCACGGCGACGAATTCGTCGATCCCTTCCCAGCGACTGCTCATTGATTATCCCTGTGCAGCAATAATGTTTTGTCTTCAGCCGGATTATTCATCAAAAGACCTTGAATTACACTGCACGCCTGAAATGTCCTTTCATTGGAGAAGATTGATGATCAAGTCCCGTGCCGCCGTTGCCTTCGAGGCCAAGAAACCGCTGGAAATCGTCGAAGTCGACGTGGCGATGCCGAAAGCCGGTGAAGTGCTGCTGCGGGTGGTCGCCAGCGGCGTCTGCCATACCGACGCCTACACCCTGTCTGGCGCCGACCCGGAAGGCATCTTCCCGTCGATCCTCGGCCACGAGGGTGGGGCGATCGTCGAGGCGGTGGGCGAGGGCGTGACCTCGGTGGCGGTGGGTGACCACGTCATCCCGCTGTACACCCCGGAATGTGGCCAGTGCAAATTCTGCCGTTCGGGCAAGACCAACCTCTGCCAGGCGATCCGCGCCACCCAGGGCAAGGGCCTGATGCCGGATGGCACCACCCGTTTCTCCTACAAGGGCCAGCAGCTGTTCCACTACATGGGTACCTCGACCTTCTCCGAGTACACCGTGCTGCCGGAAATCTCTGTTGCCAAGATCCAGAAGGAAGCGCCGCTGGAGAAGGTTTGCCTGCTTGGCTGCGGCGTGACCACCGGTATCGGTGCGGTGCTGAATACCGCCAAGGTCAAGCCGGGTGATACCGTGGCCGTCTTCGGCCTGGGCGGCATTGGTCTGTCGGCGATCATCGGTGCGGTCAAGGCCAAGGCCTCGCGCATCATCGCGGTGGACATCAACCCGGGCAAATTCGAGATCGCCCGCCAGCTCGGCGCCACCGACTGCGTCAATCCGAAGGACTACGACCGCCCGATCCAGGAAGTGATCGTCGACCTCACCGACGGCGGTGTCGACTTCTCCTTCGAGTGCGTGGGCAACGTCCAGCTGATGCGTGCGGCGCTGGAATGCTGCCACAAGGGCTGGGGCGAATCGGTGATCATCGGCGTCGCCGGTGCTGGCCAAGAAATCGCTACCCGTCCGTTCCAGCTGGTCACCGGTCGCGTCTGGCGCGGTTCCGCCTTCGGGGGCGTGCGTGGCCGCAGCGAGCTGCCGAGCTACGTCGACATGGCCGAGAAGGGCGAGATCCCACTGGATACCTTCATCACCCACACCATGGGCCTGGAAGACATCAACAAGGCCTTCGACCTGATGCACGAAGGCAAGAGCATCCGTAGCGTCATCCACTTCTGAGGTTGCCCATGAGCCTGGAAAACATTTCCTGCCAGAAGAGTTTCGGGGGCTGGCACAAGCGTTATCGCCATCGCTCCGAGGTGCTTGGCTGTGACATGGTATTCGCCGTGTACCTGCCGCCGCAGGCCGAGCAGGGCGGTACGTTGCCGGTGCTGTACTGGCTGAGCGGGCTGACCTGTACCGACGAGAACTTCATGCAGAAGGCTGGCGCGCAAAAACTCGCCGCCGAGCTGGGGCTGATCATCGTCGCGCCGGACACCAGTCCGCGCGGCGCCCAGGTGCCGGGCGATCCGGACGGCGCCTGGGATTTCGGCCTGGGTGCCGGCTTCTACGTCAATGCCACCCAGCAGCCGTGGGCGGCCAACTACCGCATGTACGACTACGTGGTGAGCGAGCTGCCGACGCTGATCGAAGCGCATTTCCCGGCTTCGCAGCAGCGCGCCATCAGTGGCCACTCCATGGGCGGTCACGGGGCGCTGGTGTGTGCCTTGCGCAACCCCGGGCGTTACCAGTCGGTGTCGGCGTTTGCGCCGATCAGCAATCCGATGGACTGCCCGTGGGGGCAGAAGGCGTTCAGTCGTTACCTGGGCGAGGACCGTTCGCGCTGGCGCGAGTGGGATGCCAGCGTGCTGATCGCCCAGGCCGGCGAGCGTCTGCCGCTGCTGGTGGACCAGGGCGATCGCGACGACTTCCTGGAAAACCAGCTCAAGCCGCAGGTGCTGCAACAGGCGGCGCAGGCCGCAGGTTATCCGTTGCAGTTGCGCCTGCAGCCGGGCTACGACCATAGCTACTACTTCATCGCCAGCTTCATCGACGACCATTTGCGGCATCATGCCGCAGCGCTGGGGATCGACCGCGGCTGAGGCGACAATTCGAGCCCAAGCCCCGGTAAAGCGGGTAGAATCACGCCCTGACTCAATCAGGGCGTTTTTCTATGCGTATTGGCCACGGCTACGATGTGCACCGCTTCGCCGAAGGCGATTTCATCACCTTGGGGGGCGTGCGTATCCCGCACAAGTACGGGCTGCTGGCCCACTCCGACGGCGACGTGCTGCTGCACGCCCTGAGCGATGCCTTGCTCGGCGCTGCCGCGCTGGGTGACATCGGTCGCCATTTCCCTGATACCGACCCGCAGTTCAAGGGCGCCGACAGCCGTGTGCTGCTGCGCCATGTGGTCGGCATCGTCCAGGCCAAGGGCTGGAAGGTCGGCAATGTCGACGCCACCATCGTTGCCCAGGCACCGAAGATGGCCCCGCATATCGAAACCATGCGTGCGTTGATCGCCGAAGACCTGCAGGTCGAGCTCGACCAGGTCAACGTCAAGGCCACCACTACCGAAAAACTCGGCTTCACCGGGCGTGAGGAAGGCATTGCCGTGCACGCTGTCGCCTTGTTGCTGCCAGCATGACCGAACTCGAACTTCTCGGCCCGCGTGCCAGCGGGCCGGCCTTGGGCAGTGCGGTACTGAAGGCGGTCGCGGAGGACTTCCAGGTCGATGAGGTGCTCGATATCCCGTTGTCGGGGCAGGGCGAGCACCTGTGGCTGTGGGTCGAGAAACGCGACTTGAACACTGAGGAAGCGGCCCGCCGTCTGGCCCGCGCTGCCGGTGTGCCGCTGAAGACCGTCAGCTATGCTGGACTCAAGGACCGTCAGGCGCTCACCCGCCAATGGTTCAGCCTGCACCTGCCAGGCAAGGCCGACCCGGACCTGTCGGCGGCAGAAAACGAAAACCTGCGCATCTGTCAGCGGGTTCGCCATTCGCGCAAGCTGCAACGCGGCGCGCATTCGGCCAACGGCTTCACCCTGCGCCTGACCCGGCTCCAGGCCGAGCATGCGGCGCTGGATGCCCGCCTCGAACGCCTGCGCGAGCAGGGCGTGCCGAACTACTTCGGCACCCAGCGTTTCGGTCATGCCGGCGGCAATGTCGAGGAAGCGCGGCACTGGGCCGGGCGCAAGGCCCTGCCGGAGCAGCGCAACCTGCGTTCGCGGCTGCTGTCCAGTGCGCGCAGCTACCTGTTCAACCGGGTCCTGGCCGAGCGCGTCAACGATGGCAGCTGGCAGCGTGCCCAGGTGGGCGACCTTCTGGCCTTCACGGACAGTCGTAGCTTCTTTCCGGCGGGTGAGTCGGAATGCAGCGACCCGCGCCTGGCCATTCTCGACCTGCATCCTACGGGGCCGTTGTGGGGCGAAGGCCTGCCGGCCACAGAGGGCGCAGCCGGCGTGCTCGAACAGCGTATCGGCCACGAGGAAGCGGCGCTTTGCGAGTGGCTCGGCAATGCTGCGATGAAGCAGGAGCGACGCATTCTGCGACTGCCCATTGGCCGGCTGACGTGGCATTATCCCGAGCCTGATATCCTGCAACTGGAATTCGTCCTTCCGGCCGGATGCTTCGCCACCGTGGTGGTGCGCGAACTCGTCGATCTGGTCCCGGCAGGGCAGACGGACAGCCCATGCGTATTCTGATTTCCAATGACGATGGCGTTATCGCGCCCGGACTCGCCGCGCTCCATGGTGCGCTGGCGGACTATGCCGAGTGCGTGGTAATCGCCCCGGATCAGGACAAGAGCGGTGCCAGCAGCTCGCTGACCCTTGATCGTCCACTGCATCCGCAAACCTTGCCCAACGGCTATATCAGCATCAACGGCACGCCGACCGACTGCGTTCACCTCGGGCTCAACGGCCTGTTGAAGGAGACGCCGGACATGGTGGTCTCGGGGATCAACCTCGGTGCCAACCTGGGCGATGACGTGCTGTACTCCGGCACCGTCGCTGCTGCGCTGGAAGGGCGTTTCCTCGGCAACACCTCGTTCGCCTTCTCGTTGCTCTCGCGCTTGCCGGACAACCTGCCGACCGCTGCCTATATCGCGCGCAAGTTGGTCGAGGCCCATGCCCGTCTGGAATTGCCGCCGCGTACCGTGCTCAACGTCAACATCCCGAACCTGCCGCTGGATCACATCCGTGGTATCCAGCTGACCCGCCTCGGCCATCGGGCGCGGGCGGCGGCGCCGATCAAGGATGTCAATCCGCGGGGCAAGGAAGGCTACTGGATCGCGGTGGCCGGTGACGTCGAGGATGGCGGCCCGGGTACCGATTTCCATGCGGTCATGCAGGGTTATGTGTCCATCACGCCACTGCAGCTGGACCGTACCTTCAACGATGCCTTCGAACGCCTGGGTGGCTGGCTGGAGGGGGTGCTCTGATGCGCGATCAGGACGACATGATGCGCCGCGGTATCGGCATGACTTCCCAACGCACGCGGGAGCGCCTGATCCAGCGCCTGTGCGAGGAAGGGGTGACCAATCCGCGGGTACTGGAAGTACTGCGTCGCACCCCGCGGCATCTGTTCGTCGATGAAGCGCTGGCGCACCGTGCCTACGAAGACACCGCCCTGCCGATTGGCCACAACCAGACCATCTCCCAGCCGTTCATGGTCGCGCACATGAGCGAGGTGCTGCTGGAGGCCGGTCCGCTGGACAAGGTCATGGAGATCGGCACCGGCTCCGGCTACCAGACCGCCGTGCTGGCGCAACTGGTGGAACGGGTGTTCTCGGTGGAGCGGATCAAGGTCCTGCAGGATCGGGCCAAGGAGCGCCTGACCGAGCTCAACCTGCGCAACGTGGTGTTCCGCTGGGGTGATGGCAGCGAAGGCTGGCCGGCGCTGGCGCCCTACAACGGCATCATCGTCACCGCGGTCGCCCCGGAAGTCCCCCAGGCCTTGCTCGACCAGTTGGCTCCGGGCGGGCGTATGGTGATCCCGGTGGGCGCTGTCGGGGAAACCCAGCAGTTGCTGTTGATCGTTCGCGAAGAGCACGGTTTTTCCCGTCGCGTGCTGGGTGCGGTACGCTTCGTTCCGTTGCTCAACGGGACCTTGTCCTGACTGCAGTTTATTTTCGACAGCGGCGAATTCTCGGCGCGCCGCCAGGTCTATCTGGCGGGCGCTTTATATCCGGGTCTGCAACTGTTCACGTTTTGCGTTTCTTCAACGAGCGCAAGTTGGCGGCGCCTGGTTATAATTGCAACGTTATTGCATTTTCAATATTGGAAAACATTCAAGGGAGCGGCGGGTGAGTCAAACAGTCATTCGGCAGCGTATGGGTCTATCAAGCATCAGGCTCCTGGTGGTTGCACTTGCCTTTGGCACGTTGGTGACGGGTTGCTCCAGCACTTCCTCCTCTTCCAGCGGCGCACGGGTGGTTGATCGCAACAATGCTGCGCCCAAGCGTCCCGCAGTCACCTCCGGCCAGTACGTGGTGCGTCCGGGTGACACGCTGTTCTCCATCGCCTTCCGCTATGGCTGGGACTACAAGTCGCTGGCCGCGCGCAACGGTATCGAAGCGCCCTATACCATCCGCCCTGGCCAGGCGATCCGCTTCGACGAGCCGTCCTCCGGTTCTTCCCGCGTGGTGACATCCACTTCACCATCGAGCAAGACCACGATCACCCGACGGCCGGCTGGCACTCCGCCACCACCGAAAAGTACTAATACCGCAAGCACAGCGCCGGTGGTCACGCCGTCCACCGCGCCGACGCAAGTGCCCGCCGCAGAGCGTTCGAGCGGTGGTTGGGCATGGCCTGCCAATGGTGTCCTGATTGGAAAATTCGCTTCAAACGGTAGTTTGAATAAAGGCATTGATATCGCCGGGGATTTGGGACAGCCTGTTTTTGCTGCCTCTGATGGTTCAGTGGTGTACGCCGGTAGTGGCTTGCGGGGCTACGGTGAACTCGTAATCATCAAGCACAACGAAACCTACGTGAGTGCCTACGGTCATAACCGCAGGCTTTTGGTTCGGGAGGGACAGCAAGTCAAGGTAGGGCAGACAATTGCCGAAATGGGGTCCACGGGCACCGATCGGGTGAAGCTTCACTTTGAGATTCGCCGACTGGGTAAGCCGGTAGACCCGTTGCAGTTCCTGCCAAACCGTTGATTGTTGGTTCCGGCCTGTTCCTTGGCGTAATGGGGACAGGCTCAAGCGATGCCATGGATAAGGTACGCTCGAGTCTGAGTTCGAACTCAGCAAAGGACTATAACAATGGCTCTCAGTAAAGAAGTGCCGGAGTTTGACATCGACGATGAAGTTCTCCTGATGGAGACTGGCATCGTTTTGGAAACGGATGTGGTGTCAGACGAACCTGCTGTACCTTCGGTTCGGACAAGGGCCAGGCAGGGCTCTTCGCTAAAACAGCACAAGTACATCGATTACACCCGAGCACTTGATGCGACTCAGCTTTATCTCAATGAAATCGGTTTCTCTCCTCTGCTGACGCCTGAAGAGGAAGTCTATTTTGCGCGTCTGTCGCAAAGTGGCGATCCGGCCGGCCGCAAGCGGATGATCGAGAGCAACCTGCGCTTGGTGGTGAAGATCGCCCGGCGCTACGTGAATCGCGGTCTTTCCCTGCTCGACCTGATCGAAGAGGGCAATCTGGGTCTGATCCGGGCAGTCGAGAAGTTCGATCCGGAACGGGGCTTCCGCTTCTCCACTTATGCGACCTGGTGGATCCGGCAGACCATCGAGCGGGCGATCATGAACCAGACCCGCACCATCCGCCTGCCGATTCACGTGGTCAAGGAGCTGAACGTCTACTTGCGCGCGGCTCGCGAGTTGACCCAGAAGCTCGATCACGAGCCTTCCCCTGAAGAAATCGCCAACCTGCTGGAAAAGCCGGTTTCCGAAGTCAAGCGCATGCTCGGGCTGAACGAGCGGGTGTCTTCGGTGGACGTGTCCCTCGGGCCGGACTCCGACAAGACCCTGCTCGATACCTTGACCGACGACCGCCCTACCGATCCTTGCGAGCTGTTGCAGGACGACGACCTTTCCCAGAGCATCGACCAATGGCTGAGCGAACTGACCGACAAGCAGCGTGAGGTGGTTATCCGCCGTTTCGGGCTGCGTGGCCACGAGAGCAGTACGCTGGAAGACGTTGGCCTTGAGATCGGCCTGACCCGCGAGCGGGTGCGTCAGATCCAGGTCGAGGGGCTCAAGCGCTTGCGCGAGATCCTGGAGAAAAACGGCCTGTCCAGCGAGTCGCTGTTTCAATAATTAAAACCATCAGCCTTGCAAGAAAACGCCCCGGCCCGTCCGGGGCGTTTTCGTTTGGGTATTAGGACATAAGGCAATTCTGTCGGCTATGAGTCTTTTGATGTAAGCAATTGCTTACGTGATCTGTAAGCCAATGCAGCGAATGCAGGTAATTTTCGCTCGTTCTTGTCGTCGAATTTTCTATAAGACATTGAAATAAAAGGGTTTTGTGTTTTGTTTCGACAACCCTCATGTCTTTTTTTGAGAGCCATTGCCAGTTGCGACAAGCGTGGCACGCGTTAATATCTGTCCTGTGTCTACGGACTGACACAGGTTTTCAACGGATGAAGACCAAGGACATCGCAGGATGCGATTCATCAGGATGATGATAGGGAATACAGGGACTACGGAAAAAATGTGGGCGGGTCAAACCGCCCCTTTTTTTTGCCCGGTGAAAATGAAAAAAGGCCCGTGAGGGCCTTTTTTATTGATCATGTCGCGAGTCGTGACTCAGCGCTCCAGATCCTTGATCTTGCCTTTGACGCCGTCGAATTCCTCGGCCTCTGGCAATGCATCTTTCTTCTCGGTGATGTTCGGCCAGATTTCCGCCAGCTCGGCGTTCAGCTCGATGAATTCCTGCATGTCATCAGGAACCTCATCTTCCGAGAAAATGGCTTGGGCAGGGCATTCAGGCTCGCACAGCGCACAGTCGATGCACTCATCCGGGTGAATGACCAGGAAGTTCGGGCCTTCGTAGAAGCAGTCCACCGGACAGACTTCTACGCAGTCGGTGTACTTGCACTTGATGCAGTTGTCGGTGACGACGAAGGTCATTTCTAATTCTCTCCTCAGGCGACGGCAGCGGTGCCCTTCCAGTCAGGGCCGCTCGGTTTGTCAGGTTCGCGGCGAGCCAGGCTAATAACTCGACGCTCCGCCAAACCGCGCGGGATTCTAACAGCTTGTAAGGCTGCGCGTTATAACAGAGTCTTCAGTTCATAGAGCATTTCGATAGCTTGACGTGGCGTCATGTTGTCCAGGTCGAGCTTGCCGATCTTCTCTATGGCCGGGTGCGGCAGGCTGGCGAACATGTCGCTCTGGTGCGGCACGGCTGGCGCACTGCGACTACTGGTCGCGGGCTTCGGCACTTCGTGAGGCAGGCTGGAAGTCTCCAGGCGACCCAGGTGCTCCCGCGCACGCTGGATGACCGCCGCCGGCACGCCTGCCAGTTGCGCCACCGCCAGGCCGTAGCTCTGGCTGGCCGGTCCAGGCAGCACATGGTGAAGGAAGACGATGCGTTCGTTGTGCTCGGTAGCATTGAGATGAACGTTGGCTACCAGTGGTTCACTCTCCGGCAGCACGGTCAGCTCGAAGTAGTGCGTGGCGAACAGCGTATAGGCGCGCAACTGGGCCAGGCGCTCGGCGGCGGCCCAGGCCAGCGACAGGCCGTCGAAGGTACTGGTGCCGCGGCCTACCTCGTCCATCAGCACCAGGCTGCGGTCGGTGGCGTTGTGCAGGATGTTGGCGGTTTCGCTCATTTCCACCATGAAGGTGGAGCGGCCGCCGGCCAGGTCGTCGCTGGACCCGATGCGGGTGAAGATGCGGTCCACCAGCGACAGCTGGCAGCTCGCTGCCGGCACGTAGCTGCCGATATGGGCCAGTAGCACGATCAGCGCGGTCTGGCGCATGTAGGTGGACTTACCGCCCATGTTCGGACCAGTGATGATCAGCATGCGCGTGCTGTCGTCGAGGGACAGGTCGTTGGCCACGAACGGGCTGGTCAGGACCTGCTCGACCACCGGGTGACGGCCTTGCTCGATCTGCATGCACGGCTCGTCGACGAAGGTCGGGCAGTTCAGGTCGAGGGTCAGGGCGCGTTCGGCCATGTTGCTCAGCACGTCCAGTTCGGACAGCGCAGCGGCAGTGTCCTGCAGCGGCGCCAGGTGACTGATCAGGGTTTCCAGCAGGGCGTCGTAGAGCATCTTTTCCCGGGCCAGGGCACGGCTCTTGGCCGACAGCGCCTTGTCCTCGAAGGTTTTCAGCTCCGGGGTGATGAAGCGCTCGGCGCCTTTCAGGGTCTGCCGGCGGATATAGTCGACCGGTGCCTGTTCGGCCTGCTTGCTCGGCAACTCGATGAAATAGCCGTGGACGCGGTTGTAGCCGACCTTGAGGTTGGCCAGGCCGGTGCGGGCCTTTTCCCGGGCTTCCAGGTCGATGAGGAACTGGCCGGCGTTCTCGCTGATCGACAGCAGTTCGTCCAGTTCGGCGTCGTAACCGGTTTTCAGTACGCCGCCGTCACGGATCACGGCGGGCGGGTTGTCGATGATGGCCTTTTCCAGCAGGTCGGCCAGTTCCGGATAGGTGCCGGCGATGGCGGCGAGGCGCGCCAGGTGCGGTGCCTCCAGCTCGGCCATGGCGTTCTGCAGCTCGGGCAGGGCACCGAGGGCATCGCGCAGGCGCGCCAGGTCCCGTGGACGGGCGTTGCGCAGGCCGATTCGGGCGAGGATCCGCTCGATATCGCCGATGTCCTTCAGTTGCGGCTGCAGGCGCTCGAATCGATAGTTGTCGAGCAGGCAGCGGATCGAACCCTGGCGTGCCTGCAATACCTTCAGGTCGCGCAGCGGGCGGTTCAGCCAGCGGGTCAGCAAGCGGCTGCCCATGGCGGTCTGGCAACGGTCGATCACCGATTGCAGGGTGTTGTCGCGCCCCCCGGCCAGGTTGACGTCCAGCTCCAGGTTGCGACGGCTGGCACCGTCGAGGATGACCGTGTCGTCCAGGCGCTCATGCTTGAGGCTGCGCAGGTGCGGCAGCGAGGTACGCTGGGTTTCCTTGGCGTAGGCCAGCAGGCAGCCGGCTGCGCCGATAGCCAGGGTCAGCTTGTCGCAGCCGAAGCCCTTGAGGTCCTGGGTCGCGAACTGCTGGCACAGGCTCTTGCGCGCCGAGTCGCGGTCGAAATCCCACGGGGCGCGGCGGCGCGAGCCGCGGCGTTTCTCGGCGGGCAGGCCCAGGGGCCAGTCGTCCGGGATCAGCAGCTCGACCGGGTTGGTCCGCTCCAGCTCGGCCAGCAGGTTTTCCCAGCCCTTGAGCTCCTGCACGGTGAAGTTGCCGCTGGTGATGTCCAGCACCGCAAGGCCGAACAGGCGTTCGTCGCCGAGCACTGCAGCGATCAGGTTGTCGCGACGCTCGTCCAGCAGCGCCTCGTCACTGATCGTGCCCGGGGTGATGATGCGCACCACCTGGCGTTCCACTGGCCCCTTGCTGGTGGCCGGGTCGCCGATCTGTTCGCAGATCACTACCGATTCGCCCAGCTTCACCAGCTTGGCCAGATAGCCTTCGAGCGAGTGGAAGGGGATACCGCACATGGGAATCGACTGGCCCGCCGACTGACCGCGGGCGGTCAGGGTGATATCCAGCAGTTTCGCTGCCTTCTTCGCATCTTCGTAGAAGATCTCGTAGAAGTCGCCCATGCGGTAGAACATCAGCTGGTCCGGATGCTGGTTCTTCAGCTTCCAGTACTGCTGCATCATCGGAGTGTGTGCGGAAAGATCAGACATTCAAGGCCTTGGAGCTGGGTGTCTTGGAGATGGTATGAAACGGCTAATGGTACAGGGATTTTTTCTCGGGCGCTGAGGCCGGGAGCTGACGGCTGCCTGTGGATCGTTGCCGCGCTATTCCATTTCTATCGGATAAATGCATATTTGCAATTGCATTTGCTTACGACCGCGAGCAGTATGCACTCCATGCAAAAGCGCAACGTAGCCTCAGTCCTCAAATCACTGCTGGATCGCCACGGGATCTCCGCCACGGAGCTGCACCGGCGAACCGGCGTGCCCCAATCCACCCTGTCGCGGATCCTCGGCGAGAAGATCGTCGATCCGTCGGACAAGCATGTGTCGAAGATCGCCGAGTACTTCGGCGTGAGCACCGATCAGTTGCGCGGCCGCGTCGAGCTGGGCGAAAGCCGCGCAGGCGAGCCGCTGCCCGGGCATGACGAATTGCGTGATATCAGCCTGTGGGACGATGAAACCCCCGTCGAGGACGACGAGGTGTCCGTTCCCTTTCTTCGTGAGGTCGAGTTGGCAGCAGGATCAGGAAGATTCGTCATCGAGGAAAGCGAGCGCGCCCGCCTGCGTTTCGGCAAGCGCAGCCTGCGCCATAACGGTGTGCAGTTCGACCAGGCCAAATGCGTGACGGTACGTGGCAACAGTATGTTCCCGGTGCTGCGCGACGGTGCGACGGTGGGTGTGAACACGGGCAAGTGCTCGATCGGCGACATCATCGATGGCGATCTCTACGCCATCAATCACAATGGCCAGTTGCGTGTGAAGCAACTCTATCGCCTGCCCACCGGCATTCGCCTGCGCAGCTTCAATCGCGACGAGCATCCCGACGAAGACTACAGCTTCCAGCAGATGCAGGAAGAGCAGATCGCCATCCTCGGCCATGTGTTCTGGTGGGGCATGTACGCCCGCTAGGTCATTCCATCGATCATTGAAAAACCCGCCTCGGCGGGTTTTTTTTCGCCTTCATGAAATCGCTCCGCACCAATGCCTGCAAGGCTTTCATGCATCTGTGCAAATCCGCCAATGCAAATTTTTCCAAAAATGCATTGACTGTATATGCATCTATGCATAAAGTTCGTTCCAAGCCGGTCAGACACCGGCGGCGAGAAAGGCAGCGATGAACAGGCCTCGACTGTTCAGAGGGTTGGCAACTGACCCGGGTGTGCAGCGTAAAGCACCAAGAGCAGTTATCCGGCGGGCAGGTGGCCGCGGCCGGAGGAACAATCTGAAGCGGAGACGTCCAGCGCACCAGTCGTGGCGGGCGTTTCAACGACGCATTACTGAAGAGCCCAGGCCTGGCCCCGGGCTCTTTGGAATGCCGAGTGATCCCTCGGTCCCAAATGGCCCATCGCCAGGCGGGGAGTACAAAAGGAGGCAGGACCGTGACAAGCGAGCAACAGACGTTGCTGGAAATGCCGATCTGGCTGGTGATCGTCCTGGCGTTGCTGGGTGGGGTTTCCGGCGAGATGTGGCGAGCGGACAAGGCAGGCGCCCGTGGCGCAGCCTTGTTGAGACGACTGGCACTGCGCTCGGGGGCCTGCATGGTCTGCGGCGTATCCACCATGATGCTGCTGTATGCCAGCGGCCTTTCGATCTGGGCGGCCAGCGCCTTGGGATGCCTGACCGCCGTAGGCGGCGCGGACATCACCATGGGCCTGTACGAACGCTGGGCGACCAAGCGCCTGGGCCTGGGCAATGACAGCAAGGAGAGATCATGACCGACCTCAGCGGATTGCATCAGGCCATCAGCGCAGCCATCGAGACGGCGATACCGCAACTCGCCACCGTCGGCAGCTATGCCGCCGTGCAGCAGGAAACGGCGCTGCCAGCGCTGTTCCACGGCATCGTCGGGCTGAAGCCCGGTGTCGATCCGGGTGATGGGCATTCCCGTGTGGTCGCGACGTTCGAGGCGCGTATCAGCACAGACGGCGATCGCCCCCAGGCGACACTGGAAGCCATCACCCTGGCCGCGCAACTGATGGTGCTGTTGCGCAAGCAGTACTGGAACATCGATTTCGTCGAGGAGGCCCAGGGCGTCCAGGCCTTGCCGTCGAGCACGGCCGCCACCACCTGGACGGTGCAATGGGAACAGGTCCTGCACCTGGGCGAGGTGCAATGGCCATGGCCGAACCAGCCACCGGGTTCGTTGGTGCTGGCCTTTGATCCCGATTCCGGCCCCGGGCACGAAAGCGACTACAGGGCGCCGGAGGATTTCGCATGAGCTACGCCAGCGCTATGCATGACCGCATGATCGCCGGCCTGCTGATTCCCTGTCGTGTAGTGGCGGTCGACCTGGCCGCTGCCCGTGTACGAGTCTCCGATGGCGCCGGCTGGACCAGCGCCTGGGTCCGCTGGCACAGCCAGGCCGCCGGCAAGGCTCGACACTGGCGGGCGCCGAGCCTGGACGAGCAGGGCATGCTCATCAGCCCCAGCGGCGAACCGGCCCAGGGCACCTTCGTCCCGGGCCTGTATGGCAACGCCGGCAATCCGCCGGACAATCGCGAGCATGTCGAAACCTGGCGCTTCGACGACGGTGGCTCGCTGGTCTACGACTGGCAGGCCAGCAGCTACAGCATCGAACTGCCAGGCGGAACCATCAACCTGAAAGTCGGCGGCACCACGCTGACTGCCACCCCCGACACCATCACCCTGACCTCTGGCAGCCTGACCTTGAATGGCCCGGTGCAGATCAACGGTGCATTGCAGGTGACCGGGGATATCCATGGCGGCGGAGCGATCATCGATACGGCCGGGAACACGCCAAATCACAAGCACTGAAACCAGCCCGCCAACGCGGGCTTTTTTATGCCAAGGAGAACGCCATGGCATTTTCAAACGACAAGCCCGGCCCCGGTGGCGCCGAAGGAGCAGCGCCATGATCGGCATGGACCGCCACACCGGCCAGCCACTCTCCGGCATCGCCCACCTGCGCCAGTCCATCGAGGACATCCTCGGCACCCCGCTAGGCAGCCGGCGCATGCGCCCGGACTACGGCAGCAAGCTGCGCCGCTTCGTCGACCTGCCCGTCAACGAGGGCTGGAAAAGCGCGGTGCAGGCCGAGGTGGCGCGGGCCCTGGTGCGCTGGGAACCGCGCCTGAAACTGCAACGCGTCCGGGTAACGGCGGTGGTGGACGGGCAGATCAGCCTGCAACTCACCGGGCAGTACCTGGGCGACAGCCAGATCCTGGAGGTGACGGCATGAGTATTGTGGACCTCTCGGCGCTGCCCGCGCCGCAGGTACTGGAAGACCTCGATTTCGAGGAGATCTACCAGGCTGACCTGACGACCTTCATATCGCACATGGGCGATGGCTGGAACGCGCCGCTGGAAAGCGACCCGGTGACCAAGCTGCTGGAAGTCGGTGCCTATCGCACCCTGCTCAACCGGGCACGGGTCAACGACGCCGCCAAGGCGCTGTTGCTGGCCTATGCCAAGGGCAGCGACCTGGATCAACTGGCGGCCAACGTGCAACTGCGCCGCCTGGTGGTACGGGCCGCCGACCCGAATGCGGTTCCACCGGTCGAGCAGGTGCTCGAAGAAGACGATGCCCTGCGTGAGCGGGTCGAACTCGTCTACGAGGGCCTGACCACCGCAGGACCGCGCAACAGCTACATCCTCCATGCCCGCAATGCTTCCGGGCAGGTGGCCGATGCCACGGCGGAAAGTCCTTCGCCGGCGACGGTGGATGTCACCGTGCTGAGCTTCGACGACCCGGGCGTCGCCAGTTCCGAATTGCTGGCGCAAGTCGCGACGTATCTGAACGATGACGAAGTGCGTCCGGTGGCCGATCGCGTGACGGTGCGTAGCGCCGAGATCCTCGAATATCGCATCGACGCGGTGCTGCACATGGCCGGCAACGGCCCGGAGAACGAAGCGACCGTGGCCGAGTGCCGACGGCGTTTGCAGGCCTGGATCAATCCACGCCGACGCCTGGGCGTGGAAGTGGCTCGTTCGGCGATCGATGCACAGCTGCACATCAGCGGTGTCGGCCGGGTTGAACTGCTCGACTGGCAGGACATCCGTCCGACCAAGGGGCAGGCGGCCTGGTGCAGCGAGTTCTCCGTAACCGTGGGAGGCTGACATGACCAGCCTCCTGCCACTCAACAGCACCCTGCTGGAACGGGCTGTCGAGGCTGCGGTGACGGAAGTGCCGGAAATTCCATTGCGCACCTTGTACAACCCCGACACCTGTCCTTCCCATCTCCTGCACCAGTTGGCGCTGGCCTGGTCGGTGGACCGCTGGGACGAGAACTGGCCGGATGCGGTCAAGCGTTCGGTTATCCGGAGTTCGTTCCAGGTCCATGCCCGCAAGGGCACTCTCGGCGCCTTGCGGCGGGTGGTCGAACCCTTCGGCTATCTCATCGAAGTCGCCGAATGGTTCAACACCGTCCCGCCGGGCGTGCCCGGCACCTTCGCGCTGAAGATCGGTGTGTCCGAGTCGGGCATCAGCGAAGAAACCTACGACGAACTCACCGCGCTGATCGACGACGCGCGTCCGGTCAGCCGTCACCTCGTTGGCCTTGCCATCACCCTCGACAGCAACGGCTTCCTGCGTCATGGCCTGGGCCTGAGCGAAGGTGACGAGATCGACATCTACCCGCCTGCCTCACGCGACATCGAGGTGCGCGGCAACCTTGGCCGTAAGGGCCATGACCATCAAATCGAAACCCTGGACGTTTACTCATGACTGACCAGAACAGCCAGTTCTTCGCGATCCTCACCGCGGTGGGGGAGGCCAAGCAGGCCAACGCGAACGCCTTGGGCGTGCCCTGGACCTTCGCCCAGATGGGCGTGGGCGACGCCAACAATACCGAGCCGGTGCCCTCGCGCACCCAGACCAGACTGATCAACGAGCGCCGTCGTGCGCCGCTGAACCAGCTCACGGTCGATCCGAAGGACGCCAGCATCATCATCGCCGAGCAGGTGATCCCGCCGGATGTCGGCGGCTGGTGGATCCGCGAGATCGGCCTCTACGACACGGCCGGTGACCTGGTGGCCGTGGCCAACTGCGCACCGAGCTACAAGCCGCTGCTGGCACAGGGCACCGGCAAGACCCAGGTGGTGCGCCTGAACCTGGTGGTGAGCAGCAGCGCCAATGTGCAACTGAAGATCGACCCGGCGGTGGTGCTGGCGACGCGGGAGTATGTCGACAGCTCGATCATCAGCGTGCTGCCGAAGAACAAAGCTGCCGGGACCTATACCAAGGTGCGGATCAATGATCGTGGTGTTGTGCAGGAGGGTTCGAATCCGACGACGCTGGCGGGCTATGGCATTACCGATGCACTGCCCATGACCAATCCGCTGCCCAATGGCAGCCTGGATTTGCACGGGGCCAACTACGCGTTCGTGACGGCGATCAACGAATCGGCTTTTGGACAGAATTGCTACTTCGATGGCACTAATTGGCGCCGGCACGATGTCAGCCTCCCTGCGATCTCCTTGTCGTTATCGAATAACAAACTGGCGGTACGGCGTGCTGCTGCCGGGGCCAATCCCGTCGTGTGGAGCTCGACTGCGGTGATGCTCGACACTTCAAACGCGGGGGGGCTGCTTTCCCAGGCTCGCGCGGTGGAGGGGCGCATCAGTGCCATTCCAGAAACACGCTTCATCTCGACGAGCCCTGGTACCGAGGATAGGCCAGAGGGCATCAACTACGCAGCAGGTGTGCATATCACTTGGGGAGGCGGTGAGCAATGCATCGACTTCCTGGGGGCACTCAACGCGCAGGAAGAGTTCTTCGTGCGGACTTGCTATCAGGGCGCTGGCACCTTCCGCAAGCTCTGGACGGAGGCGAACTTCACCCCGGCGCTCAAGGCCAACCTCGTCAGTCCGACGTTTACCGGTATCCCTCGAGTACCGACCGCGGCTGCCGGGACCGTGACCGACCAGGCGGCCAGTACCGAATTCGTGCAGAAGGCCCTGGGCAACCTGACGGGCGAGCCGACAGTGCTGGGGGCAAATACCGTACTCACGTCTGCGCAAGCGGGTGGGCTGTTCATTGTCGGCGGAGCCTACCAGACCACGCTGCCGGCATTGTCGAGCGTGCCAGCCGGTTCGGCCTTCCATTTCCTGTTTACCGGCTCCGGCGCAATGCTCAAGGGCAGCGGTGCGGAAGGCATTCAGGGGATCACGGGAGGCAACCAGTATTTGCCGTTTATTGGGGAGAAAGTCACCCTTGTTAAGCGCAGTAACGCTTGGTATCTGGCCGGCGGGGGCCTCGGTGCCGAAGCGTTTTTCTGCAGCATGGGGGCCAGTGGCTACCAAAAATTTCCCAGCGGCATGATTCTGCAGTGGGGTGATACCGCGGCGGCGACCGGTGCCGATCAGCTGCATACCTTGCCCATCGCGTTTCCAAACAGTTTTCGCAAGATTTTCATTACCCAGGGCTATACCGCCGGCAGTGGTTCGATGGGCTATGCGAGTGCGGGAGTTTCCACGTTGGGCGCATTCACCTGGCGTGGTAGCACCATCAACAACGGTTTTCAGTTCTTTGCCCTCGGCTCTTAGCCGGGCGGCTCGCCGAGGAGGCATGTGTGACCATCTATTCCAGCAGGTCGACCTGCAGCTTTTACGATGACGCCATCAACCCTGAGCTGCCGGGCGATGCTGTCGAGATCAGTTTTGAGCTGCATGTCGTGCTTCGAGCAGGGCAGGAGCAGGGCAAGCTGATCGACTTTGACGAAGAGCCCCCGGTGCTGCGGGATCCGCCACCACTGAGTTCCGAGCAGCGGGCAGTCATTGAGCGCGCGTGGCGCGACGGCCAGTTGGCCGCCACCGACCCCATCATTACCCGGCACCGCGACGAGCGGGACATGACCCGGCCGACGAGCCTGGCCGATGCTCAGTTTGTCGAGCTGCAGGGCTACCGCCAGGAACTGCGCGACTGGCCGGCCGGAGGCATGTTTCCTCTGCCGGAACAGCGCCCGGCGCCGCCGGTCTGGCTAGCCGAACATTTGCAATAGAGTCCTGTACCTGTCGAGGCTTTTTCTGCCCGGCATTCACCCCTGAGGGCCCCGCATTGACGGGGCCTTCTCATTTCTGGAGCAATACCTATGAGTGGATTCTTCCACGGCGTTACCGTCACCAACGTCGACACCGGCTCGCGCAGTATCGCGCTGCCGTCTTCTTCCATCATCGGCCTGGTCGACACCTTCACCGCAGTCGACAACGTCACCGTCAAGGCCAACGACCTGGTGCTGATCACCAGCGAACGCGAAGCCGTCGCCGCATTCGGCGCCGATGCTGCGATCACCAAATCCTGCCAGGCCATCTTCGCCCGGGCCAAGGCGGTCATCGTCGCCTGCGGCGTGGCCAAGCTGACCGACGCCGCCGAGCAGACTTCGGCGATCATCGGCGGCGTCGAGGCCGACGGCAAGCGTACCGGCCTGCAGGCGCTGCTCGACGGCAAGAGCCGTTTCAACGCCCAGCCTCGCCTGCTGGTCACCCCGAAACACAGCGCCACCCAGGCCGTCGGCACCGCCCTGGTGGCCCTGGCCGACAAGCTGCGCGGCCTGGCCATCATCGACGGTCCCGGCACCACCGACGAGGCCGCGCTGGCCTACGCGGAAAACTTCGGCGCCAAGCGCGCCTTCATGGTCGACCCGGGCGTGCAGTACTGGGATACCGGCACCAACGCCACCGTCGACGCCCCGGCCTCGGCCTGGGTCGCCGGCCTGTTCGCCTGGACCGATAGCGAGTACGGCTTCTGGGCCTCGCCATCGAACAAGGAGTTCGTCGGCATCACCGGTACCACCCGTGCGGTGGAGTTCCTCGATGGCGACGAGAGCTGCCGCGCCAACCTGCTGAACAACGCCAACATCACCACCATCATCCGCGACGACGGCTTCCGCCTGTGGGGCAACCGCACCCTGTCCAGCGATCCGAAGTGGGCCTTCGTCACCCGCGTGCGGACCCTGGACATCGTCATGGACGCGATCCTCTACGGCCACAAGTGGGCGGTCGACCGCTCGATCACCGCGACCTACGTCAAGGACGTGACCGAGGGCCTGGAAAACTTCATGCGCGACCTGAAGGCCCAGGGCGCAATCATCAATTTCGAAGTGTATGCCGACGCCGAGCTCAACACCGCCAGCCAGCTGGAGCAGGGCAAGGTGTACTGGAACATCCGCTTCACCGACGTCCCACCTGCTGAAAACCCCAACTTCCGTGTCGAGGTCACCAACCAGTGGTTGACCGAAGTCCTCGACCAGGCCGCTTAAGGAGCAACAACACATGGCAATGATTCCGCAAACCCTGGCCAACCTGAACCTGTTCGTCGATGGCGTCAGCTTCCAGGGCAACGTCAGCAGCCTGACCCTGCCGAAACTGGCGGTCAAACTCGCCGAGCAGCGCTTCGGCGGCATGGATACCCCGGTCGATATCGATCAGGGAATGGACAAGATGAGCGCCGAGTTCTCCACCGCGGGCGTGCGCCCGGAGTCGCTGAAGTTCTTCGGCCTGGCCGACAACTCGGCCTTCAACGGCACCTTCCGTGGTGCCTTCAAGGGCCTGAAAGGCGCGATCACCCCCGTGGTGGTCACCTTGCGTGGTGCCCTGACCGCAGTGGAGATGGGCGAGTGGAAGACCGCCGGCGAAAGCGCGGTCAAGCACACCGTTTCCCTGACCTACTACAAGCTCGAGATCGATGGTCGGCTGATGTACGAGATCGACCCGCTGGGCATGAAGCGGGTGATCAACGGCGTTGACCAGCTCGCTGCGCAACGTACCGCCCTGGGCCTCTGAGACAAGGACAAGCTCGTATGAAGCAAGCAACGAAAGTACCCGCCTGGCTGACCGTCAGCGCGGATCGTGTGGTGGTCAGGCTGAGCCGTGCCAGCGAGGCCAACGGCGTGCAGGTCGACAGCCTGGCGCTGCGTGCCCCGACCGTGCGCGACCTGCGTGCCGCGCAGTCGGGCAGTGCCGACGACGAAACCCGGGAACTGAACCTGTTCGCCTCCCTCGCCGAAGTCGGCGTCAAGGACCTGGAGGGGCTTGCCCTGAAGGACTACAGCCGGCTGCAGACGGGCTATTTTCGCCTGGTGCAAGACGACGAGCTTTGATCCCTCAAGGCAGAAGGCGGCAGCGAAGCGGCTCGCGAAAGAGCTGAACTTCTCTGCCGCCGAGATCATGACCATGTCGTACGCCGACATGGTCTGGTGGCTCACCGAGTGAGCCGGGTTTGCGCGCAGGGAGGACGATATGGCGGGCGAACTGAGAGTTGAAATGATAATCGGAGGTGCAGTCGATCCGACGTTGGGGCAAGCGTTCAGCCAGATCGTGCAGCAGATCGCCCAGCAGGTCGATCAGGTGGAGTCGCTGGCCTTGCGAATTGGCGATGCCTTGCGGTTGACGACCCAGAGTGCCTTGCCCCTGGCCACGGCGTTCCAGACGGCGAACCACATCGCCGTGGAGTCGGCGGGGAAATGGCAGGCGGCGCTGGATGACATCGCCAGGAAGCTGTCCGGGCAACTGGACCTGCTGTCTGCGTTGACCAAGGCATACGCCGACCTAGGCAAAGCGGCAGGGGGCATTCGCTCACCTGCCGTTGCTCAACCGTCGGAGAAAGACTCGGCCCGTGAAAAGATCACCGATGCTTCGCAGACCCTAGTGAAGTCGGCGAGCAGTTCTGTCGATCGGTACGCGCACTATGAAGGGATCGTCACCAAGCTGGTTCGCCAGGGAGAGACAGACCCGAGCAAGTGGGAGGAGAAAAAGGCCGCGGTCGAGGCCGAGATCGGCAGGATGATGTATGCCACGAGCCTGGGCCGGACCGAGGCGGCCAGCCAGCTCTGGGGCATGTACGACGCCGGGATGACGCTTGACGCTAGCGTGTCCCAAGGCCGTCTGGCCGCGCGATTCAGCGACGGCCAGCAAGTGGACGAGCGCGTTACTTCAGGGTTGTTCCGCACGCTGACCACCAATGGGGTGTCGGGCGAGCAACTCGAGAACGTCCTGAACAGCATGATCGACAAGTCCGGCAATTTCGGGGTTGGCAATACGGCAGAGGCCGTTACGCGCTTGCTGCCGGCGCTGGGAGGTGGTCCGGAAGATGTTGCTCGACTGGTGGCGATTCTCCAGCAGGAGGCGGAGAAAACCGGCAACCCCGTTGAGGTCATGAGTGCGGCGCGGGCGCGTTTTCTTGAGTACAAGCAGGCAGGAGGCAGCCAGGCCGCCGATCTTCAGCAGTATGGGCAAAAGTACATGCCCACGACTTCCGTTGCTCCGGACCATATCCAGTCCCGGCTGGAGGACCGCAAGCAAACGCTGGAGTGGCAACAGAAGGAGCGTGAATCTTCCAGCGAGCGATTGTCGGTGGGGATAGGCGGTGCTCTGGCGCCGATCTATTCGACCTGGACCAACGTCATGACCCAGGCCACCAATCTGCTTGGCGTTGTCGTCGAGAAATTGAGCGGGGTGGTCACGGTGCTGGGCGGGGTTGTGGTAGGTGCTGCCGCCCTGGTGACCGGTTATGCGGCTTTCGCCAAGGGCAAGTTGCTGCTGGATGCGGGCAAGGCGGTTTTGGGGCCACAAGGCAAAGTCCTGACTGAAGCCTGGAAGCGAAGCGATGTTCCAGGCTCTTCGACTGGAGCCTGGGCGCGTGTCAAGCAGGCCGCCAGGACGGTCGACTCGTTTGTGCCGGATGGGCTGCGTCCCACGAAGGCAAGCAAGTGGGGTGGGGGCATTGCAGGGGCGATAGGCGGCGCATTCATGGCTGCCGAGACGTTCGAGAACGCAGAGACTGGCCGGGAAAAGGCCGAGGGCTATGGTGAGGCCGCCGGGACGGTGGTGGGTACCGTGCTGGGCGGATTCCTCGGTCCGGTGGGAGCGATTGCCGGTAGTTATGTCGGTGCTGTCGTCGGCAAGAGCGTTGGCCGAAAGATCAATGAGTACTGGGGGGATGACGGCAAGAAGAACCCCGAGAATGCAGATCCGTCTTCGTCGGAAGCGAGCGTGGCCGGTACGCCTCAGTTGGGGGCTGCGGCCAAGGAAGCCGGCGGCGGTCCATCCATTCCTGCGGTCCAGCAGCCCACGGACCGTGAGCCCGGCGACGCGGTGCGGGCCACGGGAAGTACACCTGCAGAGCGGCCTGCGTCGCAAACGCCCGGCGCCGGTAGCGGGCAACCGGGTGCTGCCTTTGGCGGCCAGTCTGCTCCCGCTGCCCTGCAGTTGGCAGGCCGCGAGCCCGGCGAAGTTGTCCGGTCCATGGCCACTTCCACGGCAACGCCTGCTTTACCGGCAACCGTTGGTCCCACCAACGCGACGATCACCAACACCACGTCCCAGCAATTCTCGGTTTCGCCCAGCATCTCGATCAACGTCCAGGGCATCGTCACCGACCCTGCGGAGCTCGCTCGCGTCCTCGAACCGGAGGTGCAGAGGATGTTTGCCGGGTTGGCCACCCGGGCCAATACAGGCGGCGAGATCTACGACACCACCAACCAGCTATATGGCTATGCCTGAGGAGAGTCCATGGCCTACATGGAATCAATGCAATCCAGCCTGCGCTCGCTGGCAGCGGCGGGCGAAGCCGGGCGGCGCAGCGCCGATGAAATGCTGGGGCCCTTGAATGGCGCCGTCAGCGATATCACCGGTGCGGCTACCGAGCTGGAAAACCTGCCCTTCGTGGGCGAAGTCATCGGCAAGAAGCTCCAGCGCACGATGCGCGCCATCGAGGTGGCGCAGTCGACGGTAGGCATGGTTGCCGCGAAGTACAACCAGGCCGTGTCGGTGATCGGGGAGGTCGAAAGCCGCCTGGAGACCTTTTCCGAACAGGCGGGCAAGGCGGCTACGGCGATCAACCGTATCGCCGGCAAGATCAGCCCGTCACTGGGCTCGATCCTGCCGACCGGCGCTTTCGCCCCGCAGACCACGCCCGCCGAGGAGGCGGTCAAACCCTACCCCCACCTGATGATCCTGCAACCGCTGCAGGCCGCTCAGGGGGCGTTCTACTTCAACCTCGACACGCTGGCCTTCAATCAACTGAAGCGGACCAAGGCCTATACCTGGGCCGCGCAGGAGCGTCTGTCGCGCAGCAAGGCGCAACAGGCGGTCGGCCTGGGTGACGACAAGATCACCCTTGATGGCGTGGTCTTTCCCTCGTTCCGGGCCGGCCTCGACCAGTTGCAGAACTTGCGCAGCATCGCCGGGCAACTCAAGCCGCTGACCTTGAGCACGGGCTACGGCGAGGTCCTGGGCAACTGGTGCCTGACCAGCATCACCGAAACCCAGGAGGCGCTCATGGCAGGCGGTATCCCCGGAAGACAAACCTTCACCTTGGAGCTCGTGAGTTATGGCGACGATATGCCGAACGTCTGACGGCGATCTGCTCGACACCCTGTGCCAGCACTACTACGGCCACTTGAAGGGCAGCGTCGAAGCCGTGCTGGATGCCAACCAGGGGCTGGCCGATGAGGACCAGCCGTTTCGCGCCGGGGTGCTGATCAGGCTGCCGGTGTTGTCCGTGATCTCCGATGCCACGGTGCTCCTGTGGGACTGATCGACCGCTTGCATTTCCAGGCCCCGCCCAGCGCGGGGCCTGTCTTTTCTGGAGCCTGAACATGCAACCTGTGTTTCGCATCATCGCCGATGGCAAGGACATCACCGCGCTGATCAACGATCGTGTGCTGCTGTTGCGCACGACCGACAAGACCGGCATGGAGTCCGACGATTTCGAATTGAAACTCGACGACCGCGACAGCGCCCTGGCCTTGCCGGCACGCGGCGCCCTGCTTGAAGTGTTTCTCGGCTACGCGGGCGAAGAGCTGACCCGGCTGGGCCGCTACACGGTGGACCAGATCGATCTCTCCGGCCCTGCCTCGACCATGGAGATTCGCGGCAAGGCCGCCGACATGCGCGGCACCGGCAAGACCATCCGCAGTGACAGCTGGGAGAACGTGCCACTGCAGCAGATCGTCCGAGATATCGCCGCGCGCAATGGCTGGCAGCCACAGTGTCCGGTGACGACGGTCATCCCGCGTGTCGACCAGCGTGACGAATCGGACTTCAACTTCCTGACCCGCATCGCCATCCAGTACGGCTGCACCGCGAAGATTGCCGACGGTGTGCTGCTGGTGCTGCCACGCCAGGGCGGCAAGAGTGCCAGTGGCCAGGCACTGGGGGTGGTCAGCATCGGTCTGCGGGATGTCCGGCGCTGGAAGTTCCACCTGCAGGACCGTGGCACGGTCAAGGCGGTCAAGGCGCGTCATCAGGACCCGGCGACCGGCCAGCAGAAGGTGGTGCAGACGGAAAACCAGAACGGCCCGCCGGATGTCAGCGCGGTGTTCACGATGCGCCATGTCTACCCCAACCAGTCGGCCGCGGAGCAGGCTGCCAAGGCGCGCCTGGAGGCCTTCAAGCGCAGCACCGCCACGGTGTACCTGGAAATGGCCGGGCGTACCGACCTGTTCGCCGAGCGCATGCTCAATATCCAGGGCTTCAAGGACGGCCTCGACGGCGACTACCTCATCGACAACGTTACCCAGACCTTCACTGCCAGCGGCTGGGACACCACCGTCCAGTGCAACGGCACCAACCAGGGCAAGTCCACGGCGAAGACGCAGAAAACCAGGCAAACCAAACCGCTCAAGGCCGGGCAAAGCGAGGGCACGAAATGAACCTGACCGAAGCCGAACTGTTTCGCATCTATCCCAACGCCCGCTCCACAGCGGGCGTTTTCGTTGCACCGCTGAATGCCGCCATGGCCCACTGGGCGATCGATACGCCGCGGCGCGTGGCGGCCTTTCTCGCCCAGATCGGCCACGAGTCCGGGCAACTGCGCTACGTCAAGGAGCTGGGCTCCGAGCAATACCTGGCGCGTTACGACACCGGCAACCTGGCCCTGCGCCTGGGCAACTCCCCGGAGGCTGACGGTGACGGCCAGCTGTATTGCGGCCGTGGCCTGATCCAGGTCACCGGGCGCAACAACTATCGCGCCTGCAGCATGGCGTTGTTCGACGACGAGCGTTTGCTGGCGCGCCCGCAGATGCTCGAAGAACCACAGTGGGCCACCGAGTCGGCGGCCTGGTTCTGGCATTCGCGAGGGCTCAACCAGTTGGCGGATCGCGGCGAATTCAATCGCATCACCCGGCATATCAATGGCGGGCTGAACGGTCTCGAAGACCGCCTCAAACTCTGGGCCCGGGCCCGTGAGGTGCTGTGTTGAGCCGCCTGCGGATCGCCGCCCTGGCGCTGTTGGTACTGGCAGCCTGTGCGCTGACCTGGCAGGTCCAGGCGTGGCGTCATGGGCGGCAGGTTGCGCTGCGTGAAGAGGCGTATGCCCGCGAGCGCCAGCAACTGGCGGAGAACGCCACGGCGCAGTTGCAGGATGAACGACAGCAGCGGCTGGCGCTGGAGCAGCGCCTGCAGGCTGTCGACCAGACCCATTACCAGGAGCTTATCGATGCTCAACAGACTCAAGCCCGTCTGCGTGACCGGTTGGCTACTGCTGACCTGCGGTTGTCAGTCCTCCTCGCCAGCGACGCCGTCGCTCCCGCTGTGCCTGCCGCCGCCGGCACCGGCAGCGTGGTTCATGACCCCGCGCGAGCCCGACTTGACCCGGCGCATGCTCGACGAATTGTCGCCATCGTCGACGACGGCGACCAGGGACTGATCGCCCTGCGCGCCTGCCAGGCCTACGTGCGCGCGCTGCGCTTCTGAGTGGTGTAGGGTAGGCGGCAGTTTTTCCAAGGAGCTCGCCATGGACCCGATCACTGTGCTTTCCGCCCGCCTGGGGGAACATCTGCGTCGTTTCAATGCCCAAGTGACCACCGCCGAATCCTGCACCGGTGGTGGCATCGCTGAAGCCATCACCCGCATCCCCGGCAGTTCGGCCTGGTTCGAGGCGGGCTACGTGACCTATTCCAATGCGCAGAAGACTCGCCAGTTGCAGGTGCCGGAGGCGCTGTTCGGCCAGGTCGGCGCGGTCAGCCAGGAGGTGGTCGAGGCCATGGTGCGTGGCGCCCAGGCCGCCAGCGGTGCGCGTTTCGCCGTGGCGGTGAGCGGCGTCGCCGGCCCCGATGGCGGCTCGCCGGCCAAGCCGGTGGGTACCGTGTGGCTGGCCTGGGGCGACGGCAGCCATGTCAGCAGCGAACGGCGGCAGTTCGACGGCGACCGCGAGGCCGTACGCCGACAAACGGTAATCGCCGCGCTAGAGGGCTTGTTACACCTTGGTGCGGAGTAATTCACGAATCGGGGGTAGGCGGAAATAATTCCCTGTGGAATAATACTGGCTACTTATACAGTTGTTTCTGGCCGTCAGGCCCTATCGATTACGTGAGGACTTCAATGGACGACAACAAGAAGCGTGCCTTGGCTGCGGCCCTGGGTCAGATCGAACGTCAATTCGGTAAAGGCGCGGTCATGCGCATGGGCGACCATGAGCGCCAGGCGATCCCGGCCATCTCCACCGGCTCGCTGGGCCTGGACATCGCCCTCGGCATCGGCGGCCTGCCAAAAGGCCGTATCGTCGAGATCTACGGTCCGGAATCGTCCGGTAAAACCACCCTGACCCTGTCCGTCATCGCCCAGGCGCAGAAAATGGGCGCCACCTGCGCCTTCGTCGACGCCGAGCACGCGCTGGATCCCGAGTACGCCGGCAAGCTGGGCGTGAACGTCGACGACCTGCTGGTCTCGCAGCCGGACACCGGCGAGCAGGCCCTGGAAATCACCGACATGCTGGTGCGCTCCAACGCCGTCGACGTAATCATCGTCGACTCCGTGGCCGCCCTGGTGCCCAAGGCCGAGATCGAAGGCGAAATGGGCGACATGCACGTGGGCCTGCAGGCCCGCCTGATGTCCCAGGCCCTGCGCAAGATTACCGGCAACATCAAGAACGCCAACTGCCTGGTCATCTTCATCAACCAGATCCGCATGAAGATCGGCGTGATGTTCGGCAGCCCGGAAACCACCACCGGTGGTAACGCGCTGAAGTTCTACGCCTCGGTTCGCCTGGACATCCGTCGTACCGGCGCGGTGAAGGAAGGCGACGAGGTGGTCGGCAGCGAAACCCGCGTCAAGATCGTCAAGAACAAGGTCGCGCCGCCGTTCCGCCAGGCCGAGTTCCAGATCCTCTACGGCAAGGGCATCTACCGCAACGGCGAAATCATCGACCTGGGCGTGTTGCACGGCCTGCTGGAGAAATCCGGTGCCTGGTACAGCTACCAGGGCAGCAAGATCGGTCAGGGCAAGGCCAACTCGGCCAAGTTCCTCGCCGAGAACCCGGAAATCGCCGAGACCCTGGAGAAGCAGATTCGCGAGAAGCTGCTGAGCGCCGGTGCTGTCGACGCCGCCGGCAAAGTGGCTGCACAGAACGAGTCCGCTGAAGACCTGGCCGACGCTGACGCCGACTTCTGATCCCGCCCATGTCCGTCATACTCGACACCCCCGTCGCCGTCAGGCGGACAGCCATGGACCTGCTCGCACGCCGCGAGCACGGTCGCGCCGAGCTGACGCGCAAGTTGCGTCAGCGCGGCGCAACTCCTGAAATGATCGAGCACGAACTCGACCGCCTGGCGGACGAGGGGCTGCTGAGTGAAGCCCGTTATCTTGAAAGCTATATCAGTTCGCGCGCGCGCTCGGGCTATGGCCCGTCGCGGATCCGCGAAGAGCTGACCCAGCGTGGTCTGCCGCGCGGCGACGTGGAGCAGGCCCTGCGAGAAGCCGATATCGACTGGCAGGGGCAGTTGGCGGATGTCTGGCGGCGCAAGTTTGCCGGGCAATTGCCGAGCGACCCGCGCGAGCGCGCCAAGCAGACGCGCTTCCTGGTTTATCGCGGCTATTCGATGGACAAGGTAGGTCGCCTGTTGAGCGGGCGAAATCTGGACGACTGACTTTAGCCAACAGAGGCTGCAAGGCAGCCCCTGATCTGAAGCACTCAAGTGACCTTGAGCGGTTCCCGTACACGTTGTGGCGAGACCGAATTCGCCGAAGACACGACCCGGTTCTCCGGCAGGTTGATGAAGTCCACCAGTTCCCGCAGGCGACCCTGATCACGGCCATTGAAGGCAAACACCAGGCGATGCAGGTGGCTGAACTGGACGTCGTCCTGGTCTTCGCCTGAATAGGCGTGCTGGATGAAGCTTCCGCTCAAGCGCAGATCGGCGAAGGCATCCTGCATATCGAGCAAGGCAGCTTCGTTCAGCGGATGCTGCATGCGAATCACGAACTGGTTCTTCAGCCAGCGGCTGCTGTGGTAGTTGCTGTAGAACTGGTTGATTTCCGCGACGGCCTCGTCGGCACTGTGCACCAGGCGCAGCAGCTTCATGTCGGTGGGCAGGATGTAGCGGTTGTCCTGCAACTGCCGGGTGATGAAGTCCAGCGCGTCCTGCCAGAAGCTGCCGCCGGGAGCATCCAGCAGCACCACCGGGACCAGCGGACTCTTGCCGGTCTGGATCAGGGTCAGGACTTCCAGGGCCTCGTCGAGGGTGCCGAAACCACCCGGGCACAGCACCAGCGCATCGGCTTCCTTGACGAAGAACAGCTTGCGGATAAAGAAGAAGTGGAACGGTAGCAGCTTGTCGGTGCCGTCCACCGTGGCATTGGCGTGTTGTTCGAAGGGCAGGGTGATATTGAAGCCGAGGCTGTTGTCGACGCCGGCACCTTCGTGGGCCGCAGCCATGATTCCGCCACCGGCACCGGTAATCACCATCAGCCCGGAGCGAGCGAGGGCAGCGCCCAGTTCCCGGGCCAGGGCGTAGATCGGATGTTCCACCGGCGTGCGCGCCGAGCCGAATACGGTGACCTTGCGCCGGCCCTTGTACTGCGCCAGCACCCGGAACGCATGATCGAGTTCGCGCAGGGCCTGCAGGGTGATCTTGGCGTTCCAGCGGTTGCTGTCGTCATGGGCCATGCGCAGCACGGTGAGCATCATGTCCCGGTATAGCGGCAGGTTGGGGCTGTTGGCGGCGACCAGGCTCAGTTGCCGGTCGATATGTTCGAGGTCGATACCCTGGTTCTTGAAGTGGCTGGCAAGCAGCTCGTTGGGTAGGTAAGGCATTGAAAACGTCTCCTTTCTGCAGCAAAACCTCAGACCAGGTCTGGATCGGGACCTGGCCGCGACACGATCGGTGTCGCTGGCTGCACAGGCCTGGGCACTAAGCCCCGGCGTTGCAGTAGACCTGAAGAAGGTCTCGTCGCAGTGATGATCTGGATCCCTTGTCTTGTCGTTTTCGGGATGGTTCGCGCGTGGCACGTCGTGGTCGCGGACAGCCTCCTTTGTCTGCCCGGAAGATGAAAGGTACTTGTAATCAATCTAGACCCTGTCGGGTGTTTGCGCTTCGTTGAGCATGTGCGCATAACGTGATGACAGATAATCGTTTTATTCGGTTTCGCGTGAGTTGGCGCGCCACTCGTCAGATCGGATCCAATGTTCGTATCTGTCTGGTTAACTGAGGGTAGTGATACGCGACACAGGGAGGTTGCATATGCAACGTGTCAGTCTTGAGGTCGATAGCCAGCTGTTCCGGCTTCTGCAAAATGCGGCTCGGGCCAACAACCTGAGTATTGAAGAGGAATGCCTGCGTCGGCTGGAAGGCGGCGAGCGACGTTCACGGTATCTGCAGGCGCTGGTCGCGGAGTTGCGCGCCGATGAGGAACAACGGCGCGAAAGCAGTCAATTGATGTAGGCCAGCCCGTTTATTTCTTCTTCTTGCCGTTGATACCGCAGCTCTGGGCGTTGAAGTTCTCCACGGCCACCGGGCGATTGGTCTTGTACTCGGTGAACTGGTAGGTCATCACTGCGCCGCGGGCCATCAGTTGTCGATAGCCGTTGTTGCTGCAGACACTGGCGCCCAACTGGTCGCGGACCTTGTCCGGGTTGGCGCGCATCTGCTGGGCGTGGCTGGCGCGCACGCTCAGGTGATTGATCAGTTGCGGACCCTGGACGGTATAGCCCTGGTCGAGGATGTCCTCGTTGATGGCGCGCGGGGTGCCTGCGCTGCTTTCCCGAGCGACCTTTTCCAGCATCTGGGTCAGTTCGTATTCCTGCTTGGACGCGGCATTGGCGGCAAGCGGCAGGACCAGCAGCAGGCCCAGGGTGGGGGCGATGAAACGCAGCATTCATTTCTCCAGATTCGGTAACTGGCGCTTTGACCTGCATCCGCACGTCGTGTTCCGTCACGAGCACAGTCAGTCGCAACCATCAACAAGTCGGGGATTATAGTGGAGTGGGATATTTCCCTGCACGGCAAAGCGATGTGCCGTACACTCCCGCGCAATTCGCCCCGCCGAGCTTGTGCTGTGCCTTTCTTCTTCCTTTCTCTCTGTAATCCGCCATGAGCCATGCCGTCTCGCGCCTGCGCGCCGAACGTCTGGCCCGCAGCATCAAACCCTTCGTCGCCCGTGGCTCCCGTGCTCCGCGTTGTCCGGAGTGCCGGGTGATCTTCGACTATTGCCTGTGTGCCTGGCGGCCGCAGGTCGTGGCCAACTCGGCGATGTGCCTGCTGATGCACGATACCGAGCCATTGAAACCGACCAATACTGGCTGGCTGATTGCCGATACCATCACTGACACCAGCGCCTTTGGCTGGCAACGCACGGTAGTGGACGAGCAATTGCTGGCGCTGCTCGACCAGCCGCAATGGCAGCCCTACATCGTGTTCCCCGGGGAATTCGTCGAGTCTTCGCGGGTTGTCACTGAAGTCAGGCCGGAAGCGGGCAAGCGCCCGTTGTTCATCCTGCTGGACGCGACGTGGACCGAAGCGCACAAGATGTTCCGCAAGAGTCCCTACCTGGAGCGCTTCCCGGTGCTGAGCCTGGAGCCGGAGCAGATTTCCCGCTACCGCCTGCGCCGTTCCAAGCGCGACGACCACTTCTGCACTGCGGAAGTGGCCGCGATGTGCCTGGAACTGGCCGGTGACCAGGTCGCCGCACAGGCGCTGGATGCCTACCTCGATGTCTTCAGCACCCATTACCTGGGCGCAAAGTTCCAGTTGCCGCTGGACCTCGACGACGCCGTCCATCAGCGCCTCAAGCCCTTCCTATAGTCCAAGGGGCAAGTCTTGCGCTTTGCTTCATAATGATGAACGCGGCGCCGGAACGGGCCGGGACCGAACTTGACCACCCGGTTCCGCCTCGGCATCCTTGGCGCCGATTCGGGCAGGTCGCGGGCTCGACCGGTATGCCTTTCCGGCGTCCGGCACCGCCGCCGTCGCCTTGAGTTGCTTCGCCAGGTTCCGGCGTCTTCCGGAACCTGCACAGAACAGGATCATTAGATCGATGGCCACATACGAAATCCTGATTGCCGATGACCACCCGCTTTTCCGCAGCGCCTTGCGCCAGGCCGTGACCCTGGGGCTGGGCGCTGATGTCCGTCTGGTGGAGGCCGCCAGCATTGCCGAGCTGGAGACCCGCCTCACGGAAAAATCCGACTGGGACCTGGTACTGCTCGATCTCAATATGCCGGGCGCCTACGGCTTTTCCGGCCTGGTGCTGCTGCGCGGACAGTACCCGCAGATCCCGGTGGTGATGGTATCGGCCCAGGAAGAGGCCTCCGTTGTCGTCAAGTCGCGGGAGTTCGGGGCCAGTGGCTTCATTCCCAAGTCCAGCCCGCTGGAAGAGATCCAGGACGCCGTGCGCAAGGTGCTCGACGGTGAGGTCTGGTGGCCGCCGCAGGCATTCGAGAAGGTCGATGTCTCCGCCGAGGCCAAGGCCGCCAGTGAAGGCCTGGCCAGTCTCACACCGCAGCAGTTCCGCGTGCTGACCATGGTCTGCGAAGGGCTGCTGAACAAGCAGATCGCCTACGAGCTGAGTGTCTCCGAGGCGACCATCAAGGCCCATGTCACGGCGATCTTCCGCAAGCTCGGCGTGCGTACCCGGACCCAGGCGGCGCTGCTGCTGCAACAACTGGAGTCGGTGGCCAACGGATAGCCCATCGCCTTCACGGTTTTTTGACCCGCGGTGCACTAGTCTGCACCGCTCTCCACAGTCGGAAGTGGTTCTCTATGTCACCCTTCAAAGGCCAGACCGGCCTCAAACGTGTCTTCAATGCCGCGGGCTACTCCCTCGATGGGCTGCGCGCGGCATTTTCCGGTGAGGCGGCCTTCCGCCAACTGGTGTTGCTCAACGTGATCCTGGTGCCGTTGGCGTTCTGGCTGGATGTCAGCCGTGCCGAGCGGGCGATCCTGATTGCGGTGTGCATGCTCGGCCTGATCGTCGAGTTGCTCAACTCCGCCGTGGAAGCGGCGATCGATCGTATTTCCCTGGATCGCCATCCCCTGTCGAAGAACGCCAAGGACATGGGCAGCGCCGCGCAATTCGTGGCACTGACCATGGTGGCCGTGGTCTGGGGCGTCATCCTGCTCTAAGCGATGCTCGGCAGCACGATCTCATCGCTGCGCTGCACGCCGGCGGTGAATGTCCGGCACAGTTCGAGGAATTCGCGCATCGCCGAGGTCTGGTATTTCTGCTTGTGCCAGATGAAGAAGAACTGCCGCGCCAGGTCCAGTTCCGGGGTTTCCACCGGGACCAGGCTGCCGCGGCGGAAGGCGTCGCGCAGGGCCAGGCGCGAGATGCAGCCGATGCCCAGGCCCGATTCCACGGCGCGCTTGATCGCTTCGGTGTGTTCCAGTTCGAGGCGGATATTCAGGGTGGAACGATGATGACGCATGGCCTGGTCGAAGGTCAGGCGCGTGCCAGAGCCTTCCTCGCGGAGGATCCAGGCTTCCCGGGTCAGTTCCTCCAGGCTGGCATGGCCGCGTTGCGCCAAGGGGTGCTGCGGTGCGCAGAACACCACCAGTTCGTCGGCAACCCAGGGCTGCACTTCCAGGTCCGAATGGTTGCAGTCACCCTCGATTAGACCCAGGTCAATTTCGTAGTGCGCCACCTGTTGCACGATATGCGCGGTGTTCTGCACATGCAGCTTGACCTGGCTTTCCGGGTGGACCTGCATGAAGCTGCCGATCAGCAGGGTTGCCAGGTAGTTGCCGATGGTCAGCGTGGCGCCCACCGCCAGCGAGCCGAAGCCGGACTTGCCGTTGAGCAGATCCTCGATTTCCTTGGCCTGGTCGAGCAGGGCCACCGCCTGCGGCAACAACTGATGGCCCAGGGCATTGAGGCTCAGGCGCTTGCCGGCGCGGTCGAACAGCTGGCAACTGGATTGCCGCTCCAGTTCGGTGATGGAGGTACTGGCCGCCGATTGCGAAAGCGCCAGCACACTGGCCGCGCGAGAAACGCTCTGGTGCTGGGCGACAGCGACGAAGACCTGAAGTTGACGAAGCGTAAATCGCATATCTATATAACCGATAAGACATATCTTGATAATCCAGTTAACAGATATTGTCCTCCGCATTAAACTATCGCGCAATCGCGCTCTCGGTTAGCGCTGCGTTTTTCTCAGGAGCCCCCTTACATGAGCAACATGAACCACGAACGTGTCCTCAGTGTGCATCACTGGAACGACACCCTGTTCAGCTTCAAGTGCACCCGCGACCCGGGCCTGCGCTTCGAGAACGGTCAGTTCGTGATGATCGGCCTGCAACAGCCCAACGGCCGCCCGCTCATGCGTGCCTACTCCATTGCCAGCCCGAACTGGGAAGAGCACCTGGAGTTCTTCAGCATCAAGGTGCCGGACGGTCCGCTGACCTCCCAGCTGCAGCACCTGAAGGAAGGCGACGAAGTCATCATCAGCAAGAAGCCTACCGGTACCCTGGTCCTCGACGACCTGAACCCTGGCAAGCACCTGTACCTGCTGAGCACCGGCACTGGCCTGGCGCCCTTCATGAGCGTCATCCAGGACCCAGAGACCTACGAGCGCTTCGAGAAAGTGATCCTGGTCCACGGCGTGCGCTACGTGAACGAAGTCGCCTACCGCGAGTTCATCACCGAGCACCTGCCGCAGAACGAGTTCTTCGGCGAAGCGCTGCGTGAAAAACTGATCTACTACCCGACCGTTACCCGCGAGCCGTTCGAGAACCAGGGTCGCCTGACCGACCTGATGCGCAGCGGCAAGCTGTTCAGCGACATCGGCCTGCCACCGATCAACCCGCAGGACGACCGCGCGATGATCTGCGGCAGCCCGAGCATGCTGGACGAAACCAGCGAAGTGCTCGACAGCTTCGGCCTGAAGATCTCGCCGCGCATGCGCGAGCCGGGTGACTACCTGATTGAGCGTGCCTTCGTCGAGAAGTAAGCGTCGAGTGATATAAAAAAACGCAGACCCTGGTCTGCGTTTTTTTATGCCTGAAGCATTTGCGATACGCTTGATGGAGTATCTATTTCGGATCAGCCACCACTTCCAGCACCCTGATCCGCTCCGGCACCGGATAGTGCCAGCGCACCTGCACATCCCAGAACTTCACCCCGTACACCCGTTCCGGCGGCGGCACTTGATAGGCCGGCCGCGGATCCTGTGCCAGGCACTGCTCGATCAGCTCCACCAGCGGCTCGTCCAGGCGCAGCGCATGCCCATGGGCCTGGGGCAGGGCGCTGTCGCTCCATTCGACAGCGATCGACTCAGGCGGCGCACTGGCCATCTGATTGCTGGCCTCGGTGACGCTGTCGGCATAGGGCACGTAAGGCTTGATATCCAGCACCGGCGTCCCATCCAGCAAGTCGATACCCGACAGCAGCAGGCGCCCCGGCTCGACCTTCTCCAGACGTACCACCGACTGGCCTATGCCATTAGGTCGATGAGTGGCCCGGGTAGCGAACACCCCCATCGAGACATTGCCGCCCAGGCGCGGCGGACGCACCTTCAGCCGTGGCTTTTCCTCCAGCGCCTGGTGGAACAGAAACAACAACCAGACATGACTGCTCTGCTCCAGCCCGGCCACCGCCTCGCCGGTGTCGAACGGCGGCACCAGCTCCAGGACGCCCCGCGCCGCCGGCGCCAGGTGCGGCTGGCGCGGGATGGCGAACTTCTCCTTGAAGCAGGAACGGACGAAACCGACCGGCGAGACGCGATGGTCCATGTGCCGTTCAGCCACGGATACGCAGGGTCAGGCCCTTGAGGAAGTTGCGCAGCAACTGGTCGCCGCACGGGCGGTAGTTGTGGTGGTCGACCTTGCGGAACAGTGCGCTCAGCTCCGGCTTGGACACCGGGAAGTTGGCCGACTTGAGCACCGCGTGCAGGTCGTCTTCCTTCAGTTCGAAGGCGACCCGCAGCTTCTTCAGGATGATGTTGTTGGTCACCGGCAGCTCGATCGGCAGCGGCGGACGGCTTTCGTCACGGCCGCGGCGGAAGATCACCAGGCCATCGAGGAAATGCGCCAGTACGTCGTCCGGGCAATGGCGGAAGTCCGCGTCCTCGTCCTTCTTCAGGTAGCTGGCCATGTCCGCGTCGTTGACGTTGAAGCCGTTGGCGCGTGCGATCTGCGCCATCTTGGTGTCGGAAATGTCCAGCATGTAGCGCACGCTGCGCAGTACGTCGTTGTGCATCATGAAAATGTGATCCTGATCAGGAGCCTCGCCAGTGCGGCGCGGCTCAGAATTTTTCCTTGCTTTCCAGGTAACGCCACTGGCCGGCGGGCAGCTTGGCCATGGCCACGCCACCGAGGCGGATACGGCGCATGCCGACCACTTCCAGGCCGACGCTGCGACAGAGCAGTTCCACCAGCCCTGCTGCCGGGTTCTTCAGGACCAGGCGCAGGCGCGTCTCGTTCTGCCAGCTGGCCTTGACCTTCGGCAGCTCGTGGCCTTTCCAGTTGAAGCCGCGGTTCAGTCGTTCAAGGCCGGTGGCGATGATCTGGCCGCGGACTTCGACCACGTACTCCTGTTCGAGCTTGTTCAGGTCGGAGTCGATCTTGCGCACCGTGCGCCAGTCCTGGCTGTAGATCTGCAGGCCGCTGGCCCCGGCCTGCAGGGGCGCCAGGCAGGTCAGACGGGCGAAGTGCCCGCGCAGCACGCGACGCTCCGTGGCATGCGCTTCGGAGCGGTTGCCGGGGTTCATGGCATTGCGGGCGGCTTCGGCATCCAGGCCGGCTTCCTGGTGCAGCAGCAGGGTCACCGGTTCCAGTGGCTCGGGCTTGGCGCCGGGCAGCAGGGCGACGACCTGCTGGTCGATCGGGAACTGAGGTTCATCGATGACCTGGCCATCCACCGTGACCCAGCCTCCGCCGATATACAGTTCGGCCTCGCGGCGGGAGCAGCCCAGCTGGGCGACAAGGCATTTGGACAGGCGGGTGGTTTCGGACATGACAGGGCCGTGCGCAGGGAAAGGCGTCCATTGTAACCGCCGTGGACAAGCCAGTTGTGGAAAACAAAACCCCGCCAGAAGGCGGGGTCGTTCAGCGGGTCCGATTTCAGACGGGTTCGGCCCAGAGGTCATACTCATCGGCATCCACCACGCGGCAGCGGACCTTGTCGCCCGGCTTGTAGCCGTGGTTGCCGTCGATGAACACGTTGCCGTCGATTTCCGGCGCATCGAAGAAGCTGCGGCCCACCGAGCCCTGTTCCTCTACTTCGTCGATCAGCACCTCGATCTCACGACCGATGCGCAGTTGCAGACGGGCGCTGCTGATGGCCTGTTGATGGGCCATGAAGCGGTCCCAGCGGTCCTGCTTGATCTCGTCCGGAACTTCGTCCAGGCCAAGGTCGTTGGCCGGCGCACCTTCCACCGGGGAGTACTGGAAGCAGCCGACGCGGTCCAGCTGGGCTTCGGTGAGCCAGTCCAGCAGGTACTGGAAGTCTTCTTCGGTCTCGCCGGGGAAGCCGACGATGAAGGTCGAACGGATGATCAGGTCCGGGCACTGCTCGCGCCATTTCTTGATGCGCGCCAGGGTGCGGTCTTCGAAGGCCGGGCGTTTCATCGACTTCAGCACTTTCGGGCTGGCGTGCTGGAACGGGATGTCCAGGTACGGCAGGATCTTGCCGGCGGCCATCAGCGGGATTACGTCATCCACGTTCGGGTACGGGTAGACGTAATGCAGGCGAACCCAGGCGCCGAGGCTGCTGAGGGCTTCGCACAGCTCCAGCATGCGGGTCTTCACCGGGCGACCGTTCCAGAAATCGGTCTTGTACTTGACGTCGACGCCGTAGGCGCTGGTGTCCTGGGAAATCACCAGGATCTCCTTGACGCCCGCCTTGACCAGGCGCTCGGCTTCGCTCAGCACTTCGCCGACCGGGCGGCTGACCAGCTTGCCGCGCATCGACGGGATGATGCAGAAGCTGCAGCTGTGGTTGCAGCCTTCGGAAATCTTCAGGTAGGCGTAGTGGCGCGGGGTCAGCTTGACGCCCTGTGGCGGCACCAGGTCGATCAGCGGGTTGTGGTCCTGGCGCGGCGGGACCACTTCGTGCACGGCGCTGACCACCTGCTCGTACTGCTGCGGGCCGGTCACCGCCAGCACGCTCGGGTGCACGTCGCGGATGTTGCCTTCCTCGACGCCCATGCAGCCGGTGACGATGACCTTGCCATTTTCCTTGATGGCTTCGCCGATCACTTCGAGGGATTCGGCCTTGGCCGAGTCGATGAAGCCACAGGTGTTGACCACCACCACATCAGCGTCCTGATAGGTGGGCACGACTTCATAACCTTCCATGCGCAGCTGGGTGAGGATGCGTTCGGAGTCAACCAGAGCCTTCGGGCATCCGAGCGAGACGAATCCTACCTTTGGCGTGGTGGGGGTTGCGGTGGTGGACATGGCTAACCTCGGTGTAGAGGGGCTGCCGCGTGCATGACGAAAGGCAGCCCTGCTGGGCGCTTCCAGGCGCCTCTGATCAAAAAGTGCGCAATTCTAGCGAGCGTTCGTCTGCTTGACCAGCAGAAAAACGACGAACGCTGCGCTATGCTTCGCCGCGTTGCGCCCTTGGTATTTTCGGACAGGGGCGACAAGGTTCTGCCGACGAGAAAAATCATGGCGTCTGGTACGAAATTCACCGGTTTCCGGTTCATGTTCGCGGGAGTGGTTGATGGGTCAGGCAAGCAGTGAAGCCTCGGCAGGGCACGGCGCGGCGCGCTCGTTGGGTCTGCTGGTGGCTGCTGTCGGGGTGGTGTACGGCGATATCGGTACCAGTCCCCTGTATACCCTGAAGGAAGTCTTTACCGGCGGTTATGGGGTGCCGGTCAACCATGATGGTGTCCTGGGCATCCTGTCGCTGATCGCCTGGTCGCTGATCTGGGTGGTGTCGTTCAAGTACGTGACCTTCATCCTGCGCGCTGACAACCAGGGCGAGGGCGGAGTGATGGCGCTCACGGCGCTGGCCACGCGAGCGGTGGGCGCGCGGCCGAAGCTGAAGGCGATGATGGTGGCCTGTGGCCTGACCGGCGCGGCGCTGTTCTATGGCGACAGCATGATCACCCCGGCGGTCTCGGTGTTGTCGGCGGTGGAGGGCATGGAGCTGGCCTTCGACGGTATCGATCACTGGGTGGTGCCGATCGCCCTGATCGTCCTGGTGGCGTTGTTCCTGGTGCAGAAGCACGGCACGGCGAAGATCGGCATCCTCTTCGGGCCGGTGATGGTCACCTGGTTCGTGGTGCTGGCGCTGCTCGGCCTGCATGGTATCGCGCAGAGCCCCGAAGTGCTCAAGGCCTTCAACCCGGTATGGGCGGTGCGTTTCTTCGTCGTCCACCCAGGCATCGGCGTGGCCGTCCTCGGTGCGGTGGTGCTGGCGCTGACCGGTGCCGAGGCGCTGTACGCCGACATGGGCCACTTCGGCCGCAAGCCCATCGCTCGCGCCTGGTTCGCCCTGGTGCTGCCGGCACTGGTGCTCAACTACTTTGGCCAGGGCGCGTTGCTCCTGCAGAACCCGGATGCGGCACGCAACCCGTTCTACCTGCTGGCGCCGGGCTGGGCCCTGCTGCCGCTGATCGCCCTGGCCACCCTGGCCACGGTCATCGCCTCCCAGGCGGTGATTTCCGGGGCCTTCTCCCTGACTCGCCAGGCCATCCAGCTCGGTTACATCCCGCGCATGCAGATCCAGCACACCTCCAGTGATGAGCAGGGGCAGATCTACATTGGCGCGGTGAACTGGTCGCTAATGGTGGCGGTGGTCCTGCTGGTGATCGGTTTCGAGTCCTCCGGCGCCCTGGCGGCGGCCTACGGGGTGGCGGTGACCGGGACCATGCTGATGACCACGTTGCTGGTGTCTGCGGTGATGCTTCTGCTGTGGAAGTGGCCACCGCTGCTGGCGGTGCCGATCCTTGTCGGCTTCCTGCTGGTGGACGGTCTGTTCTTCGCCGCCAACCTGCCCAAGGTGGTGCAGGGTGGCGCGTTCCCGGTCCTGGCGGGGGCGGTCCTGCTGCTGTTGATGAGCACCTGGAAGCGCGGCAAGCAGATTCTCGTCGAGCGGATCGACGAAGGCGCGCTGCCGTTGCCGGTGTTCATCGGCAGCATTCGCGTGCAGCCGCCGCATCGGGTCGAGGGAACTGCGGTGTTCCTGACTGCGCGCCCTGACGCCGTGCCTCATGCGTTGTTGCACAACCTGCTGCACAACCAGGTGCTTCACAGCCAGGTGGTGTTGTTGACGGTGGTGAGCGAAGACCGGCCGCGAGTGCCGGAGCAGGAGCGTTTCGAGGTCGAGGCCTATGGTGACGGTTTCTTCCGCGTGCTCTTGCATTTCGGCTTCATGGACGAGCCGGATGTGCCGGCGGCACTGCGCCTGTGCCATCTCGACGAGCTGGATTTCAGTCCGATGCGTACCACCTATTTCCTGAGTCGGGAAACGGTGATTTCGTCACGGCTGGAGGGGATGTCGCGCTGGCGGGGGAATCTGTTCGCGTTCCTGTTGAAGAATGCCAACGGGAATCTGCGCTTCTTCAACCTGCCGTTGAACCGAGTGATCGAGCTGGGGACCCAGGTCGAGATCTGAGGTGCTTTGAAGGCCTCATCGCTGGCAAGCCAGCTCCCACAAGGTTCTCGATTGTTCTTGAGAACGCCTCGGTACCTGTGGGAGCTGGCTTGCCAGCGATGGCGGCCTGAGGCCTGGATCAATTCTGCTCGGCGACGCTGTTCTTGCCCTGGCGGCTCTCGATCTCGCCGATCAGCTTGCGCGCCAGTGCCGGGTAGTTCTCGTCGAAGTGATGCCCACCCGGCAGCTTGAGCTTCTCGCCCACTGCCGTGGTATCGGTGCAACCGCTCTCGTCGGTCTCTTCCACGCCATACACGCAAAGCACCTTGGCCGCCGGCATCTTCGCCATTTCCGGACCGGTCGGCGCTTCCTTGCCTTCCTGGCCCAGCCAGCCTTCCACCTGGATCTCGAAGCTGCCGCTGCGGGCGAATGCCAGCAGGATAACGGCGTCGATGCGTTTCTTGTCTTCATCCGGCAGGCGGTTGTAGATCGCCGGCAGGACATCCGCGCCAAAGGAGTAGCCCGTCAGCACGAAGCGCTTGGTGCCCCATTTCTGCCGGTAGTGCTGCATCAGCTCGGACAGGTCGACGGCGCTCTGTTCCGGGGTCTTGTGTTGCCAGTAGTAGCGCAGGGTGTCGATACCCACCACCGGATAGCCAAGCTTGGCCATTTCCCCGGCCACGTCGCGGTCGAGGTCGCGCCAGCCGCCGTCACCGGAGAGGAACAGGGTCACGGTGTCGGTGGTCTGGCCCGCCGGGACTTCCACCACCGGAATGCTCATGGCATTGCCGTCCTCGCCCACCAGGGCGTGGGTCAGCTGGGCCTTGAGCACCTGCGGCAGGTGGATGTCATAGTCGGCGATGCTGGTTTCAGCATTGGCCTGGTCACGTACGAAGGCGGCGCTGGCGTCGTCCGGGCTGTCGTTCCAGGCCACGTTCCAGTGCCCGTGAGGCGCGGACTTGGCGGCCGTGATCGAGCAGGCGGGGCGTTCTACATTGAAGTCCACCGAAATGGCCAGTGCCTTGTCGTCCTTCTGCCCGGCCAGCCAGTCCCACGCCAGGTTGGCGCCCGGGCCGATACCGGCGACCAGGGTCGGTGCACCCTTGAGCTGTTGCGTGGCCAGCTGCACGGCCTGCTGTTGCAGGTTGCAGTCGCCAGGCGGCAATGCGACCTGGACCAACTGCGCTTCACCGCTCTGGCTCAGGTCCAGTAGCTGCTTGTCGCTCAGCAGTTGATCCTGCGGTGAGGCAATGACCACCCGGGCCTTGGCCTCGCTGCCGGGAGTGGCCCGGGTCAGGCTGCTGCCATCGCTGAGGGTGATGTGCTCCAGATGGGCTTCTGGCGCGGGACGGGTCCATGCCCAGAAGCTCACGGCGGCTGCCAGCAGCGCCACGATCAGCGCGCCGAGCAGGTAATACCAGTAACGTCGAATCATCAGCGTTTCACCAATCCTGTAAGACCGCCCGCGATCAGGGCGGCGGTATCGGCCAGAGCGACCAGCGGATCGAGTCCGGCGGGGACGGCCATGTAGCGGGGTTCCCAGTCTGGCTGGAACTTGTCTTTGAAGCGGCGCAGGCCCTGGAAGTTGTAGAGCTGCTCACCGCGGTGGAACACCATCGACCCCAGGCGCTGGGTCAGGGGCGCGCCGCGCCGCGGTTGCAGGCCCGACAGAGGGACCATGCCAAGGCTGAAGCGGGCATATCCATGCTGTTTATAGTGTTGGATCAGGCCGACCATCATGAATTCCATGGTCAGTTTCGGCGCCTCCGGATGCGCACGCATCAGGTCGAGGCTGGCCAGCTCCCGGCTGTGGGTTTCCAGCAGGTTGGCGAACGCCACCGGCTGGCCCTGGAAGCGAATCAGGGCGATGCGGAAATGTTGCAGGTAGTCCTCGCTGAAGCGGCCGAGGGAGAAGCCTTTCTCGCGGACGTTCTTGCCGGTCAGCCAGGCGTCGGAAATGGCTTTCAGTTCTTCCAGCGGCGCCTGACCGGGCTCGTGGATTTCCAGGCTCAGGCCATCGCGTCCACCACGGTTCCAGGTGTAACGCAGGTCCTTCATTTCCTTGCCCTTCGCTTCCAGATCGAAGCGCAGCAGGTTGACCCGTGCTTCTTCGCCGAGCTTGATCGCGGTCAGGCCGATGTCCATGTAGAACGGCAGGTTCTCGGCACGGACCTGGTAGAACACCGGACGGGCGTGGTGGATGTCACAGAGGTCGCGGAACTGCCAGATCATCTCGGCGCGGCGCTGGGCCGGGCCAATCGGGTCGTACAGCGCCACCAGGCTGCGACCGCGGCGGGCGTACATGAGGAAGGCGTCGTCATCGGGGTGGAACAGCAGCGCCTTGTCGCCGGTCAGGGCCAGGCCGCCGTCGGGTTGGTCCGAGGCCAGCAGGATGCGGTTGGCGCGCTGCAGTTCGTCACTGGTTGGCAGGTGGATCACCGGGCGCGCAGTGCGCAGCAGCCAGGTCAGTGCCAGCACTACCAGCAGGACCGCGCTGCCCAGGGCCGAGCGCAGGCCGCGCGGGGCGTCGGCATCCAGGGTGAACTGCCACCACAGTTGATGGCTGTAGGGCACGTCCTGGTAGGCGAACAGCAGCAGCCAGATCGACGCACCGACCACGCAGGCACTGGCGACCAGGTAGATCGGCGAGAACGGCAGTTCCAGCAGGCGGCTCGGGCGGTAGAACGAGCGGCGGAACAGAGCCAGCAGGCTGGCGGTGAACACCATGATGCTGGCTTCTTCCCAGTCGAAGCCCTTGAGCAGGGAAAGCAACGCACCCACCAGCAGGAGAATGGTGGTCAGCATCCAGGCCGCCGAAAGGCGACGGCGCAGGCCCTGGGCCAGAAGCAGGCAGAGCACGCCGATCAGGCTGGCGCCGAAGTGCGAGGCGTCGATCAGGCGGTGTGGAATCAGGAAGCCGAGGTGCTTGAGGCGGGTGTCGATTTCCGGTGTTGCACCGGAGAACAGCAGCACCACGCCGGACAGGAACACCAGCACCGCCAGCACCGGCGCGGCCAGGCCCGAGGCGACCTTGATCGCCTGCTGGGCGAACAGGAAGCGCCGAGCTTCGCTGGCCAGCAGGACCACGCAGGCCACCAGCATCGGCAGCACAACATAGATGAGGCGATACAGCAGCAACGCGGCCGCCAGCGGGGCGGCGCCCAGCTGGTTGGCGAAGGCGGCGAGAAGGATCGCCTCGAACACGCCGACGCCGCCAGGCACATGGCTGAGCACGCCGGCCGCGAGGGCCAGCAGGTACACCAGCAGGAACGCGCCGAAGGGCGGGGCTTCCGGCAGCAGCAGGTACAGCACGGTGGCTGCTGCAGCGACGTCCAGTGCGGTGATGACCAGTTGCAGCAGGGTCAGCCTGGCGCCTGGCAGGCGCAAGGTGCGACGTCCGACCCGGCTCAGCAGGGCATGGGTGAACGGCTGCTCCGGCAGGCGACGACGGTAGAGGCCATAAGCCAGGGCGGAAGCGAGCAGCAATACCGCCATGGCGATGCTGGCCAGCAGGCCTTGCGGCAGGCGCAGCGCTTCCGAGGCGGCGGGCAGGTTGCTCAAGGTAGCCAGCGCGGCGAGGGGCGGTAACGCACAGCCCAGCGACAGGCTGGCGAACAGGGTCATGCGCGCCACTTCGGCGGCGCCGACACCCTGGCGGGCATACAGGCGATAGCGCACCGAACCGCCGGAGAGCAGCGAAAGGCCAATGGCGTTACCGATGGCGAAGGCGCAGAAACCGCCCATGACCAGACTGCCGGCAGGCAATTTCACGTCGGCGTAGCGACTGGCGGACCATTCGTAGCCGAGCAGGGTGATGAAGCCGATGAGGGTCGCGAGCAAGGCTCCGGCCAGCGCGGGCTTGGGCGTGGCCAGGATCTGGTCGTGCAGGGCATAGATGTCCAGCTCGCTGAGCAGATGGCGGCAAGCGATCAGGGCTATCCCGAACAGCACCAGGGTTACGGCCAGACCGATGGGTTGACGGTACTTGCTCAGCAGATCGAGCCAGCGCAGGCGGCTGGCAGCGATGGGGTGCGCGGCGGTAACGGGAATTTCGGTTTCAGCGGTTGGGCGCATCAATCACCTCGGGGATTGTGCGCGACAGGACGGGAGTATCCGGTCAAGTTACCAATCCCTATGGAATAATAATGTCTGAATATTACTAGCGTTCAGGCGTATCCGTGAGGGTCATGATAGTTAAAGAATATTCACATGGCTGCCATGGGCAGGGAGGCTGGCGAGGTTTTTCTGACGCAAACGAAAAAGGCCAATCTTTCGATTGGCCTTTTTCTGTATCTGGTTGCGGGAGCCGGATTTGAACCGACGACCTTCGGGTTATGAGCCCGACGAGCTACCAGGCTGCTCCATCCCGCGTCTGATGGGTGCGCATTCTACAGTCTTGCCGCTGGCTGTCAATGCTTAATTATTGATTTTCCTGAAAAACCTTTTCGGCCCAAATCCCGGGCAAACGAAAAAGGCCAATCTTTCGATTGGCCTTTTTCTTGAATCTGGTTGCGGGAGCCGGATTTGAACCGACGACCTTCGGGTTATGAGCCCGACGAGCTACCAGGCTGCTCCATCCC
>NZ_JAZDQN010000023.1:0-96418 GCF_036324125.1 Pseudomonas ulcerans | reverse complement strand
AACCAAACTCCGGGGGTTCGCCCCGGTCCGGGGGGGGCGGTGGACCCCCGGTTTTTTTGTTTCTGAAATCACCACTGCAATCGCGGGTGAACCCGCTCCCACAAGGTCCGTGAATCAGGCCGAGGCCACGAAGAAGCTCACGATCAACCCCAACCCCACGAACCACACAGCCGAGCGCAGCGCCGCCCAGTCCGCCAGATAGCAGATGATGTAGAGCAGCCGGGTGGTAATGAACAACACCGCCAGCACATCCTGGGTCACCTGCTCGGCATTGCCCACCACGTCGGCGATCAGCACCGCGGCGATAAAGGCCGGAAGGATCTCGAAGCTGTTCAACTGCGCCGAATGCGCCCGCCGCGGCAAGCCCTCCAGGCTGTCCTGGAACGCCCGCGGATCATGGTTCTGGCGCAGGTTGAAGCGCCCGCTGGCCACCTTGGCCAGGGTCGTGCACAGGTAGGGCAGTATCAGCGCGATCAGCACGCACCAGAAAGCGACGGTCATCATCAGGTCCTTTTCAGTGGGGAAACGGGAGGGCTGGTCAGAGCTTCATCACCAGCATGCCGACCAGCACCAGGGCACAGGCTAAGAGCCTGGGGCCGCCGAAAGGTTCTTTGAGGTAGCGCATGCCCATCAGCACCACGAGGATCACGCTGACCTCGCGCAGTGCCGCCGCTTCCGCCACCGAGCCCAGGTGCATGGCCCAGAGCACCAGAGCGTAGCTCAGCAACACACAGACGCCGACGGTCAGGCCCAGTTTCCACTGGGTGCGCCAGAACGTCACGAACGGCCCGCGCCGCGCCACGCCGGCGATCATCGGAAATGGCAGGGAACAGGCCAGGGTCAGCCACACCAGGTAGTCCAGCGGATGGGCCCAACGGCGGATCGCCTGGCCGTCGAGCCAGGTGTAGCAACCGATGCACAGGCCGATCAGCGCCACCACCGGCAGCATGCTCCAGGGCAGGCGGTCACCGCCGCCGCCGGCCCAGAGCAGGCAGGCCATGCCGCAGGGAATTAGAAGGATGCCGATGATCTGCTGGCCGCTCAGGTGCTCACCGGCGAATACCAGGGTCAGGGCCAGCACTACCAGCGGCGACAACCCGCGCATCAACGGATAGACCAGGCCCAGGTCGCCGACCTTGTAGGCCTGGATCAGCAGGAAACGATAGAGCAGCTCGCACAGCGCCGAGGCCAGCAGCCACGGCCAGATCTGCGCTGGCGGCACCTCGACGAACGCCACCATGGCGAAGGCGAAGACCAGGGCCACGCTGTCCATGCTGGCGATCATCAGCAGGCGCTCGCCGCTGAACTTGACCAGGGTGTTCCAGGTTGCATGCAACAGTGCCGCGACGAGCACCAGGGAGGTCGCTACCACGTCTCGATTCCTTCGCCATCCACGGACCGGGTCCGTCCACCAGAAGGCGGAGTTTCAACCACTCGCAACAAAACAGCCAGCACGCTGTCAATCGCGGCATTGAAAGAAACTGTGTCGCGAACCGGACAAAAAGCCATCAAAGCTTTTGTCCGCGTTGCGCGGGCACAGAATCGGAAGCCAATACAGGAACCAGGATGCTCGAATTAGTTGCCGCGTTTATCTGCCTCACCACCCTCCTCACCTACGTGAACTACCGCTTCATCGGCCTGCCGCCGGCCATCGGCGTGATGGTCACCGCCCTGCTGTTCTCCCTGATGCTCCAGGGCCTGAGCCTGATCGGCTTCCCCGGCCTGGAAGAGCGGGTCGAAGGCCTGATGAACCAGATCGATTTCAACGACCTGCTGATGCACTGGATGCTGTCGTTCCTGCTGTTCGCCGGCGCCCTGCACGTCAACCTCGGCGACCTGCGCAGCTACCGCTGGCCGATCGGCCTGCTGGCCACCCTCGGCGTGCTGATCGCCACCGTGGTCATCGGTTATCTCGCCCACTGGGTGTTCGCGCTGTTCGGCTGGAACGTCAGCCTGATCTACTGCCTGCTGTTCGGTGCGTTGATCTCGCCGACCGACCCGATCGCGGTGCTCGGCGCGCTGCGTACCGCCAACGCCTCCAAGCCGCTGAAGACCACCATCGTCGGCGAGTCGCTGTTCAACGACGGCACTGCGGTGGTGGTGTTCACCGTGTTGCTGGGCATCATCCAGCTCGGCGAGACCCCGAGCGTATCCGACACGGCGATCCTGTTCGCCCGCGAAGCCATTGGCGGCGTGGTGTTCGGTGCGGTGATCGGCTACGCCACCTACCGCATGATCAAGAGCATCGAGCAGTACCAGGTCGAGGTCATGCTGACCCTGGCCCTGGTCATCGGCGGTTCGGCGATGTGCTACGAGCTGCATGTCTCGGCACCGATCGCCATGGTGGTGGCCGGCCTGATCATCGGCAACCTGGGGCGCAACCTGGCGATGAACGACATGACCCGGCGCTACATGGACGGTTTCTGGGAACTGATCGACGACATGCTCAACGCCCTGCTGTTCGCCCTGATCGGCCTGGAGCTGTTGCTGCTGCCGTTCAACTGGATGCACCTGGCGGCCGGTGGCGTGCTGGCGCTGGCGGTGCTGGCTTCGCGACTGCTGACCGTGGCCCCGGCGATCCTGCTGCTGCGGCGCTGGCGCAGCGTGCCGAAAGGCACCGTGCGGGTACTGACCTGGGGCGGTTTGCGTGGGGGCGTGTCGGTGGCCCTGGCGCTGTCGCTGCCGGTGGGGGAAGAGCGTGACCTGCTGCTGTCGATCACCTACATCGTGGTGCTGTCGTCGATCCTGGTGCAGGGGCTGACCGTTGGCCGCGTCGTGAAGGGTGTCAGCGAGCAACCTGCTGCCTGATCGACCGCTATCGCTGGCAAGCCAGCTCCCACAGGGTCAGCACAGGCCTCAGGACCTGTGCTGACCCTGTATCAAGTCGATCACTCGACGGCGCTGTCCGGGAACTGGTCCTGGATGTACTTGATCTCGGTCCGCCCGTGGGCCGCCGGCAAGCCGTCCTCGCCCAGGTTGACGAAGACCATCTTGTCCACGGTCAGGATCGACTTGCGGGTGATCTTGTTGCGCACTTCGCAACTGAGGGTGATGGAGGTGCGACCGAACTCGGTGGCGGTGATGCCCAGCTCGATGATGTCGCCCTGGCGCGAGGCGCTGACGAAGTTGATCTCGGAAATGTACTTGGTCACCACGCGCTGGTTGCCCAGCTGGACGATCGCGTAGATCGCCGCCTCTTCGTCGATCCAGCGCAGCAGGCTGCCACCGAACAGGGTGCCGTTGGGGTTGAGGTCTTCGGGTTTTACCCATTTGCGGGTATGGAAGTTCATGCGTGCTCCTAGATCGGCCTGGCATGTCAAGAATGGGCCTTGGCGACCCTGCCACTACAGGTTAGCCGCTTTTCCCCGCGCCTTGACCATGACCTTTGTAGGCCCTTTGTCGCGAGCGACGTTTTTGTCCTTGGGCCGTCACGAAAGCCCGGCTATAATCCCCGCGTTTTTATCCGGCGCCGACCCTCTGCGGTCGACGCTCCCGCCACCCGACCGAGGGGCGCTGCAGCAGGTTCGATCCTGTCAGGCTCGGTCGGGGCGTTGTCCGCGAACCCCGCGGACGCTCAACGCACAACGGCGCCCATTCGCACACTACGAATGGAGGCTCTAATGAGCGCTGTAAACACGCCTGCAGGTTTCACCGACTACAAGGTCGCCGACATCTCCCTGGCCGCCTGGGGCCGTCGCGAGACCATCATCGCCGAGTCGGAAATGCCTGCACTGATGGGCCTGCGCCGCAAGTATCAGGAAGAGCAGCCGCTCAAGGGCGCAAAAATCCTCGGCTGCATCCACATGACCATCCAGACCGCCGTGCTGATCGAGACCCTGGTTGCCCTGGGTGCCGAAGTGCGCTGGTCGTCCTGCAACATCTTCTCCACCCAGGACCAGGCCGCTGCCGCCATCGCCGCCGCCGGCATCCCGGTGTTCGCCTGGAAAGGTGAAACCGAAGAAGAGTACGAGTGGTGCATCGAGCAGACCATCCTCAAGGACGGTCAGCCATGGGATGCCAACATGATCCTCGACGACGGCGGCGACCTGACCGAGATCCTGCACAAGAAATACCCGGCGATGCTGGACAAGATCCACGGCGTCACCGAAGAAACCACCACCGGCGTGCACCGTCTGCTGGACATGCTGGCCAAGGGCGAGCTGAAGATCCCGGCGATCAACGTCAACGACTCGGTCACCAAGAGCAAGAACGACAACAAGTACGGCTGCCGTCACAGCCTGAACGATGCCATCAAGCGCGGTACCGACCACCTGCTGTCGGGCAAGCAGGCCCTGGTGATCGGCTACGGTGACGTGGGCAAGGGCTCGGCCCAGTCCCTGCGTCAGGAAGGCATGATCGTCAAGGTCACCGAAGTCGACCCGATCTGCGCCATGCAGGCCTGCATGGACGGTTTCGAAGTGGTCTCGCCGTTCAAGGACGGCATCAACGACGGCACCGAAGCCAGCATCGACGCGGCCCTGCTGGGCAAGATCGACCTGATCGTCACCACCACCGGTAACGTCAACGTCTGCGACGCCAACATGCTCAAGGCCCTGAAGAAGCGCGCCGTGGTCTGCAACATCGGTCACTTCGACAACGAGATCGACACCGCCTTCATGCGCAAGAACTGGGCATGGGAAGAGGTCAAGCCGCAGGTGCACAAGATCCACCGCACCGGCCACGGCGATTTCGATCCGCACAACGATGACTACCTGATCCTGCTGGCCGAAGGCCGCCTGGTGAACCTGGGCAACGCCACCGGCCACCCGAGCCGGATCATGGACGGCTCCTTCGCCAACCAGGTCCTGGCACAGATCTTCCTGTTCGCGCAGAAGTTCGCCGACCTGAGCGCCGAGCAGAAAGCCGAGCGCCTGACCGTGGAAGTCCTGCCGAAGAAACTCGACGAGGAAGTGGCCCTGGAGATGGTTCGCGGCTTCGGCGGCGTAATCACCCAGCTGACCCCGAAACAGGCCGAGTACATCGGCGTGACTGTCGAAGGTCCATTCAAGCCGCACGCCTATCGCTACTGATAAGTGAGCGACCCGAACCGCCGGCAGGCGCCGTTTCCACGGTGCCTGCCGGCGGTTTGCGGTGTGCATCCGACGTTGCAAGGATCTTTCGACATGACTCAGGAACGCCGTTACAGCTTCGAGTTCTTCCCGACCAAGACCGACGCTGGACATGAAAAACTGCTCGCCACCGCCCGTACCCTGGCGAGCTACAACCCGGATTTCTTCTCCTGCACCTACGGGGCCGGTGGCTCGACCCGCGACCGTACCCTGAACACCGTGCTGCAGCTGGAAAGCGAAGTGAAGGTCCCCGCCGCGCCGCACCTGTCCTGCGTCGGCGACAGCAAGGCCGAATTGCGCACCCTGCTGGCCCAGTACAAGGCTGCCGGCATCAAGCGCATCGTCGCCCTGCGCGGTGACTTGCCGTCGGGCATGGGCATGGCCAGCGGCGAGCTGCGCTACGCCAACGAACTGGTGGAGTTCATCCGCCAGGAAACCGGCGACCAGTTCCACATCGAAATCGCCGCCTACCCGGAGATGCATCCGCAGGCGCGCAACTTCGAGGACGACCTGGCCAATTTCGTGCGCAAGGCCAATGCCGGCGCCGACAGCGCCATCACCCAGTACTTCTTCAACGCCGAAAGCTACTTCTACTTCGTCGAGCGCGTGCAGAAGCTGGGGGTGAAGATCCCGGTGGTCCCGGGGATCATGCCGATCACCAACTACAGCAAGCTGGCCCGCTTCTCCGACGCCTGCGGCGCCGAGATCCCGCGCTGGATCCGCAAGCAGCTGGAAGCCTACGGCGACGACGCCCGGAGCATCCAGGCCTTCGGCGAAGAGGTCATCACCCAGATGTGCGAGCAACTGCTGCAAGGCGGCGCACCGGGCCTGCACTTCTACACCCTGAACCAGGCCGAACCTAGCCTGGCGATCTGGAACAACCTCAAGCTGCCGCGTTGATCCGGATGGCGATGGTGCCTGCGTGTTGTGGCACCATCGCCCTCTTCCCCCCTCCAGCCTGCCCGCCAATGCCCAGATTCGTCCGCCTGCTGACCGTCCTGCTGTTGAGCTGCATGAGCCTGCTGGCCCGTGCCGAACAGTTGCGCATCGTCAGTGATCCCTGGGCGCCCTATGTCTACGAGGAAAACGGCGAGGCCAAGGGCATCGACTACGAAGTCACCGCCGAGGTGTTCAAACGCCTGGGCGTGGATGTGCGCTGGGAGTTCATGCCGTGGAAACGCTGCATGCTGATGGTCGATCAGGGCCTGGCCGACGGCGTCATCGATATCTTCCAGAACGAAGCGCGCAGCACCCAGCTGTACTACCCCAGCGAGCCGCTGTCGGTGGTCGAGTTCGTGCTGTTCCAGGCCAATGACCGGCCGCATGCCGTCGAATCGCTGGAAGACCTGAAGAACCTGACCATCGGCACCTCCGCCGGCTACGACTACGGCACCGACTTCCTGCAATCGCCACTGTTCCGCCGCGAGGCCGCGCCGACCCAGGAAGCCAACTTCGGCAAGCTGCTGCGCGGACGCATCGACCTGCTGATCACCGACCGCCGCGTCGGCCGCTACATGCTCGAGCAACTCGGTCTGCAAGACCGCATCAGCGAGCTGCCGCTGGTGATCAGCCGGCAGAAACAGTACCTGGCGGTGCGTCGCAATGCCGGAATGGACCTGCTGGCCCAGCGCTTCGCCGCCGAACTGCGGCGCTTCAAGCAGGAACCGGCCTATGCCGAGCTGCAGGTCCGCTACGGGCACGTCACGGTGCCGATTTCAGAAACCGTTGAGCAGCAGGAACGCAGCACTCCCTGATTGCTCTGTTATACTCGGGCCTTTCCGCCAGGCTTACGCCCGGACGCCGGCCCCGATAGACGACATCCCAACCCCCGGATGCGCACCGTGGACCAGCAGGACCGGACGCGACAGCATCGACCCGATGCCCCTCGCGCCAGGCACGATCATCCCCATCGGGCACAGTCCCCACTAGAACAGGATTTCTCATGTCCTTTGCTTCCCTCGGTCTCTCCGAGGCTCTAGTCCGAGCTATCGAGGCTGCCGGCTACACGCAGCCGACTCCGGTGCAACAGCGGGCCATTCCCGCCGTGTTGCAAGGTCGCGACCTGATGGTCGCGGCACAGACAGGTACTGGCAAAACCGGCGGCTTCGCCCTGCCGATCCTCGAACGCCTGTTCCCCGGCGGTCACCCCGACAAGTCCCAGCGCCATGGCCCACGCCAGCCGCGGGTACTGGTCCTGACCCCGACCCGCGAACTGGCCGCCCAGGTCCACGACAGCTTCAAGATCTACGCCCGTGACCTGAAATTCGTCAGCGCCTGCATCTTCGGTGGCGTCGGCATGAACCCGCAGGTCCAGGCCATGGCCCGCGGCGTAGACGTCCTGGTGGCTTGCCCCGGGCGCCTGCTCGACCTCGCCGGCCAGGGCAGCGTCGACCTCAGCCACGTCGAGATCCTGGTCCTGGACGAAGCCGACCGCATGCTCGACATGGGCTTCATCCACGATGTGAAGAAAGTCCTCGCCCGCCTCCCGGCGAAACGCCAGAACCTGCTGTTCTCGGCGACCTTCTCCAAGGACATCACCGACCTGGCCGACAAGCTCCTGCACAACCCGGAGCGCATCGAGGTCACGCCGCCGAACACCACGGTCGAGCGCATCGAGCAGCGCGTGTTCCGCCTGCCGGCCAGCCACAAGCGTGCCCTGCTGGCGCACCTGATCACCGCCGGCGCGTGGGAACAGGTGCTGGTCTTCACCCGCACCAAGCACGGCGCCAACCGTCTCGCCGAGTACCTGGAAAAGCACGGCCTGACCGCCGCCGCGATCCACGGCAACAAGAGCCAGAATGCCCGCACCAAGGCCCTCGCCGACTTCAAGTCGGGCGCCGTGCGGATCATGGTCGCCACCGATATCGCCGCCCGCGGCCTGGATATCGACCAACTGCCCCACGTGGTCAACTTCGAGCTGCCCAACGTCGAGGAAGACTACGTCCACCGTATCGGCCGTACCGGCCGTGCGGGCCGCTCCGGCGAAGCCATTTCGCTGGTCGCGCCGGATGAAGAGAAGCTGCTCAAGAGCATCGAGCGCGTCACCCGCCAGAAGATCCCGGATGGCGACCTGATGGGCTTCGACTTCGCCGCCGTCGAGGCGGAGAAGCCGGAAGTGCGCGAGCCGCGTCCGCAGAACAACCCGCGCCGTGGCCAGCGCGCCGATGGCAGCAATGCCGGTGGCCGCAAGGACAAGGGCAAGGACAAGGGCCAGGAGAAAGGCGCCAGCAAGGAAGCCAAGCCAGCCGGCGAGAAGTCCGCGGACAAACCTGCCGGCGGTCGCCAGGAGCAGCGCAAGCCACGGGACAAGAAGCCACGCCAGCAGCAGAATGCCCAGCAAGGCGTGCCTTCGGCGCCGGCAGACCGTGATCCGGAAGAGTTCCTGGATGACGACGTCGACAATTTCGGCAACCGCGCCGACTACGTCAGCCCGTACCAGAACAAGGGCGGCCAGGGCCGCAACCGTCGTCCGGGTGCCCAGGCCGGTGCCGGCAATGGCGGTGGCCAGGCCCGTGGTGGCCAGCCGCGCAGCAATGGCGGCGGCGGTCAGCAGCGTAGCGGCGGCAGCGCCAATGGCGAGAAACGCGGTGGTGGTGCACGCAACGGCGGCAGCGGCGGTGCCCGTGATGGCCAGCCGCGTCGCGATGGCGGCAACGCCAACCGCAACCGCCGCCCGGCCCGCGAGGAGCGTCAGGAGCCGGCGGTGCGCAGCCCGCGTGAAGGCCAACCGCAGAACCAGCCGAAAATCATGCACAAGGAATCGAAGATCGATCGCTTCCCGTCCATGGAACAGCTGGAGCAACTGCCGAGCCGTCCACGGGGCGAGAAGCCGGCGTTGCTGACACGCAATCGCTGAGTCTTCCCTGCACAAACAAAAACGCCGCCCCTGAGGGCGGCGTTTTTGTTGGCGAGGCAGAAATTACTTCTGCTTAACGCCTTCGACCGAGATGTCCAGGTCCAGGGTCTGGGAAGCCGGGCCCGGACCTTTGATGCCGAAGTCGTTCAGGTTCAGGGTGGTGGTAGCGTTAAAACCGGCACGCTCGCCGCCCCATGGGTCCTTGCCTTCACCGTTGAAGGTCGCCTTGAAGGTGACCGGCTTGGTCACGCCGTGCAGGGTCAGGTCGCCGGTGACGTCAGCGGTTTTCTCGCCGGTGGATTTCACTGCGGTGGAGACGAACTTGGCGTCCGGATACTTCTTCACGTCCAGGAAGTCGGCGCTGGCGATGTGCTTGTCACGCTCGGCGTGGTTCGACCAGACGCTGGCGGTCTTCAGGTCGACGCTGATCTTGCTGGCCTCAGGCTTGGCGGAGTCCCAGGAGAAGTTGCCGTCGAAGTCCTTGAAGGTACCGTGGATGAAGCTGTAGCCCAGGTGGCTGATCTTCCAGTCGACGAATGCGTGCTGGCCTTCCTTGTCGATCTTGTAGTCGGCGGCCATGGCCTGACCAGCCGAGAGCAGAGCGGTACCCAGTGCCAGAGCGGCAAAAGTCTTTTTCAACATTCTTTCGATTCCTTTGAGTTGAGGTTGAACATCAAGCCTTGCGGCCCAGCATGCGCGTCAGGGTCGCATCACGGTCGATAAAGTGGTGCTTCAGAGCGGCCAGCCCGTGCAGGACGGCGAACACCACCAGTCCCCAGGCCAGATAGAGGTGAACCACACCGGCGATATCAGCCTGATCGGGCAGGCCGGAAATCAGTGCCGGTACTTCGAACAGGCCGAACACCGGAATCCCCGCACCGTCGGCGGTGGAGATCAGGTAGCCGGCGATCAGCACGCTGAACAGGCCGACATAGAGCAGCAGGTGACCGAACTTCGCGGCGACGCGGGTCAGCGCGCCGTGATTGGCCGGTGCCGGTGGTGGCGGGCTGACGAAACGCCAGATCACCCGCAGCAGCATCAGCGCCAGCACGGTCAGGCCGATGCCCTTGTGCAGTTCCGGCGCGGTGTGGCGCCAGGAGCTGTAGTAGTCCAGGCCGACCATCCAAAGCCCCAGCCCGAACAGACCGAACACCGCCAGGGCGATGCCCCAGTGCAGGACGATGCTGAGCAGGCCGTAGCGAGAAGATGAATTGCGAAGCTGCATGTGCCGGGTTCCCCGTAAGAATTGCTGCCAAGACTAACCGGTTATCTATCGATTTAAAGCGGAAAATTTCGCTTTGAACTATCAGAAAAATAGATGTTAAGTCTGTAACAGAGGCGTTAAGGAAACATTAACACCGGGGGAAAGACTGTAGATGGGGTTGGCGGGGAATGCGAAAAACACGCTGTTGAGGTGAAGAAACGAGGGTGGCAGCCGGCCTCATCGCCGGCAAGCCGGCTCCCACAGGTTCCTTCACTGCTCGCAAAAGCGGTGCTGGGCCCGTGGAAGCGACAAGGACCTTCAGCCTGCCTTGGCCTGGCTGTCAGCCGCCGGCTTCTTGGCTGGCTGCGTCTTTGCCTCGGTCTTCTTCGCCGGGGCGTGGGTGGTGGTCTTCTTCGGCGCAGGCTTGCTTTCCGCCTTCTTCACCGGAGCCGCTTTCGCCGGGGCCGGCCTGGCGGCGGGTGCAGCCTTGGCCGGCGCTTCCTTGGCCACCGGAGCCGGGGCTGCTGGAGTGGCGGGCGCTGGCGCTTGAGCTGGAGTTGCCGCCGGAGCCGGAGCCGGAGTTACGCTGGTCTCGGCGGCCTTGGCGGTTTCCGCCGCTGCCGGCTTGTCATCGCCACCACCGAACAGACGCGAGAAGAAGCCCGGCTTGCCGTCGTCTTTCTTCGCTGCCACCGCCGCAGCCGCCGCGGTACCCGCCGCCGCAGTCGCGGCAACCGACTTGACCGGATCGAACGACTTGCCTGCCGCCAGGTCCTGCACCTGCCCCGCCGCGCGCTTGCCGCTGCGCAGCGCGCCTTCCAGGGTGCCCGGGTACAGCACGTCGGTGTGCTCGCCGGCGAAGGCGATGCGCTGCACCGGCTTCTCCCAAAGGCGCCAGTACTTGCTGATCTGCCCCGGGCCATAGGCCAGGTACGAACCGCCGGTGCCCACGTCGGTGCTGTAGCGGCGGATCTCATAGCCGGTGAAGGCACCACGGGCCTGAGGATAGAAGGCGTGCAGGCGGATCAGCACCTGGTCGACCATCTGCTTGTCGCCGAAGGCCTGCATCACCCGCGCATTGTCGCCGGACAGGTTGATCACCACATTGGCACCGCCCTTCAGCGCCGGTTCGATCCACAGCATGCCAAGGCCGGCGTTGCTGTAGATCTCGCCGGACATGCGCGCCTTGCTTTCCCAGACCGGGTTCTTGAACTTCAGCATCAGCTGGTCGCGCCAGCCGTAGTTGGTGCCCTTGAGCGCCGCCAGGTGCTGGGTGTCCAGGCCCGGGGTCAACTGGATCTTGGCCAGGGCGCGCAGCGGCACCGCCAGCACCAGGTAGTCGGCCTGGTAGCCGACACCACCGACCTTGACCGTCACGCCGTCCTTGTCCTGGCTGATGGCAGTGACCGGGGAACTGGTCTTGATGGTCTTCAACTGCTTGACGAAGGCCTGGGCCAGTACCGGGCTGCCGCCAGGCAGGCGCGCGGCCCGCAGGTCACGGTCGTTGACGCCGCGATAGACGCGGGTCTGCTGGGCGAAATACAGCAGCGACAGGCGCGACGGCTCGTCATAGCGGGTACGGATCTGCTGGTTGACCAGCTGCCGCGCGGTGGCCGGCAATTGCAGCTTGTCCAGCCAGGCGGAAACGTTGATCTGGTCGAGGGCGAACAGGGTGCTGTTGGCCGCAGGGTTCTCCGGGTCGCTGATGGACGCGGCGAGGTCATCGAGGGTCTTCTCGTAGCGCTTCAGCGCTTCGGCAGTGGCCGGCTGTTTGGTGGCCAGGTCGGCAGCGCTGAAATACTCGCCGTCGATCAGGTAGCCGGGGGTCCGGACGAACTCGGGCGCCGGCAGCGTGGTGAGCTTGAAGCTGTCCAGGTACTGGTTGAGCAGCGGCTGCGCCTTGCTGTTGCCGATCCACTCGCTGGTGGCCAGGCCGGAGCGGCCACCGATACCCGACTTGGCTTCCAGCAGGGTGACCTGCCACCCCTTGTTCTGCAGTTCGTAGGCCGCGGTCAGGCCCGCCAGGCCGCCACCCACCACGATCGCCGTCGGGGTCTTGGTCGCCGCCATCGCCCCCGCGCTGAACAACCCGATAAACACCAGCGCGCAGCCGCGCAGCCAACCAGCAGACATTCGTCGAACTCCGGATTCAAGGCAGAAAAAGGGGAAGGAAATCCCCTGTAAAGAATGCCCGGAAGGATACGTCAGGGCTGCCGGGCTCGCCAGCGCAGGCACATGAAACAGCGCGGGCACCTGATATTTCTGTCAGTAGACGACTGGCGGGGCGAGCGTGACGATATCCGGGCATGGCCAATGGGGCTCGTGCACGTCCCGGGAGACCGATCATGTTCGTGATGGAACAGAACAAGGTTCATATCGAAGACTTCGACTTCGCCGTGAGCGAACATCTTTTCAAGCCTGGCGAAACCTATGACGACTCCAAATGCGGCCTGCGCCTGACATTCATCGACCGCCCCAATGCCGCCGGTACGATGCAAAGCCGCATCGCTGAAGTCCCCCAGGCCAACGGCAAGCCCAATATCCAGCGACTGTCGCTGATCATCGGCGACCAGGCGCAAGTACGCATGCAGTTCAAGGATGTAAATGGCAGGCCGATCCTGGCCAAGGACGTCAAGTTCCAATGGGCGAGCCACCCAGACTACAGCGCGGACAACGCGAAGCAGGATGCGCTCGACCTCGAGAACAAACGCACCGACTTCGCCGGACCGATCCGCATGGAGCTGCGCCGCGAAGGCAAGGCCGTTGCCTGGAGCGACTACGTGGCGCCCACCAGCACCCTGAGCACCGTGAGCCTGGCAGGTATCGAACTGGACGAGATCCTCATCACCACATCCGCGCGCGGGAAAGTATGGTTCGACAACTTCAACTGGAAGCCGGCCGTCTGACCCGGGACACGGCTGTCGACCAGGCCTGCAAAAACGCAAACATTGTCCTGCCCCCCGGCTTTGCTTAGGCTTGTGCGGGTTTACCCAACCCGCGTTGCCAGGAGTACAAGCCGATGGGCCTCAACCAACAGTGGATGGACCGCGACCTCAAGGTCCTGTGGCATCCCTGCACCCAGATGAAAGACCACGAGCAACTGCCGCTGATCCCGATCAAGCGCGGTGAAGGCGTCTGGCTGGAGGACTTCGAAGGCAAGCGCTACCTCGACGCGGTCAGTTCCTGGTGGGTCAATGTGTTCGGCCATGCCAACCCGCGCATCAACCAGCGCATCAAGGATCAGGTCGACCAGTTGGAGCATGTGATCCTCGCCGGCTTCAGCCACCAGCCGGTGATCGAACTGTCGGAGCGCCTGGTCAGCATCACGCCCGAGGGCCTGAACCGCTGTTTCTATGCCGATAACGGCTCGTCGTGCATCGAAGTGGCGCTGAAGATGAGCTTCCACTACTGGCTGAACAAGGGCCGCCCGGAGAAGAAGCGCTTCGTCACCCTGAGCAACAGCTACCACGGCGAGACGATCGCGGCGATGTCGGTGGGCGACGTGCCGCTGTTCACCGAGACCTACAAGGCGCTGCTGCTCGATACCCTCAAGGTGCCGAGCCCGGACTGCTACCTGCGCCCCGAGGGCGTGAGCTGGGAAGAGCACTCCCGGACGATGTTCGCGGCCATGGAACAGACCCTCGCCGAGCACCACGAGAGCATTGCCGCAGTGATCGTCGAACCGCTGATCCAGGGCGCCGGCGGCATGCGCATGTACCACCCGGTATACCTCAAGCTGCTGCGCGAGGCCTGCGATCGCTACGAGGTGCACCTGATCCATGACGAAATCGCCGTCGGTTTCGGCCGCACCGGAACCATGTTCGCCTGCGAGCAGGCCGGCATCCGCCCGGACTTCCTCTGCCTGTCCAAGGCCCTGACCGGCGGCTACCTGCCGCTGGCGGCGTGCCTGACCACCGACGAGGTGTACGGCGCCTTCTACGACGACTACCCCACCCTGCGCGCCTTCCTCCACTCCCACAGCTACACCGGCAACCCGCTGGCCTGTGCGGCGGCGCTGGCGACGCTGGATATCTTCGAGCAGGACAACGTGATCGAGGCCAACCAGGCGCTGAGCCAGCGCATGGCCACTGCCACGGCGCACCTGGTGGATCACCCGCATGTGGCCGAGGTGCGCCAGACCGGCATGGCCCTGGCCATCGAGATGGTCCAGGACAAGCCGAGCAAGACCGCCTATCCGTGGCAGGAGCGGCGCGGGATGAAGGTCTTCGAGCATGCGCTGACCCGCGGCGCACTGTTGCGCCCGCTGGGCAGCGTGGTGTATTTCCTGCCGCCTTACGTGATCACGCCGGAGCAGATCGATTTCCTCGCGGAAGTCGCCAGCGAAGGGATCGATATCGCCACCCGGGACAAGGTCAGCGTGGCGGTGCCGGCGAATTTCCATCCGGATTTCCGTGATCCGGGCTGATAGCCCCGTATCGATCTTGAGGGCCTCATCGCTGGCAAGCCAGCTCCCACAGGTACTGCATGCACCGGACCTGTGGGAGCTGGCTTGCCAGCGATGAGACCCTCGACAACACCTCATATCCAATGCCGAGCCCCCAATGAGACTCTCCCGCTTTTTCATCGATGCCCCGCTGAGCCTTGGCGAGCACGATCTGCCTGAAGCCCAGGCCCACTACATTGGCCGTGTCCTGCGCATGAGCGCCGGGGACGCCGTGCAACTGTTCGACGGCAGCGGCGAGGAATTCCTTGGCGAACTGCTCGACGTCGGCAAGAAGAGCGTGCGCGTGCGCCTCGCCCAGGCCCTCCCCGGCCAGGCCGAGTCCCCGCTGCACATCCACCTCGGCCAGGGCCTGTCCCGTGGTGAACGCATGGACTGGGCGATCCAGAAAGCCACCGAGCTGGGGGTCAATGTCATCACCCCTATCGTCAGCGAACGCTGCGAAGTGCGCCTCAAGGACGAACGCGCCGACAAGCGCCTGGCCCACTGGCGCCAGGTGGCGATCAGCGCCTGCGAGCAATGCGGTCGTTCCAGCGTGCCGCGCATTGAAGCGCCGGTGACGTTGACTGAATGGCTGGCGGCCCGCGACGAGGCCCTGAAACTGGTACTGCACCCGGTGGCCGAGCCGCTGGTCAGCCACGAGCGCCCGGCCAGCCTGGCCTTCCTGATCGGCCCCGAAGGTGGGCTGTCGGATGCCGAAGTGGAGCAGGCCAAGGCCAGCGGCTTCCATTCCGCGCGCCTCGGCCCGCGGGTCCTGCGCACGGAAACCGCGCCGGTGGTAGCACTGGCCGTGGCCCAACAGCTGTGGGGCGACTTCTAGTTCGACGGCAACAGCTTTTCCAGCGCCACCAGGTCCGGCACCCGGGCGACCTGCTCGCCCACCTGCACCGCCGCCAGCTCCAGCGCGCCGAGCGGGACATCGACGTAGTTGAGCTGGCTGTCCAGCTTGCAGGAACGCGGAATACCCTGCACCAGCAGGGCGAAGAAGCTGCGCGAGGTACCGCCGAGGGCATTGAGCACGACGATCCGCGCCCGCTCGCCGACCTGGGTCTGGCCACCGCAGGCCGCCTCGAAACTCAGCAGCGGCAGGCGCAGGCCGCGCCAGTCGATCCAGCCCAGCAGCCAGGCGGGCTGGTCGGGCGCCGGCGCACAGTGCTGGTAACCGATCAGCTCGGCCACCGCCACGTTGGGCAGCACCAGGCTGCGGTCGCTCAGCGGCAGCAACAGCCCGGTGAGGCTGCTGCGCCGTCCGCTGCGGGTAACTTGCTCAAGCATGGGAATGACTCCAGCGGGCGATGCTCTGCAGCAGCACCGATTCCTGGTACGGCTTGCCCAGGTAGTCGTTGACGCCGATGGCCATGGCCCGGTCGCGGTGCTTCTGGCCGGTACGCGAGGTGATCATGATGATCGGCAGGTTGTGCAGTTGCGGGTCCTGGCGCACCTGGGTGGCCACCTCGAAGCCGTCCATCCGCGGCATCTCGATATCCAGCAGCAGCACGTCGGGACGGTGCTCGGCCAGCACGGCCATGGCGTCGACCCCGTCCTTCGCCGTCAGCACGTGCATGCCGTGACGCTCCAGCAGGCGCCCGGTGACCTTGCGCACCGTCACCGAGTCGTCCACCACCAGCACCAGCAACGGCCGGGCCGGCCCGCTACCGGTCAGCAGCGGCGTCTCCCGCTGCGGCCGACCCGCCTGCTGCGCCAGGCGCAAATGCAGGCCGCGCAGTTGGGTCAGCACGTCGAGGATCAGCACCACCCGGCCATCGCCAAGCAAGGTCGCCCCGGCCAACCCCTGCACCGCAGCGAACTGCGGGCCGAGGCTCTTGACCACGATCTCGCGGCTGGCCGACAGGCTGTCCACCTGCACCGCGAACTGCTGGTCATGGGCATGCACCAGCAGCACCGGCAACGGCAGGCTCTGCCCCAGCAGGCGCGGCTGGCGCTCGCCTTGCAGCAGCTCGCCGAGGTAGCGCAGTTCATAACCGCGCCCGGCATATTCGTAGCGCGGCGGATCGAGGCGGTAACAGGCCTCCAGTTCCGCCGGCGGCACCCGCACCACGCCGTCGATGGCGTTGAGCGGCACGGCGTACTGTTCCTCGCCGCAATGCACCATCAGCGCGCGGTTGACCGACACGGTGAACGGCAGGCGGATCAGGAAGCGCGCGCCCTTGCCCGCCACCGAGCTGATGACCATCGAGCCACCGAGCTGCTTGACCTCTTCATGGACCACGTCCATACCCAGGCCGCGCCCGGAGATCTGGGTGATCTTCTCGGCGGTGGAGAAGCCCGGCTGGAGGATGAACTGCATCACCTCGTGGTCGCTGAGTTCGCTGCGCGGATCGAGCAGGCCGCGCTTGATCGCCTTCTTGCGCACCGCCTCCAGCGGTACCCCGGCGCCGTCGTCGAACATCTCGATGACGATATCGGCGCCCTCGTGGAGCAGGTTCAGGGCAATCATGCCCTGCTCCGGCTTGCCCGCCGCCAGGCGCGCCTCGCGGCTTTCCAGGCCGTGGTCGACGGCGTTGCGCAGCATGTGTTCCAGCGGCGCGACCATGCGTTCGAGGACGCTGCGGTCCATCTCGCCCTCGGCGTTGCCCACCACCAGCTCGACCTGCTTGCCCAGCTCGCTGGCGGTCTGTCGCACCACCCGCTGCAAACGCGGCACCAGGCGCTCGAAGGGCACCATGCGCGTGCGCATCAGGCCTTCCTGCAGCTCGCTGTTGACCCGCGCCTGCTGCGACAACAGGCTCTGCGCCATCTGGTTGCGCGCGCCGAGCGTCTCCTTCAGGTCGAGCAGGTCCGAGGCCGACTCCGAGAGCGCCCGGGACAGTTGCTGGAGCTGCGAGTGACGGTCCATCTCCAGCGGATCGAAGTCCTCGTAGGCATCGCCGTCGATCTGCAGGCGCCCGAGCAGGCTGCCCTGGGTCTCGGTGTCGAGGCGCCGCAACTGGTCACGCATGCGCTCCAGGGTGGTTTCCATCTCGTTGAGGGCGACCTGGGCGTCGTTGATCTGCTGTTCCAGGCGCCCGCGCAGGATCGAGGTCTCGGCGGCCTGGTTGCCGAGGTCGTCGAGCAGCTCGGCGTTGACCTTGACCATGTCCAGCGCCGCCCGCTCCGGGGTCGGTGCCGGGGCCTCGGCGGGCACGCTGTCGCTGCCCGGCGCGGCGGCAGCGCTGTCGCTGAGGGCGGCACTGCTGAAGTTGCGGATGTAGTCGATCAGCGCCGTGGCCGCGTGCAGCGGCTGCTGCAGGCGCACCGCATCGAGCATGTGAGCGAGGCGGTCATGGCAGTTCTGCAACAGGCTGAACAGCGCCGGACTCGGTTGCAGCTGGCCGGCGGCGAGGTGTTCGTAGAGGAATTCCAGTTCGTGGGCGAGGTCGCCGATCGGCGCGATTTCCACCATGCGCGCGCCGCCCTTGAGGGTGTGCAGGTCGCGCAGCAGGTTCTCCACCTCGACGCCGTTGCGCGGCTCGGCCTGCCAGCGGGTCAGCGCGGCCGCCGCGCTTTCGACGATATCCACGCCTTCTTCGAGGAAGATTTCCAGCAGCTCCTTGTCGCCCTCCTGCTCCGGCTGCTCGGCCTTGGCCACGGTGCTCGCCGGCTGGGCGTGATGGCGGAACTCGCGCAGGGCGGCGAGGCTTTCCACCACCGAGTCCAGGGCATGGCCTTGGCTCAGTTGCGCCAGCATCCGCGCCAGCAGGGTGTGGCTGCCGCGCAACAGGCTGGCCAGCTCCAGCGACGGGCTGAAGCGCCGGTCCACCAGGCCTTCGTAAAGCAGCTCCAGTTCATGGGCGAGCACGTCCAGCGCGCCGATGCCGGCCATCCGCGCGCCGCCCTTGAGGGTGTGCAGGTCGCGCTGCAGCGAGGACAGCACCGAGGCGTTCTCCGGCTCGTCGATCCAGCGCCTGAGGGCCTGGTCGGCGCTGTCCAGCACGTCGATGGCCTCTTCGAGGAAGAGCGCCACCAGTTCATGATCGCTTTCCTGGTCGGCCAGCTCGCGGGTGACCGCATCCAGCGCGACCACGCTCGACGTGCCATCGCCGTGTTGTCGCACCAGGCCCATGGCGGCGGGGTCCAGGCCCTGCTCCAGCAGCTCGCGCAGGCCGTGCAGGCGCTCCGGGCAAGGTTCCACTTCCTGGCCGGCGGCAATCTGGTCGAGCATGTTGATCAAGGCTTCGTGGGCCTGCTGGGCTTCGTCGAAGAAGCGCGCATCGGCCACCAGGCTGCTTTCTTCCACGGCGCCGTAGAGATCCAGCAGGGCTTCGCACAGCTCGTCGACCTGCCACAGGTTGGCCAGGTGGGCACTCTGGCCCAGCGTTGTCAGTTCGTCCAGCAGCGAGTTGAGCTCGTGGCGCTCGCCGGGGTGCTCCTGCCAGCGCAGCAGCAGGGACTCGGCATCCAGCAGGATGTCCATGCCCTGTTCGAGGAAACTGGCGATCAGTTGCGGGTCGCGCTTGATGCGCAGGCTCTGGTCCGGCGAGTCGAGCAGCGCCCGGAGGCGCGCGTCGACCACCTGGTCGACCTGCTCGACAAGGATTTCCGCCCCCTTGATCGGTGCCAGCGGCGTCGTGCCGAGCTGGTCCAGGCCACGGCGCAACAGCGGCTCGGCCATTTGCAGGAGGTAGATTTCATCGAGGTCTAAGCCTACCTGGTGGGCCTTGAACTCGCGGGCCAGCAGGTCCAGGGCGGTGGCCAGCTCGGCGATCGGAGTGACCCCGGCCATCGCCGCGCTGCCCTTGAGGGTGTGCAGGGCCCGTTGCAGGTCGTCGCTGACCGGTGCCGGCAGGTGCATCTCGGCGCCTTCGAGGAAAGCGTCGAGGCTGGCCAGGTGGGTCTGCGCCTCGTTGCGGAAGACCTCCAGCAGTTGCGGGTCGAGGGCCTCGGCGCCCTCCCCGTCGCCCGCGCCATCGTTCATCGCCAGGGCATGCAGGTGGCTGGCCAGGTGCTCGACATGGGCATGGGCATGCACCTCGCCGCTGGCGAACTCGGCGACCAGCGGTGGCATCAGGGTCATGGCCTGGCCGATCGCCTTGAGCACATCGTCGCGACTGCCGACGCGGCCTTCGAGCATGCGGTTGAGCAGGTGCTCACCGGCCCAGGCCAGCTCGGCCAACACCAGGGCACGGACCATGCGCCCGCTGCCCTTGAGCGTATGGAATCCACGGCGCAGCTCGATCAGCGCCTCGCGTGGATGCCCCTCGCCACGCCAGCGGCGCCAGTGTTCATCCAGTTGGCCGAGGACTTCCTCGGCTTCTTCGAGGAACACCTCGCGCAGTTCGTCGTCCACCGGCTCCGGCGCCGCGATGGCCAGCGGCGCCAGTTGCACCGGCCGCGCCAGCACCGGGAAGCCCAGCGCCGCCAGGGCCCGGCGTGCGCGGGCGAGCAATCCTTCGACCTCGGCGTGCAGATCGATGCTCAGGGCTTGCAGGTAGCAGTCGAGGCTGCCGATGACATCGGCCAGGTGCTCCAGCTCAACGCTGCCGGGCAGGGATTCGGCCTGCAGCACATGGGCTTGCAGGTAATCGGTGCAGCGCTGCACCACGGCGGCAGGTTGCGGCAGCATGAGCATAGCCAGTGCGCCACGGATCTGCCCGAGCAGGTCCGGCAGCGGTTGCAGGCGCTGGCGCTCCCAGCCGGCTTCGAGGCAGTCGGCGATCAGGTCGCGGGCCTGCAGCAGCACGCCATGGGCTTCATCCAGCACCAGCTGACGGATCTCGCTGATGTCGGTGCCGGCCGGCGGGCTCTGGTTGGCGGACTCCATGGAGCCGACCATGCCGCCGAGGGTCGCCTCGGCGTATTGCAGGGCCCCGGATACGTCCAGCAAAAGCGGCAGTTCCGTGGCACGCTGACCGCTGACCATGCCTTGCAGGGTCGCCACCTGGTCGAGGATCACCCGGCGCGGCTGGTTGAAGCCGAGCACGGCCAGGGTATCGGCGATCTGCCGCAGCGGCGCGAGCAGCGGCTCCAGTTCCCGGGCCTGTTGCGGCTCGCCACGGACGAACTGGTCGATGCGCTCCTTGATCCGCAGCAGGTCTTCGCTGATCGCCGCCACCACCGAGCGCATGGCATCCCGGCCGGGCATGTCGGACAGGCGACCGTGCAGCGCATCCAGGGACAGTTCGAAGCTTTCCCCGGCGCCACCCAGCGCACTCTCCCCCAGTGCCTCGACGCCGCGGGCGGCGCGCAACTGGTTGAGCAGCGGCAATGCCAGCAGCGGCAGGTCGCGGCGGGCACCCCGCAGGCGTTCCAGATACAGCGGCAACTGGGCCAGCGCGCGGAACAAGGCGCCCTGGGCTTCGCTACGGGCGGCGACCCGGCCCCCGCCCAAGGCCCGGGCCAGCAGCTCCATTTCCTCGGCCAGCAACGCCGCGCCCTTGAATTCCAGGAGCAGCAGACAGCCGCGCACCTGGTGCAGCGGCTCGATGCCGTTGTCCAGGTTTTCGCTTTCCCCCGCGACGAACTGCTCCAGCGCTTGGCGCGCCTGCGCGAGACTCTCGTCGATCGCCTCCCTGACCCACGCCAGGGCGACGAAATCTTGCCGGTCAGCCATGTCTGCTTCCAACACATAACTCATTGAATTTTCGCGGCCCCCGTGGAAGCGGGTTCACCGCGGATCAGCCGGCAGGGTGAAGCCCGACACCGAACGGCGCATCTCGCTGGCCATCCGCGCCAGGTCGCCGATGCTTTCGGCGGTGGCGGTGGAGCCGGACGAGGTCTGCGAGGTGATCTGCTGGATGATCGCCATGGTGTGGGAAATCTGCCCGGCCGACGACGTCTGCAACTGCGCCGCGTCGGAAATGCTCAGGATCAGGTCGGCCAGGGTCTGCGACACGCCCTCGATCTCTTCCAGGGCCACCCCGGCGTCCTGGGCCAGACGCGCGCCGCGCACCACTTCGGCAGTGGTCTGCTCCATGGATATCACCGCCTCGTTGGTGTCGGCCTGGATCGCCCGCACCAGCGCCTCGATCTGCCGCGTGGCCGAAGACGAACGCTCGGCCAGGCGCTGCACCTCGTCCGCCACCACGGCGAAACCACGCCCGGCCTCACCGGCCATGGACGCCTGGATCGCCGCGTTGAGGGCCAGAATGTTGGTCTGGTCGGCAATGTCGTCGATCAGGCCGACGATATCGCCAATCTCCTGGGAAGACTCGCCCAGGCGCTTGATCCGCTTGGCCGTGTCCTGGATCTGCTCGCGGATGTTGTCCATGCCACGAATGGTGTTGTGCACCACCTCGTTGCCCTTGTTGGCGATGGCTACCGAGCGCTCGGCCACCTTGGCCGACTCGTAGGCGTGCCCGGACACCCGGTCGATGGACTCGGCCATGTCGCCCACCGCCATCGACGCATCGGCGATCTGCTGGGCCTGGTGCTCGGAGGCCTTGGCCAGCTGGTGCGCGGTGGTCTGCGTGTCTTCCACGGCAGTGGCGACTTCCTCGGCGCTGAGGTTGATGGTCGCCACCAGGTCGCGCAACTGGTCGATGGAGTAGTTGATGGAGTCGGCGATGGCCCCGGTGAAGTCCTCGGTGACCGAGGCGGTGACGGTCAGGTCACCGTCGGCCAGGTCCTCGATCTCGTCGAGCAGGCGCATGATCGCCTGCTGGTTGCGTTCGTTCTTTTCCGCGGTCTCGCTGAGCTGGCGATGGGTCTCGCGGACCATCACCAGGCCGATAAGGATGATCGAGGCCAGCGCCAGCAGGCCCAGCACGTAGCCGCCGACCGTATCCAGGGTACGTCCGCTGGCCAGGTTCTCGAAGCCGTTGGCCAGGCGCGAGGCTTCGTCGAGCAGGGTTTGCGACAGGCTGAAGATGTTGCCGGCGGCCTCGCGCACGCGGAACAGCTCCGGCGAGGTCTCGAGGATTTCGTCCACGGAGCCGGCGACGAACTGGAACAGTTCGGCGATTTCGCCGAGGCGGGCGCGGGCGTCCGGGTCCTGGACGCGGGTGATCTGCAAGGCCGGGTTGCCGCCAAGCATGCCTTCCAGGACCTGGCCGAAACGGCTGGCATCGCGACCAAAGGCATCGGCGGCCTGCACCGAGCTGTCGTCGCCGGCCAGCACCGTGTTGACCGAGCCGAGGATACGCTCGGCGAGCAGCGCCTGGCGCTGGGCCATGGCCACCTGGCTGGCGGGCGCGCCGCTCTGCAGGAGGATTTCCACCACCTTCTCGTACTCGACCTGAAGTTGCGGCACGGTCTCGGCCAGGGTCGCGGCGACCTGGTGCAGGGACAGCACGGTCTGTTCGCTGGCGAGGATCACGTCGGTGTTCTTGCGCAAGGTTTCCCAGTCGCGCTGCACCGCGTCCATTTCGCCGCGCACCGCCACCGGCGCCGATGGCAGGCCGGTGCTGCGGTCGCCCTTCTTCAGGTAGCCCCAGCGCTGCTCGAAATCGTTGCGCGCCTCGCTCAGCAGGCGGAACGCCACGGTCTTTCCGGAGGCCGCCTCGGTGGCGTTCTTGGCGATGCGCTGGGACAGCACGCGCAGTTCGCCGGCGTGGCCAATGTACTGCTTGTCGTGGTTGGCCTGGGTATTGAGGTAGGCGAAGTTGGCGAACAGCAGGATGATCGACAGGATCAGCACGACGAACAGCGCGGCGATCTGCGCGCTGCTGCGGGAAGTCTTGACGGCACTGGCGAACTTGGGCTGGGTCACGGGTCTGGCGTTCCTTTACAGCGCGACATCGAGAAAGCCCGGGGCCTGGGCCAGGGCGAAGGGGCTGAAGATTCCCCAACAGTGTTCCCGCTGGAAATGCCCCTGGATAAACGGCGCGGCGCTGCCGAGCAGGGGCGACGGCGGTGCCAGCTCCAGGCCGTCGAGGGCGAAGTGCTGCAAACCGAGCACTTCGTCCACCAGCAGGCCAGTGAGCAGTTCGTCATGATCGACCACCAGCACCCGCCGTTGCTTGCGGCTGGTGCCCGCTTCCAGGCCGAGGAAACCACCAAGGTCGGTGACCGGCAGCAACTGGCCGCGCAGGTTGGTGACCCCGGCGACCCACGGCTTGACCCCGGGAATCCGGCTCAGGCGCGGCGCAGTGAGGACTTCGGCGACCTCGCCCATGGGCGCGACGAAACAGTGCTCGCCCAGGCGAAAGCCGATGCCGCTCCAGGTTTGCAGGCGGGTTTCCTGCAGTGGCAGGTCCGCGGCCAGCAGGCGGCAGCGCCGGTCGATGTCCAGCAGCAGCTCGAAGGCCGTCAGCGACTCGCCCATGGCCCCGCGGGTCAAGCGGTGAGGACGTCGTTGAGGACGCGGATCAGGTCGTCTTCGTCCACCGGCTTGACCAGGTAGCTCTTGGCACCCTGGCGAGTGCCCCAGACCTTGTCGGTTTCCTGGTCCTTGGTGGTGACGATGACGACCGGGATATCCTTGGTCGCCGGGTCCTTGCTCAGCTGGCGGGTGGCCTGGAAGCCGTTCATGCCGGGCATGACGATGTCCATCAGCACCGCATCGGGCTTTTCCTGGGCGGCCAGGGCCACGCCGTCGGCGCCATTGACCGCCTTGAGCACCTGGTGCCCGTGTTTTTCCAGCATGCCGCTGAGCTTGTACATTTCGGTCGGCGAGTCGTCGACGATGAGAATTCGGGCCATCTTGTTCCCCATGAAAGGCAAGATGCCGGCGCGCAGGCGCTGGCGTCAGGGTGCGTGTTGTTCTTCGGCGGTGAAACCCGGCACGTGGGCACGGATCGCTTCCAGCAGTTCTTCCTTGCTGAACGGCTTGGTGAGGAACTGGTCGGAACCGACGATACGCCCGCGGGCCTTGTCGAACAGGCCGTCGCGGGACGAAAGCATGATCACCGGGGTGTCCTTGAAGGCGCTGTTGTGCTTGACCAGCGCGCAGGTCTGGTAACCGTCCAGGCGTGGCATCAGCACGTCGACGAAGATGATGCCGGGGCGGTGGTCGACGATCTTGGCCAAGGCATCGAAACCGTCGATGGCGGTGATGACCTCGCACCCCGCTTCGCTCAGGAGCATCTCGGCGGTGCGGCGAATCGTCTTGGAATCGTCGATCACCATCACTTTCAATGCCGCGTCGGGCTGAACCATATTCGCTCTACCAATAACTGTCGGATAGCGCCATGCCGGCCACCTGCCACGCATTTTTAGCACACTCAGGGGGTGCATTCCATCGAGCCACGCCGGCTGCGTTTTTCCCTTGACCGCCAGCGTCGCGAGCGCCACCCTGAGCCACTTTTCATTCGAACCACCGCGGCCCCGCGCCGCCGAGAGGATTTACCCCCATGAGCGTTCGCCTCGGCATTGTCATGGACCCCATCGCGTCCATCTCCTACAAGAAGGACAGCTCGCTGGCCATGCTGCTGGCCGCCCAGGAACGCGGCTGGGAGCTGTTCTACCTGGAACAGAAGGACCTTTACCTGGGTGCCGGCCAGGCCCGCGGGCGGATGCGTGCGCTGAAAGTCTTCGCCAACCCGGAAAAATGGTTCGAGCTGGACGCCGAGCAGGACAGCCCGCTGGCCGAGCTGGACGTGATCCTGATGCGCAAGGACCCGCCCTTCGACCTGGAATTCGTCTACAGCACCTACCTGCTGGAGCAGGCCGAAGCCGAGGGCGTGCTGGTGGTCAACCGCCCACAGAGCCTGCGCGACTGCAACGAGAAGCTGTTCGCCACGCGCTTCCCGCAGTGCATGGCACCGACCCTGGTCAGCCGCCGCGCCGATATCCTGCGTGAATTCGCCGCGACGCACGGCGACGTCATCCTCAAGCCGCTGGACGGCATGGGCGGTGCCTCGGTATTCCGCCACCGCCCGGGCGATCCCAACCTGTCGGTGATCCTCGAAACCCTGACCCAGCACGGCCAGCAGCAGATCATGGCGCAGGCCTTCCTGCCGGAGATCAAGGATGGCGACAAGCGCATCCTGATGATCGACGGCGAGCCGGTGCCGTACTGCCTGGCGCGCATCCCGGCCAGCGGCGAGACCCGGGGCAACCTGGCCGCCGGTGGCCGCGGCGAAGCCCGTCCGCTGACCGACCGCGACCGCTGGATCGCCGCCCAGGTCGGCCCGAGCCTGCGTGAGAAGGGCCTGCTGTTCGTCGGCCTCGACGTGATCGGCGACTACCTCACCGAAATCAATGTCACCAGCCCGACCTGCATCCGCGAAATCGATGCCGCCTACAACACCGACATCGGCGGGCAACTGATGGATGCCATCGATCGCCAGTTGAAGGCACGCTGACCGACGACAAGAGGAAAACCTGCGGAGTGGGTTATCATGCCGGTCCATTTTGACCTGGCAGCCCGCTTCGCCGGCTTCGACAGATGACCCTTCCCGCCGATATCCCTGCCGACTTCGCTCCGCCCCGCGTCCGCGCGGCGGACCGCCTGGGCTTTACCCTGTTCGTGGCGGCGCTGTTGCACCTGGCGCTGATCCTCGGGGTGAGCTTCAGCATTACCAAGCCGGAAGAGATCCGCCGCACCATGGACATCACCCTGGCGATGTTCAAGAGCGAGGTGAAGCCCAAGCAGGCCGACTTCCTCGCCCAGGAGAACCAGCAGGGCAGCGGCACCCTGGACAAGGCGGAAGTACCGAAGACCACCGAGGTGGCGCCGTTCCAGGACAGCAAGGTGAACGAGGTCACGCCGCCACCCGCCTCGCGCAAGGAAGAAGTGCCGCCTCCGCCGGCCAAGGCTGCCGTCACCACCGTCGCACCCAAGCCGCAGAAAGTGCAGCCTGCGCCCAAGGAAGCCAAGCCCAAGGAAGCACCGAAGGCGCCAGCCCCGGACTTCGACAGCTCGCAGCTGTCCGACCAGATCGCCAGCCTCGAAGCCGAACTGGCCAACGAGCAACAACTGTACGCCAAGCGCCCGCGCATCCACCGCCTCAGCGCCGCCTCGACCATGCGCGACAAGGGCGCCTGGTACAAGGACGAGTGGCGCAAGAAGGTCGAGCGCATCGGCAACCTCAACTACCCCGACGAAGCCCGTCGCCAGCAGATCTACGGCAGCCTGCGACTGATGGTCTCGATCAACCGCGATGGCTCGCTCTATGAAGTGCTGGTGCTGGAGTCGTCCGGCCAGCCGCTGCTGGACCAGGCAGCGCAGCGCATCGTGCGCCTGGCCGCGCCTTTCGCGCCGTTCACCGGCGACCTGTCGGATATCGACCGCCTGGAAATCATCCGCACCTGGCGCTTTGCCCGGGGCGACCGCCTGTCCAGCAATTAACGACAGCGCAGCTTGTCAGCCCGGCGCCTCGCCGCCACACTACCGGGTATGAAAAATTTCAGCCCGAGTTACCTCAAGCATCAGTTCCTGATCGCCATGCCGCACATGGCGGATCCGAACTTTGCCCAGACCCTGACCTACATCGTCGAGCACAACGCCAACGGTGCCATGGGCCTGGTGATCAACCGTCCGCAGGAGCTGAACCTGGCCGACATCCTCGAACAACTGCGCCCCGAGGAAGAACCGTCGCCCTCCAGCCTGAACGTGCCGATCTATGTCGGCGGGCCGGTACAGACCGACCGCGGTTTCGTGCTGCACACCAACGAGAAGTCCTACCAGGCGACCATCCAGCTGGATGACCTGGCGCTGTCCACCTCCCAGGACGTGCTGTTCGCCATCGCCAACGGCAGCGGCCCGCGCCAGAGCCTGATCACCCTCGGCTATGCCGGTTGGGAGGCGGGGCAACTGGAGGCCGAACTGGCCGACAACGCCTGGCTGAACTGCCCGTTCGACCCCGAGATCCTCTTCGGCATGGCCACCGAGCTGCGCCTCGATGCCGCCGCCGCGCGCCTGGGCATCAACCTGCACCTGCTCACCAGCCAGGCGGGGCACGCCTGATGGCCGAGCTTCGACTGCTGCTGGGCTTCGACTACGGCAGCAAGCAGATCGGCGTCGCCGTCGGCCAGGTCATCACCGGCCAGGCCCGCGAGCTGTGCACGCTGAAGGCGCAGAACGGCGTGCCGGACTGGGCCCAGGTGGAAAAGCTGATCAAGGAGTGGAAGCCCGATGCCCTGGTGGTCGGCCTGCCCCTGAACATGGACGGCACCCCGAGTGAAATGAGTGACCGCGCCGAGAAGTTCGCCCGGCGCCTGAACGGCCGCTTCAACCTGCCGGTACATACCCACGACGAACGCCTGACCACCTTCGAGGCCAAGGGCGAGCGCATGGCCCGTGGCGGCCAGCGTGGCAGTTACCGCGACAACCCGGTCGATGCCATCGCCGCCGCCCTGCTCCTGCAAGGCTGGCTGGAGGCCAATACCGCGTCGTAATCCCCGATTCATTGGTTTCAAGTCGGGCCAGCCCACTGCCCCGGCCTTTTGAGGAGCAAGCATGAGCCTACCCAATCCCGCCGACCTGATCCGGCAGATGGCCGTCGATCTTCGCGCCCATCTGAGCCGCCGCAACATCGCCGAACCGCGTTTCATCGGTATCCGTACCGGTGGTGTCTGGGTAGCCCAGGCGCTGCTGGACGAACTGGGCAACGACAGCGCCCTCGGCACGCTCGACGTGTCCTTCTACCGCGACGACTTCAGCCAGAACGGCCTGCACCCGCAGGTCCGTCCGTCGGAGCTGCCGTTCGAGATCGAAGGCCAGCACCTGGTGCTGGTGGACGACGTGCTGATGAGCGGCCGGACCATCCGCGCCGCCCTCAACGAGCTGTTCGACTATGGCCGTCCGGCCAGCGTGACCCTGGTCTGCCTGCTCGACCTCGATGCCGGCGAGTTGCCGATCCGTCCGAACGTGGTTGGCGCGACCCTGTCCCTGGCCCCCCATGAACGGGTAAAATTGCTCGGCCCCGCGCCGCTCGCCCTAGAGCGCCAGGACCTCGCCTCCGCTTCCGCCCTTTAAGAGTCCCCCGCGATGACGCCAATCGACGCCAAGCGCCCGCTGCAGCTCAACGATCAGGGCCAGCTGCGCCATTTCCTCTCGCTCGACGGCCTGCCCCGCGAGCTGCTCACCGAAATCCTCGACACCGCCGACTCGTTCCTCGAAGTCGGCGCCCGGGCGGTGAAGAAAGTCCCGTTGCTGCGCGGCAAGACCGTGTGCAACGTGTTCTTCGAGAACTCCACCCGCACCCGCACCACCTTCGAACTGGCCGCCCAGCGCCTGTCGGCGGACGTGATCACCCTCAATGTGTCGACCTCCTCGACCAGCAAGGGCGAGACCCTGTTCGACACCCTGCGCAACCTCGAAGCCATGGCTGCCGACATGTTCGTGGTGCGCCACGCCGACTCCGGCGCCGCGCACTTCATCGCCGAGCACGTCTGCCCGGAGGTGGCGATCATCAACGGCGGCGATGGCCGCCACGCCCACCCGACCCAGGGCATGCTCGACATGCTGACCATTCGTCGCCACAAGGGCGGCTTCGAGAATCTCTCGGTGGCCATCGTCGGCGACATCCTGCACTCGCGGGTAGCGCGCTCGAACATGCTGGCACTGAAAGCCCTCGGTTGCCCGGACATCCGCGTGATCGGCCCGAAAACCCTGCTGCCGGTAGGTATCGAGCAGTACGGGGTGAAGGTCTACACCGACCTGGCCCAAGGCCTGAAGGACGTCGACGTGGTAATCATGCTGCGCCTGCAGCGCGAGCGCATGGCCGGCGGCCTGCTGCCCAGCGAGGGTGAGTTCTACCGCCTGTTCGGCCTGACCACCGCGCGCCTGGCCGGGGCCAAGCCGGATGCCATCGTGATGCACCCGGGACCGATCAACCGTGGCGTGGAAATCGAGTCGGCGGTGGCCGACGGCGCCCACTCGGTGATCCTCAACCAGGTCACCTACGGTATCGCCGTGCGCATGGCGGTACTGTCCATGGCCATGAGCGGGCAGAACGCCCAACGTCAATTCGAGCAGGAGAACGCCCAGTGACCCTCAGCATCCTCGGCGCCCGGGTCATCGACCCCAACAGCGGCCTGGACCAGGTCACCGACCTGCACGTCGACAGCGGCAAGATCGTCGCCCTCGGCGCCGCCCCCGCCGGCTTCACCGCGGTCCGCAGCATCGACGGCGCCGGCCTGGTGGTCGCGCCGGGCCTGGTCGACCTCAGTGTCTCCCTGCGCGAGCCGGGCTACAGCCGCAAGGGCACCATCGCCAGCGAGACCCGCGCCGCCGCCGCCGGTGGCGTGACCAGCCTGTGCTGCCCGCCACGCACCAAACCGGTGCTGGACACCCCGGCAGTCGCCGAACTGATCCTCGACCGCGCCCGCGAAGCCGGCCATGCCAAGGTGTTCCCGATCGGTGCCCTGAGCAAGGGCCTGGAAGGCGAGCAACTGGCCGAACTGGTAGCCCTGCGCGACACCGGCTGCGTGGCCTTCGGCAACGGCCTGGAAAGCTTCCGCAACACCCGGACCCTGGCCCGGGCGCTGGAATACGCGGCCACCTTCGACCTGACCGTGGTGTTCCACTCCCAGGACCGTGACCTGGCCGCTGGCGGCCTGGCCCACGAAGGCGCCATGGCCAGCTTCCTCGGCCTGCCGGGCATTCCGGAAACCGCGGAAACCGTGGCCCTGGCCCGCGACCTGCTGCTGGTGGAACAGACCGGCGTGCGTGCGCATTTCAGCCAGCTGACCAGCGCCCGTGGCGCGCAGCTGATCGCCCAGGCCCAGGCCCGCGGCCTGCCGGTGACCGCCGACGTGGCCCTGTACCAGCTGATCCTCACCGACGAAGCGCTGGTGGACTTCTCCAGCCTGTACCACGTGCAACCGCCGCTGCGTACCCGCGCCGACCGCGACGGTCTGCGCGAAGCGGTGAAATCCGGCGTGATCCAGGCGATTTCCAGCCATCACCAGCCCCACGAGCGGGACGCCAAGCTGGCCCCATTCGGTGCCACCGAGCCGGGCATCAGCAGTGTCGAATTGTTGCTGCCGCTGGCTCTGACCCTGGTGGAAGACGGCCTGCTCGACCTGCCGACCCTGCTCCAGCGCCTGTCTGCAGGCCCTGCCGCGGCGCTGCGCCTGCCGGCGGGCGAACTGAAGGTAGGCGCCGCAGCCGACCTGGTGCTGTTCGATCCGAAGGCGTCCACCGTGGCGGGCGAGCAATGGCGTTCGAAGGGCGACAACTGCCCGTTCATCGGCCACTGCCTGCCGGGCGCCGTGCGCTATACCGTGGTGGATGGGCATATCAGCCACGAGGGCTGATTCCAGGCCTGTACTTCTCCCCCTGTAGGAGCGGGTTTACCCGCGATGGCGATGGTGGATTCACTAGCGCAATCGCGGGTGAACCCGCTCCTACAGGGTACGCGTCGCTCTCTCGGGCCTCAGACCAAGGTCGCACCGCCCATCCCCCAAGGTTGAAATATTTCCCCCCACCCCCATATGAGTCTGCACAGGCATTTTCGCCCCGCTGCGTGGAGACTCTCCCTTGACCACCATCGTTTCTGTTCGTCGCCACGGCAAAGTCGTCATGGGCGGCGACGGCCAGGTTTCCCTCGGCAACACCGTGATGAAAGGCAACGCCAAGAAAGTGCGTCGCCTGTACCACGGCCAGGTCATCGCCGGTTTCGCCGGTGCCACCGCCGACGCCTTCACCCTCTTCGAACGATTCGAAGGCCAGCTGGAAAAACACCAGGGCCACCTGATCCGTGCCGCCGTCGAACTGGCCAAGGAATGGCGTACCGACCGTTCCCTGAGCCGCCTGGAAGCCATGCTGGCAGTCGCCAACAAGGACGCCTCGCTGATCATCACCGGCAACGGTGACGTGGTCGAGCCGGAAGACGGCCTGATCGCCATGGGCTCCGGCGGCGCCTACGCCCAGGCCGCGGCCCGTGCACTGCTGCAGAAGACCGAGCTGTCGGCCCGGGAAATCGCCGAGACCGCCCTGAACATCGCCGGTGACATCTGCGTGTTCACCAACCACAACCTGACCATCGAGGAGCAGGACCTGGCCGAGTGATTCAGCTGTTCTGGCGCCCGGATACATCGCCGGGCTTTTCCACGCTGAATCCACCGCCACGGGACCACCACATACCATGTCCATGACCCCCCGCGAGATCGTCCACGAACTCAACCGCCACATCATCGGCCAGGACGACGCCAAGCGTGCCGTCGCCATCGCCCTGCGCAACCGCTGGCGGCGCATGCAGCTCCCCGCCGAGCTGCGTGCCGAAGTGACGCCGAAGAACATCCTGATGATCGGCCCTACCGGCGTGGGCAAGACCGAGATCGCCCGGCGCCTGGCCAAGCTGGCCAACGCACCGTTCATCAAGGTCGAAGCGACCAAGTTCACCGAGGTCGGCTATGTCGGCCGTGACGTCGAGTCGATCATCCGCGACCTCGCCGATGCCGCGATCAAGATGCTCCGCGAGCAGGAGATGGTCCGCGTGCGCCACCGCGCCGAGGACGCCGCCGAGGACCGCATCCTCGACGCCCTGCTGCCACCCGCCCGCGCCGGCTTCAACGAAGACCCGGCGCCGACCCAGGACTCCAACACCCGCCAGCTGTTCCGCAAGCGCCTGCGCGAAGGCCAGCTGGACGACAAGGAAATCGAGATCGAAGTGGCCGAAGCCATGGGCGTCGACATTTCCGCGCCGCCGGGCATGGAAGAAATGACCAGCCAGCTGCAGAACCTGTTCGCCAACATGGGCAAGGGCAAGCGCAAGAGCCGCAAGCTCAAGGTCAAGGAAGCGCTCAAGCTGGTGCGTGACGAGGAAGCCGGGCGCCTGGTCAACGAGGAAGAACTCAAGGCCAAGGCCCTGGAAGCGGTCGAGCAGCACGGCATCGTGTTCATCGACGAGATCGACAAGGTGGCCAAGCGTGGCAACGTCGGCGGCGCCGATGTCTCCCGCGAAGGCGTGCAGCGCGACCTGCTGCCGCTGATCGAAGGCTGCACCGTCAACACCAAGCTGGGCATGGTCAAGACCGACCACATCCTGTTCATCGCCTCCGGCGCGTTCCACCTGAGCAAGCCGAGCGACCTGGTGCCGGAGCTGCAAGGCCGCCTGCCGATCCGCGTCGAGCTCAAGGCCCTGAGCCCGGAAGACTTCGAGCGCATCCTGAGCGAGCCGCACGCATCGCTGACCCTGCAATACAGCGAGCTGCTGAAGACCGAAGGCCTGAACATCGAGTTCGTCCCGGAAGGCATCAAGCGCCTGGCCGAGATCGCCTGGCAGGTCAACGAGAAGACCGAGAACATCGGTGCCCGTCGCCTGCACACCCTGTTGGAGCGCCTGCTCGAAGAGGTGTCGTTCAGCGCCGGCGACCTGGCCAGCGCCCACAGCGAAGCGCCGATCCGCATCGACGCCGAGTATGTGAACAGCCACCTCGGTGAACTGGCACAGAACGAAGACCTGTCGCGCTACATCCTGTAAGCGCCACGCATCAGGCGGTAAGCTGCACGCAGCCTACCGCCTGTACCAGGAAGCCCGCCATGTCCCGCCTGCCCACCGCCATCAACCTGCACAAAGCCTCGAAGACCCTGCGCCTCACCTACGGTCCCGACGAGGTCTACACCCTCCCCGCCGAATTCCTCCGCGTCCATTCGCCGTCCGCCGAAGTGCAGGGCCACGGCAATCCGATCCTGCAGTTTGGCAAGATCGACGTAGGCCTGGACAAGATCGAACCGGCCGGCCAGTACGCACTGAAACTGAGCTTCGACGACGGCCACGACAGCGGCCTGTTCACCTGGGAATACCTCGAGCAACTCTGCCTGCGCCAGGACGAACTGTGGGCCGAATACCTCAAGGATCTCGCCGCCGCCGGCAAGTCCCGCGACCCGTCCGAGTCGGTCATCAAGCTGATGCTCTAGTCCGGCACTCTCCTGTTTTAGAGCGCATTTTCTAACTCGATCTGCTTGAATGCCTGCGGCACCGGCCAGCATCTGGCCGGCTTGCGCATTGATGGAAAGTCGGGTAACCAATGGATCTGGCAGGTTCTCTGCATCCTTCCAACGGAAGATGGAGAACGGGCCGGTTGGTCGAGAACGCGAGCGAAAGCAGGCAGTCTTCACACGCGGCAACTACCCGCAACGCTCACCGCTGCTCACCGCCGGCCGCAGGATCGCAACTCGTTATCACTGGTCACCCGAGCAGCAGTACCGGGCTTCGAACAGCCGGTCCGGTACTCGTCTCAGGACAACGGAGCGTCGTAGATGAGCAACAAGAGTAACGATGACCTGCAGCGCCAAGCCTCGGAAAACACCCTGGGTCTGAACCCGGTCATAGGCTTGCGCCGCAAGGATTTGCTGACTTCTGCCCGCATGGTGCTGCGCCAGGCCATCCGGCAACCGCTGCACAGCGCCAAGCACGTCGCGCACTTCGGCATGGAGCTGAAGGACGTGATCTTCGGTAAATCCAGCCTGCAGCCGGAAAGCGACGATCGTCGCTTCAACGATCCGGCCTGGAGCCAGAACCCTCTTTATCGCCGCTACCTGCAGACCTACCTGGCCTGGCGCAAGGAGCTGCATGACTGGGTCGGCGACAGCAGCATGTCCGAGACCGATATCAGCCGCGCCCATTTCGTCATCAACCTGATGACCGAAGCCATGGCACCGACCAACACCATGGCCAACCCGGCGGCGGTCAAGCGCTTCTTCGAGACCGGCGGCAAGAGCCTGCTCGACGGCCTGTCCAACCTGGCCAAGGACATGGTCAACAACGGCGGCATGCCGAGCCAGGTGAACATGGACGCCTTCGAGGTCGGCAAGAACCTCGGCACCAGCGAAGGCTCGGTGGTGTACCGCAACGACGTGCTGGAACTGATCCAGTACAGCCCGATCACCGAGCAGGTGCACGAGCGTCCCCTGCTGGTGGTGCCGCCGCAGATCAACAAGTTCTACGTCTTCGACCTCAGTCCGGAAAAGAGCCTGGCGCGCTTCTGCCTGCGCTCCACCCAGCAGACCTTCATCATCAGCTGGCGCAACCCGACCAAGGCACAACGCGAGTGGGGCCTGTCGACCTACATCGATGCGCTGAAGGAAGCGGTCGACGTGGTCCTGGCCATTACCGGCAGCGACGACCTGAACATGCTCGGTGCCTGCTCCGGCGGCATCACCTGCACCGCGCTGGTGGGCCACTACGCGGCGCTGGGCGAGCGCAAGGTCAACGCCCTGACCCTGCTGGTCAGCGTGCTGGACACCACCCTCGACACCCAGGTCGCCCTGTTCGTCGACGAGCAGACCCTCGAAGCGGCCAAGCGCCACTCCTACCAGGCCGGGGTCCTCGAAGGCCGCGACATGGCCAAGGTATTCGCCTGGATGCGCCCCAACGACCTGATCTGGAACTACTGGGTCAACAACTACCTGCTGGGCAACGAGCCGCCGGTGTTCGACATCCTGTTCTGGAACAACGACACCACGCGCCTGCCCGCAGCCTTCCACGGCGACCTGATCGAGATGTTCAAGAACAACCCGCTGACCCGGCCCAACGCCCTGGAAGTCTGCGGCACGCCGATCGACCTGAAGCAGGTCACCACCGACATCTTCTGCGTCGCCGGCACCGCCGACCACATCACGCCGTGGCAGTCCTGCTACAAATCGGCGCAGCTGTTTGGCGGCAACGTGGAGTTCCTGCTGTCCAACAGTGGACACATCCAGAGCATCCTCAACCCGCCGGGCAACCCCAAGGCGCGCTACATGACCAGCAAGGAAATGCCAGCCAACGCCAACGACTGGCAGGAAAACTCCAACAAGCACACCGACTCCTGGTGGCTGTACTGGCAGAACTGGCTGGGCGAGCGCTCCGGCGAGCTGAAGCCTGCGCCGGGCGTGCTGGGCAACAAGGCGTATCCGGCCGGCGAAATGTCACCGGGCACCTACGTCCACGAACGTTGAAACCACTGCGCCGCCGGCCTGACGCCGGCGGCGCGCCATTAGCCAACAGGGTCCGCGCATGCCGCAACCGTACATCTTCCGAACCGTCGACCTGGATGGCCAGACCCTCCGCACCGCGGTTCGCCCCGGCAAGCCGCACTTGACGCCGTTGCTGATCTTCAACGGTATCGGCGCCAACCTTGAGCTGGTCTTTCCCTTTATCCAGGCCCTGGACCCGGACCTCGAAGTCATCGCCTTCGACGTGCCCGGGGTCGGCGGTTCGTCGACGCCCAGGCACCCCTACCGCTTTCCCGGACTGGCCAAGCTGGCCGCGCGCATGCTCGATTACCTCGACTACGGCCAGGTCAACGCCATCGGCGTGTCCTGGGGCGGCGCCCTGGCCCAGCAGTTCGCCCACGACTATCCCGAGCGCTGCAAGAAGCTGGTGCTGGCCGCCACCGCCGCCGGCGCGGTGATGGTCCCGGGCAAGCCCAAGGTGCTGTGGATGATGGCCAGCCCGCGGCGCTACGTGCAGCCATCCCATGTGATCCGCATCGCCCCGCTGATCTACGGTGGTGCCTTCCGCCGCGATCCGGACCTGGCGCTGTCCCACGCCGCCAAGGTGCGTTCCGGCGGCAAGCTCGGCTACTACTGGCAGCTGTTCGCCGGTCTCGGCTGGACCAGCGCCCACTGGCTACACAAGATCCAGCAACCCACCCTGGTGCTGGCCGGTGACGACGACCCGCTGATTCCGCTGATAAACATGCGCTTCCTGGCTTGGCGAATTCCCAATGCCCAGCTACACATAATCGACGATGGACATTTGTTTCTGATTACCCGTGCCGAGGCCGTGGCGCCAATCATCATGAAGTTCCTCCAGGAGGAGCGCCAACGCGCCGTCATGCACCCTCGGCCCGCCCCGAGCGCCTGAACCGCACCTCATCGCCCGCACGTCCGGCAGGAACGCCGGAGTACGTGGGCGCATGGTCGAGGTGGAGTCGCTCATTTGCCCTGGTTCAGTTTGTCGATGGCTCGACGACGGAGTGTTGCCTGATGAAAGACAAACCCAAAGCGGTGGCCAGCAACCCCGCCACCACGATCAACATCCAGAACGCGATCACCGGCCTGAGGGGTCGCGACTTGGTCTCGACCCTGCGCAACGTCGGTCGCCATGGCCTGCGCCATCCGCTGTACACGGCGCGGCACATGCTCGAACTGGGTGGCCAGCTGGGCCGCGTGCTGCTCGGCGACACCCTGCACCAACCCAGCCAGCGCGACAGCCGCTTCAGCGACCCGGCCTGGAGCCTCAATCCGTTCTACCGGCGTGGCCTGCAGGCCTACCTGAGCTGGCAGAAACAGACCCGCCAGTGGATCGACGAAAGCCAGCTGGCCGAGGACGACCGCGCCCGCGCGCACTTCCTCTTCACCCTGCTCAACGATGCCGTGTCGCCGAGCAATACCCTGCTCAACCCCTTGGCGCTGAAGGAGCTGTTCAACTCCGGCGGGCTGAGCCTGGTGCGCGGTGTCGGCCACCTGCTCGACGACCTGCGCCACAACAACGGCATGCCGCGCCAGGTGGCCCGGGATGCCTTCGAGGTCGGCGGCAACCTCGCCACCACCCCGGGCGCGGTGGTGTTTCGCAACGAGCTGCTGGAGCTGATCCAGTACCGCTCGATGAGCGAGAAACAGTACGCCCGACCGATGCTCGTGGTACCGCCACAGATCAACAAGTTCTACATCTTCGACCTGAAGCCGACCAACAGCTACGTGCAGTACATGCTGAAGAGCGGCCTGCAGGTGTTCATGGTCAGCTGGCGCAACCCGGACCCGCGGCACCGCGAGTGGGGCCTGTCGAGCTATGTCAGCGCACTGGAAGAGGCACTGAACGCCTGCCGCTCCATCACGGGCAGCCGCGACGTCAACCTGATGGGCGCCTGCGCCGGCGGCCTGACCATGGCCGCGTTGCAAGGCCACCTGCAGGCCAAGCGGCAATTGCGCCGGGTGCACAGTGCCACCTACCTGGTCAGCCTGCTCGACAGCCAGATGGACAGCCCGGCCAGCCTGTTCGCCGACGAGCAGACCCTCGAAGCGGCCAAGCGCCGCTCCTATCAGCATGGCGTGCTGGATGGCGGCGAGATGAGCCGGGTGTTCGCCTGGATGCGCCCCAACGACCTGGTGTGGAACTACTTCATCAACAACTACCTGCTGGGCAAGACCCCGCCGCCGTTCGACATCCTCTACTGGAACAACGACAGCACGCGCCTGCCGGCGGCGCTGCACGGCGACCTGCTGGACTTCTTCAAGTACAACCCGCTGGCCCACGCGGCCGGGCTGGAGGTCTGCGGCACGCCGATCGACCTGCAGAAGATCACCGTCGACAGCTTCCACGTGGCCGGCCACAACGACCACATCACCCCATGGGACGCGGTGTATCGCTCGACCCTGCTGCTGGGGGGCGATCGACGCTTCGTGCTGTCCAACAGCGGCCACGTGCAGAGCATCATCAACCCGCCAGGCAATCCCAAGGCGCACTACGTGGCCAACCCCAAGCTGAGCAGCGACCCGCGGGCCTGGTACTACGACGCCGAGAAGACCGACGGCAGCTGGTGGCCGCTGTGGCTGGAGTGGATCCAGGCGCGCTCCGGCGCGCTGCGTGAAACCGGCACGACCCTGGGCAGCGCCAGCTACCCGGCCATGGAACCCGCACCCGGCCAATACGTGCTGGTGCGCTGATCAGAGGACTGGATGAAGACCCGCGACCGCATCCTCGAATGCGCCCTGCTGCTGTTCAACCAGCAGGGCGAGCCGAATGTCTCGACCCTGGAGATCGCCAACGAACTGGGCATCAGTCCCGGCAACCTGTACTACCACTTCCACGGCAAGGAACCGCTGGTGCTGGGCCTGTTCGAGCGCTTCGAGGAGGAACTGACACCGCTGCTCGACCCGCCGCTGGAGGTGCGCCTGGATGCCGAGGACTACTGGCTGTTCCTGCACCTGATCGTCGAGCGCATGGCGCAGTACCGCTTCCTGTTCCAGGACCTGTCGAACCTGACCGGGCGCCTGCCGAAGCTCGCGCGGGGCATGCGCACGCTGCTCAACTCGCTCAAGCGCACGCTCGCAGCGCTGCTCGCCAGTCTCAAGGCCCAGGGCCAGGTGACCAGCGATACCCGTGCACTGGGGCAACTGGTGGAGCAGATCACCCTGACGCTGTTGTTCTCGCTGGATTACCAGCGGGTGCTGGCGCGGGAGGCGGAAGTGGGTGTGGTGGTGTACCAGATCATGATGCTGGTGGCGCCGCACCTGGAGGCACCGTCGCGGCAGGCGGCGGAACAGCTGGCCCTGAGGTACCTGGAGGGCTGACCTGTGTCGCCTGTCAGGGCCTCATCGCTGGCAAGCCAGCTCCCACAGGGATTTCTGGCAGCCTGGGGAATGTAGTCCTCCTGACACACCTGAAGAGTCCTGGTCTGTGCAAAACCTTGTGGGAGCTGGCTTGCCAGCGATGAGGCCCGCAAGGACAAAACAAAACGCCCGGCACTGAGCCGGGCGTCTTGTTTCCAGCCGCCTGTGATCAGGACTGGCTGGTTGGTGCCGGTGCTGCTGCCGGAGTGGTCGGCGCCGGGGCGCTGCTGGCTGCTGGAGCAGCGCTCGCGGCCGGTGCTGCGCCATTGGCCGACGACGGTGCCAGCTTCAGCGCTTCCTGCTTGGGCGCCGCGGCTTTCTTCACCGCTGGTTTCTTCGCTGCTGCAGGCTTGGCCGCCGGTTTCGCGGCAGGCTTGGCGGCGGGCTTGGCAGCCGCCGGTTTCGCAGCCGGTTTGGCCGCTGCGGTCTTCGCAGCAGCCGGCTTGGCCGCTGGCTTGGCTGCAACAGGCTTGGCCGCTGCCGTCTTGGCTGCAGGCTTGGCCGCCGCGGTTTTCGCCGCCGGTTTGGCTGCAGGCTTCGCAGCGGGTTTCGCCGCTGGCTTGGCCGCAGCCGCCTTGGTCGCCGGAGCGCGCTTGGAGATCGGGGTCACCGAAGCGCCGGTGAGTTTCTCGATCTGCTTGGTCAGGGTATCGACTTGCTGATGCAGTGCCTTGATCTCGTTGCGGCTCGGCACGCCAAGACGCGAGATCGCGCTGTTCAGGCGCTTGTCGAATGCCTCTTCCAGCTCGCTCCACTTGCCCAGCGCGCGGTCCTTCACGTCAGTCACCCGCGAGGTGGCCGCCTTGGCGCCATCTTTCGCGGTGTCTTTCGCAGTGTCGACGCCTTTCTTGGCCTGCTTCTCGGCCTTTTCGCCATCCTTGACCAGGGTGTCGAACAGCTTGGGGCCGTCCTGGTCGATCTTCGAGTAGATACCCAGGCCAGCCAGCCAGATCTTGCGGGAATACTTTTCGATTCCCCCGATCCAGGAGCTGCCTTCTTTCTCAGTCGTCTTCTTGCCAGCCATCCCGCTCTCCTTATTGTTTGCCCGTAACGCGTTCGAGCAACGCCGTCAGCTCTTCGAGCTTGACAGAAAGTGCCTCCACGTCATGTTTAGACGGAATGCCGATGCGATTCAAGGCGCTGGCGACCCGCGCGTCGAAAGCCTTTTCGATTTTGTCGAGTTGAACTTCGACCTTGCCCTTGACGCTGAGCAGTTCGTCCTTCGCCGAATCGATCTCGCTGTTGGCGGCCTCGACTTCACGGTCGATGCGTTTCTTGCCGCGTTTCTCGACCTGTTCGCCCGCCTTGATCAGGTCCTTGACGTAATCGGCGCTCTCCTGGCCCACGCGGGCATAGGCCCCGAGACCGGCCAGCCAGATCTTGCGGGCATAGCCACGCACTTCACCCAGGCTGCTCTGAACGTCATCTTTTTTCTTCAGGATCGCTTTGGCCATGCTCTGTACCTCGCACTCATGAGGGAATGGAAGAACTACCCACGGATCGGGGATTGAGGGCCAAGGTACGGAGAAAAATTAGAATGGGCACCCTAAAGGGCATGGGCATCGATACAACCGGGAGCGAGCAGGCTCGCCCCCATGACTCAGGCCAGCGCCTTGTCCAGCGCGCGCTCGATCTCGGCCTTGATGGTGCCGCCCATCATCGACAGCATCATGCCCAGCTTCAGTTCGACGCGGATGGTGTCGTCGCCGATCTCCACGCTGCCGTTGGCACCGCTGCGCTTGACCTCGACACGGTCGCCTTTCCATTCGGCCTTGAGGTCGTACTGGCTGGACAGCTTCTCCACCAGTGCTTCGGCCTTCTGGCGGGCGGCTTCGCGGCCGAGACTGTGTTTACGTTCAACGCTGATCTGGGTCATTCATCAAGTCCTGGCTGCAAGGGCATACTCGCGCATTATGCCCCCGCCTCCAGCCGCGACAACCCCGCCAAAGACAAATGCAGCCGCACGCCCTAGAATGGCCAGTAATTTTTCCCGGTGAAGCGATATGAACGAGCAGCGCAAAGGCGATAACGCCGAACCCACCACTCATTTCGGCTACAAGAGCGTCCCGGAAAGCCAGAAGGCCGACAAGGTCGCCGAGGTCTTCCACTCGGTAGCCGCCAAGTACGACCTGATGAACGACGTGCTGTCCGGCGGCATGCACCGCCTGTGGAAACGCTTCGCCATCGAGCTGTCCGGTGTGCGCAGCGGTAACCGGGTCCTGGACATCGCCGGCGGCACCGGCGACCTGACCCGCAAGTTCTCCCACCTGGTCGGCCCCACCGGCCAGGTCGTGCTGGCCGACATCAACGCCTCGATGCTCAAGGTCGGCCGTGACCGCCTGCTCGACCTGGGTGTTGCCGGCAACGTCGAGTTCGTCCAGGCCGACGCGGAAAAGCTGCCGTTCCCGGACAACCATTTCGACTGCGTGACCATCGCCTTCGGCCTGCGCAACGTGACCCACAAGGACGAGGCCCTGCGCTCCATGCTGCGCGTCCTCAAGCCGGGCGGCCGCCTGCTGGTGCTGGAATTCTCCAAGCCGACCAGCAAGCTGATGTCCAAGGTCTACGACGCCTACTCCTTCGCCTTCATGCCGTTGGCCGGCAAGCTGATCACCAACGACTCGGAAAGCTACCGCTACCTGGCCGAATCGATCCGCATGCACCCCGACCAGGAAACCCTCAAGGCCATGATGGTCGACGCCGGCTTCGACCGCGTCACCTACCACAACATGACCAACGGCATCGTCGCCCTGCACCGCGGTATCAAGCCCTGATGCTGCTGGCCGGCCTTCTCGCCAGCGTCGAGCACGGCCTCAACCGTGTCCTGCGCCTGGACAGCACCGCGCTGCCGCGCCTGGCCCCGCTCGACGGCAAGGTAATCGCCATCGACTGCCGCCAGCCGGCCCTGCAACTGTTCGTCCTGCCCAGCGATGAAGGCCTGCTGCTGGCCAGCCAGTGGGCCACGGACGCCGACTGCACCCTGCGCGCCCCGGCCAGCAGCCTGGTGCAACTGGCCCTGAGCCAGGACAAGACCGCCGTGCTGCACAGCCCGCAGGTCGAGCTGGACGGCGACAGCACCGTGCTGCTGGACCTGGTCGGCGTGCTGCAGGACCTGGAGCTGGACTGGGAGTACGAAGTCTCCCGCTGGTTCGGCCCGGTAGCCACCCAGTTGCTCAGCGGCCACCTGCGCAGCCGCGCGCGCTGGACCCGGCAGAGCCTGGCCAGCCTGAGCCGCACCGCCTCCGAATACCTGGCCGAGGAATCCCGGACCCTGGTGGGCCTGCGCGAAGCCGAGGCCCGCTTCGGCGAGCTCGACAGCCTGAAACTCGACATTGAACGCCTTGAGGCGCGCATCGAGCGCCTTGCCCGATCCCTTGAATCCAGCGATAACGCATGAAGCTGCTTGCCGTCCGCCGTCTGTTGCGCATCCAGCGCGTCGTGATCCGCTACCGTCTCGATGACCTGCTGTTCGACCTGCCCCTTCCTTGGTGGCTGGCTTCGTTGCGGCTGCTCATGCCATGGCGCTGGCTGCCCCGGAAAAAGCTCGACCTGAGCCGCGGCGCGCGACTGCGCCTGGCCCTGCAGGACCTCGGGCCGATCTTCATCAAGTTCGGCCAGTTGCTCTCGACCCGCCGCGACCTGCTGCCGGCGGACATCGCCGACGAGCTGATGCTGCTGCAGGACCGCGTGCCGCCCTTCGATCCACAAAAGGCCGTGGCCCTGATCGAAGAGCAGCTCGGCGCCAGGGTCGGGGAAATCTTCTCGCGCTTCGACGTCGAGCCGCTGGCCTCGGCCTCGGTGGCTCAGGTTCACGCCGCACGCCTGAAGAGCGGCGAGGAAGTGGTGGTCAAGGTGGTGCGCCCGGGCCTCAAGCCGGTGATCGCCCAGGACCTGGCCTGGCTATTCCTCATCGCCCGCGGCGCCGAGCGGGTCTCCGCCGACGCCCGCCTGCTGCACCCGGTGGACGTGGTCAGCGACTACGAAAAGACCATCTACGACGAACTCGACCTGCTCCGCGAGGCGGCCAACGCCAGCCAGCTGCGGCGCAACTTCGAAGGCTCGGACATGATGTACGTGCCCCAGGTCTACTGGGACTGGTGCCGGCCCAAGGTACTGGTGATGGAGCGCATCTACGGCATCCAGGTCACCGACCTGGAAACCCTCGCCGACCAGCGCACCGACATGAAGATGCTGGCCGAGCGCGGCGTCGAGATCTTCTTCACCCAGGTGTTCCGCGACAGCTTCTTCCACGCCGACATGCACCCCGGCAACATCTTCGTCAGCACGGTCAAGCCGTGGAGCCCGCAGTACATCGCCATCGACTGCGGCATCGTCGGCAGCCTGACCCCGGAAGACCAGGACTACCTGGCACGCAACCTGTTCGCCTTCTTCAAGCGCGACTACCGTCGCGTGGCGCAGTTGCACATCGATTCCGGCTGGGTGCCGGCGCAGACCAAGCTCAACGAGTTCGAAGCGGCGATCCGCACCGTGTGCGAGCCGATCTTCGAAAAGCCGCTCAAGGACATCTCCTTCGGCCAGGTGCTCATGCGCCTGTTCCAGACTGCACGGCGCTTCAACATGGAAGTCCAGCCGCAACTCGTGCTGCTGCAGAAGACCTTGCTGAACATCGAGGGCCTGGGCCGCCAGTTGTATCCCGACCTCGACCTGTGGAGCACCGCGCAGCCGTTCCTGGAACGCTGGATGCGCGACCGGGTCAGCCCCAAGACACTGTTGCAGAACCTGCACAGCCAGGTCGAGCAAGTCCCGCACCTGGCCAACATGACCCGCGACCTGCTCGAACGCATGTCGCAGCCGCACCTGAGCGACCCTCCGGCGCCGTGGAAGCAGCAGGACCATTGGGCCCTGCGCCTGCTCGGTGCCGCCCTGCTCGGCGGTGGCGCGGTCCTCGCGACCGGTGCGGAGAACTTCGTCGCCACCAGCGTCTGGCCGGCCTGGCTGATGCTGGCGGCGGGGCTCTACCTGGTGGTTCGCCGATAGCCATGGACGCTGGCGGCTGGCACACTAGCCGCCGGCATCGGCGCGGGGCCGTGGCCTGAATTGGGAGTCGAACATGAAAGACTGGCTGGACGAGATCAAGTGGGACAGCAACGGCCTGGTACCGGCCATCGCCCAGGACCACAAGACCGGGCGCGTGCTGATGATGGCCTGGATGAACCGCGAGTCCCTGGCCCTGACCGCCGCCGAGCAGCGCGCCATCTACTGGTCGCGCTCCCGTGGCAAACTGTGGCGCAAGGGCGAGGAGTCCGGCCACGTGCAGAAACTGCATGAGCTGCGCCTGGACTGCGACGCCGACGTGATCATCCTGATGGTCGAGCAACTGGGCCACATCGCCTGCCACACCGGCCGCGAAAGCTGCTTCTACCGCGTCTTCGAAGACGGCCAGTGGAAGATCGTCGACCCGGTCCTGAAGGACCCGAACGCCATCTACAACGCAGGACACTGACATGAGCGACACCCTGGCCCGCCTGGCCGAAGTACTGGAAGCCCGCAAGGGCGCGGCCCCCGACAGCTCCTACGTGGCAAGCCTGTATCACAAGGGCCTGAACAAGATCCTGGAGAAGGTCGGCGAGGAGTCGGTCGAAACCATCATTGCCGCCAAGGACGCCGCCGTCAGCGGCGACTGCAGCGATGTCATCTATGAAACCGCCGACCTGTGGTTCCATAGCCTGGTCATGCTTTCAGCCCTGGGCCAGCACCCACAAGCCGTGCTGGACGAGCTGGAGCGCCGCTTCGGACTTTCGGGCCACGACGAAAAGGCCGCCCGCCAGCCATCGGCGTAACTGAATTCATTCGAGGAATCGCACCATGGGTATTTTTGACTGGAAACACTGGATCGTCCTGCTGGTCGTCGTGGTACTGGTGTTCGGCACCAAGAAGCTGAAGAACTTCGGCAGCGACCTGGGCGAGTCCATCAAGGGCTTCAAGAAGGCCATGAACGAAGACGAAAAGCCGGCGGAGCCAACCGCTCCCACCGCGCAACCGTCCCAGCCGGTCCCACCGCAGTCCGCCCCGCTGAACCAGCCGCACACCTATGACGGCGAGGTCCAGAAGGTCCAGGAACCTGCAAGGAAAGAGTGATCCCATGTTCGGCATCAGCTTCAGCGAGTTGCTGCTCGTCGGCCTGGTCGCCCTGGTGGTGCTCGGCCCCGAGCGCCTGCCCGGCGCGGCACGCACCGCCGGCTTGTGGATCGGGCGGCTCAAGCGCAGCTTCAATTCCATCAAGCAGGAAGTCGAACGCGAGATCGGCGCCGACGAGATTCGCCGGCAACTGCACAACGAGCACATTCTCTCGATGGAGCAGGAAGCCCGGCGCATCCTCAATCCACAGAGCGTGACCCCAGATCCGGCCACCACGCCGGGCAGCCAGCCCGTCGTCGAGCCCGCCCCCGTTGCGCAAGCCACGCCCGTGCCTCCCGTCGCGCCTGAGACAGCACCCGTCACCCCGCCGCCCACCGAACCGAGCCAACCGCCGCGAGCCCCATGAGCGAGATTCCGGAACACGACCAGCCCATGCCGCTGGTGTCGCACCTCACCGAACTGCGGACCCGCCTGCTGCGCTGCGTGGCGGCGGTCTTCCTGATCTTCGCCGGGCTGTTCTCCTTCGCCCAGCAGATCTACACCCTGGTCTCGGCGCCGCTGCGTGCGCACCTGCCGGCCAACGCAACGATGATCGCCACCGACGTGGCCTCGCCGTTCCTGACGCCGTTCAAGCTGACCATGATCGTCTCGCTGTTCCTGGCGATCCCGTTCATTCTCTACCAGATCTGGGGCTTCATCGCGCCGGGGCTGTACCGCCATGAAAAGCGCGTGGCCATTCCCCTGCTGGTCTCCAGCATCCTGTTGTTCTACGCCGGCATGGCCTTCGCCTACTTCCTGGTGTTCCCGCTGATCTTCGGTTTCTTCGCCAGCGCCACCCCCGAGGGCGTGTCGATGATGACCGACATCGCCAGCTACCTCGATTTCGTCATGACCCTGTTCTTCGCCTTCGGCGTGGCCTTCGAGATCCCGGTGGCCGTGGTGCTGCTGGTGTGGATCGGCGTGGTGGACGTGCAGTACCTGCGCAAGATCCGTCCGTACGTGATCATCGGCTGCTTCGTGGTCGGCATGATCCTCACCCCGCCGGACATCTTCTCGCAGACCCTGCTGGCCGTGCCGATGTGGATGCTGTTCGAGATCGGCGTGCTGTTCGGCGGCCTGGTGCGCAAGCGCAGCCAGGAACACGACAGCAGCAACGACACCCCTGACGACCAGCCGCCAGCGACCCAGGCGTGAACCTGCTGCTGCTCGAGGAGGCCGACTTCATCGCGGCCGACCGTGCGGTCCTGAGCGACCGCCGCTTTACCCACATGCAGGAAATCCATCGCGTCGCCGTGGGTGACAGCCTGCGGGTCGGCCGCCTCGGCGGCCTGATGGGCCAGGCCCGGGTCGAGCGCCTGGAGGGTCATGAGGCCGAGTTGTCGCTGAGCTTCGACCAAGCACCGCCGGCCAAGCTGCCGCTGACCCTGGTCCTCGCCCTGCCGCGGCCGAAGATGCTCCGCCGGGTGTTCCAGACCATCGCCACCATGGGCGTGGCCAGGCTGGTGCTGGTCAACAGCTATCGGGTGGAAAAGAGCTTCTGGCAAACCCCCTTCCTCGACCCCGACAACATCCGCGAGAACCTTATCCTCGGCCTGGAACAGGCCCGCGATACGGTGCTGCCGGAAGTCGTCATCGAAAAGCGCTTCAAGCCGTTCGTCGAAGACCGCCTGCCGGCCATCGCCGCCGGCACCCTCGGCCTGGTCGGCCACCCCGGCAACCATCCCCCCTGCCCGCGTGGCGTCGATACGCCGGTGACCCTGGCCATCGGTCCGGAAGGTGGCTGGATCCCCTACGAAGTCGACTTGTTGGGCAAGGCCGGCCTCAACCCCGTGCAGCTGGGCGATCGGATCCTGCGCGTGGAAACCGCTGTCACTGCGCTGCTTGCCCGCCTTTTCTGAGCCAATTCCCATACGGTCTATAAGACTATTGGCTAGCCCCCCAGCCCCGGATTAGACGCATTTGCCATCTTCAGTTTTGTAACGCCGGGCCGATTCAGGAAGACAGCATAAAAAATCTGCCTCGCCTGACAGAACCGGAGTTACCGCATGTACCGTTGGATGGCCCAGCACCTGGGGAATGTGAGCGTCAATCGCAAATTGGGAATCGGCTTCAGCATCGTCCTGCTGCTGACACTGGTCATCACTTTCACCGGCTGGCAAGGCCTTTCCGGCGTGATCAACCGGGGCGACAAGCTCGGCGAGATCTCCGAGGTGTACCAGGCCACCCAGACCCTGCGCATCGCCCGGCAAACCTACGAACACAATCGCGATGCCGCCTCCACGGCCCAGGTGGAAAAGGCCCTGGCGGCGCTGGACGCGACCCTGGAAAAGGTCCGCAAGCGCGTCAGCGAACCGCAGGACAGCCAGCGCCTGACCCAGCAAAGCCAGGCGGTACGCGCCTATGAAAGCGCCTTCGCCGACCTCAAGCGCGCCGCCGACGCCCGCGAGGCGGCTCGCGCCATCCTCGGCAGCAGCGCCGACAAGGCCGCCGCCCTGCTCGACCAGGTCCAGCAGGCGCTGTTGCAGAACGGCGATATCGTCGTGTTCAACAATGCCGTGGAGGCCGCCCGGCTCCTGCAGCAGGCACGCTTCCAGGTCCGCGGCTACACCTACAGCGGCAAGGACGAATACCAGGCCACTGCGCTGACTGCCATCGATGAAGCCCTGGCCCTGATCAAGGTACTCCCGGCAAAAGTCCCGGCGGAACATCAAGGCAACCTGTCCGCGGCGGGCGAAGCGCTCACGGCCTATCGTGGCGCTGTGGTCCAGGTCGGCACGGCCCAGGAATCCAGCGATAAATCCCTGGCCGAGATGGGCAAGCTGGGCACCCGCCTGCTCGACCTGAGCATGGAACTGACCCAGTCGCAGACCCAGCTTCGCGACAGCGAAACCCAGCATGCCAAGTCCATGCTCGGCCTGGCCACCCTGCTCGCCCTGCTCTTCGGCATCGTCGCCGCCTGGGCCATCACCCGGCAGATCGTCGTGCCGCTGCGCCACACCCTGACTGCCGTGGACCGCATCGCCAGCGGCGACCTCAGCCACGACCTCCTCGACCAGCGCCGCGACGAACTGGGCCAGTTGCAACGCAGCATGCAGCGCATGACCGTCAGCCTGCGCGAGCTGATCGGTGGTATAGGCGATGGCGTCACCCAGATCGCCAGCGCCGCCGAGGAACTGTCGGCGGTGACCGAGCAGACCAGCGCCGGGGTCAACAACCAGAAGGTCGAGACCGACCAGGTGGCCACCGCCATGAACGAAATGGCCGCCACCGTGCACGAAGTCGCGCGCAATGCCGAAGAAGCTTCCGAAGCGGCGAAGATGGCCGACAACCAGGCCCGCGAAGGTGATCGCGTGGTCGCCGAGGCGATTGCCCAGATCGAACGACTGGCCAAGGAAGTGGGCAACTCCAGCGAAGCCATGGGCAGGCTCAAGACCGAGAGCGACAAGATCGGCAGCGTACTGGACGTGATCAAGTCGGTGGCCGAGCAGACCAACCTGCTGGCCCTCAACGCCGCCATCGAAGCGGCCCGGGCCGGTGAAGCCGGACGGGGCTTTGCCGTGGTCGCCGATGAAGTGCGCAGCCTGGCCCAGCGCACGCAGCAATCCACCGAGGAAATCGAACAGCTGATCGCCGGGCTGCAAAGCGGCACCCAGCAGGTGGCCGCGGTGATGGACAACAGCCGTAGCCTGACCGACAACAGCGTGCAACTGACCCGCAGCGCCGGGGTGTCGCTGGAGACCATCACCAAAACCGTGTCGTCGATCCAGTCGATGAACCAGCAGATCGCGGCGGCGGCGGAGCAGCAGAGCGCGGTGGCGGAAGAGATCAACCGCAGCGTGATGAACGTGCGGGATGTGTCGGACCAGACGGCGTCGGCGAGTGAGGAGACAGCGGCGTCCAGCGTCGAGCTGGCGCGGTTGGGGACGCATTTGCAGGGGTTGGTGTCGAAGTTCCGGCTGTAACCCTGTGGGAGCGGGTTTACCCGCGATTGCAGCAGTGAATTCACTGACGCAATCGCGGGTGAACCCGCTCCCACAGGGTATGCGTCGCTCTTACAAGACCTGCCGCAGGAACGCCTGGGCCCGCAGGTCCTTCGGGGCAGTGAAGAACTGCTCCGGCGGCGAATCTTCCAGCAACTTGCCGTGATCGAAGAACAGCACCCGGTCCGCCACTTCCCGGGCGAAGCCCATTTCGTGGGTGACGCAGACCATGGTCATGCCTTCCTGGGCCAGGGTCTTCATCACATCCAGCACCTCGCCCACCATCTCCGGGTCCAGCGCCGAGGTCGGCTCGTCGAACAGCATCACCTTCGGATCCATCGCCAACGCCCGGGCGATCGCCACGCGCTGCTGCTGGCCACCGGACAGCCGCGACGGGTATTCATTGGCCTTCTGGCCAATCCCCACCTTCTCCAGCAGTGCCCTGGCCTTGGCCTCGCGCTCGGCCTTACCACGCTTGCGCACGACCTTCTGCGCCAGGCAAAGGTTCTCCAGCACGGTCATGTGCGGGAACAGGTTGAAATGCTGGAACACCATGCCGACTTCGCGGCGATAGGCGTTGATATCGGTCTTCGGGTCCGCCAGCTGCAAACCGTCGATGGCCACGCTGCCGGCATCGAACGATTCCAGGCCGTTCAGGCAGCGCAGGAAGGTCGACTTGCCCGAGCCGGACGGGCCAAGCACCACCAGCACCTCGCCACGGGCCACCTGGGTGGAAACGTTATCCACAGCCCGCACGACCATGCCGCGGGTGTCGAAGACTTTGGTCAGGTCACGGACTTCAATCACTTTGCGCAAGCCTCCGTTCCAGCCGGCTGGCGAAATGCGACAGCGGCAGGTTGATCAGCAGGTACAGCCCGGCGACGCAGAACCAGATCTCGAAGGTCGAGAACGAGGTGGTGATCGCTTCGCGGCCGCTCTTGGTCAGTTCGGTGATGGCGATCACCGAGACCAGCGAGGTGTCCTTGACCAGGCTGATGAATTGCCCGGCCAGCGGCGGCAGCACGCGCTTGAACGCCTGCGGCAGGACCACGTGGCGCATCGACTGGGCCGCATTGAGGCCCAGCGAACGCGCGGCCTCGCTCTGGCCCTTGGCGATGGACTGCACGCCGGCACGGACGATCTCGGCCACGTAGGCGCCGGTGAACAGGGCCAGTGCCGCCACCCCGGCGAACTCGCGGGACAGGTTGAGCACGGTGCCGATGAAGAAGTAGAAGATGAAGATCTGCACCAGCAGCGGCGTGCCGCGCACCAGTTCGACATACACCGTCGACAGGTCGCGCAGGGTCGGGTTGCTGGACAGCCGGCAGAGGCCGGCGAACAAGCCGATCAGCAGGCCGATGGCACCGGACGCCACGGAGATCCACACCGTGGTCCACAGGCCCCAGGCCAGCGGGCCGGCGGCCCAGTGGTGGGTCAGGCCGACCACGTCGCCTTCGGACACGTCATCACCCTTGGACAGCTGCAGGGTGCCCTGCTCGACTTCCACGACCTGCTCATTGCCGTCTTCGTCACGCAGGGTGACCCGCGCCGTGCCGCCTTGGCTGACGATGTCCTGCACCGTGCCATAGGCCGCCGCGCGATGGGCTTCCTCGGCCTGGTAGGCGAAGTACTGCGGTACCCGGTTCCAGCGCCACTCGTAGGAAATCATCGAGGTGGCGAAATACAGACTCAGCGCCAGTCCGACCAGGACCAGCGCGGTCAGCCCGTGCCAGGGCCACTGGGCTTTCTTGTGTTTGATCACGTGAGGCGTTCCGTAAATGAGAACGCGCAGGACATGCCTGCGCGTCGGGTTTCAAGCCTGGCGTGGAGCCGAGGGCCTTATTCCATGTCCTTCAGCCACTCTTTCTTCTTGAACCACTTGTCGTGGATTCGATCGTAGGTGCCGTCGTGCTTGATCTGGTGCAGGAAGTTGTTGATGAAGTTGATGCTGTCGTAGTCGCCCTTCTTCAGGCCGAACGCCAGTGGCTCATAGGTGAACGGCTCGTCCAGGTAGACCAGCTTGCCGTTGCCGACCTTCTCCACCGCGACGACGTTGTACGGCGCGTCATAGACGAAGGCATCGGCCTTGCCGTTGACCACGTCCATCACGCCTTCCTGCTCGTTGTCGTAGCCGTGGTACTGGGCCTTGCCGATCAGCTTCTTGGCAACCATCTCGCCGGTGGTGCCCAGCTTGGAGGTCAGGCGGTATTCAGCGGTGTTCAGGTCCTTGTACGACTTGACCTTGTCCGCCAGCTCCTTGCGGATCAGCAGGGTCTGGCCGACGACGATGAAGGGCTCGCTGAAGTTCAGCTTGAGGTTGCGCTCCTGGGTCAGGGTCATGCCGCTGCCGATCATGTCGAACTTGTTGGTCATCAGCGCCGGGATGATGCCGTCATAGGCGGTGGAGACCAGCTCCAGCTTGACGCCCATGGACTTGGCCATGGCCTTGAGGATGTCGACTTCGAAACCGATGATCTCGCCGCGCTTGTTGGTCATCTCGAACGGCATGTAGGTCGGGTCCATGCCCACCCGCAGGGTGCCGCGCTTGACCGCGTCATCGATCACGCCGGCCTGTGCGGTAGCGACCGCGACGGTGGCCGCGACGCCGGCCAGCAGCATCGACAGATACTTTTTGAACATCACCACTTCCCCCAAACAAGAAAACGCTCGAATTTTATTCTGTGCGCGAAATTTCCTACAGACATCGCGCAATAGTCGGGGTGGGATGCTAACGCATGAGCGGCACGGGACCTAGCGTCCGTGAAGACTTTGTTACTTATTGATACCAGAAACAACAACGGGGCGACTCATGTCGCCCCGTTGCGGGTCAGGCGTTGGCCAGGGCCGGTTGCAGGGCCGGCTCCGGGTGGAGCGGCAGCAGCGGCGAGTGCGGGTCGTTGGCGATCGACGCACGCCAGACGTCCAGCCAGGGCGCGTTGTGCTCGGCCCAGACGCTGTCGTGCAGGCGAGACAGCGCCACCGGGTCGCTCAACAGCGCCAGGCGGGTATTGCCGTCGAGCCCGGACGGGCCGACCTGCAGGGCCTTGGCGATGCGCTCGGCACGCAACGCCTCGATCGGCTCGGCGACACCATGGCGGGCAGTTGCCAGGGCACAGGCCAGGGCGTTCTGCTGCGGATCGACCACGGCCCGGACGAAACCGTCGTGCAGCGCGTGCCAGCGGTTTTCGTGGGTGTACTGGTCGGTGGCCAGCAGTTCCTGCGGGGTCGAGTATTCCTCGGGGATGAGGAACAGCTTCTCGTCCTTGGCACGCAGGCCCAGGTTGACCCGGCTGGAGATCACCGAGACCGGGATCGACAGGGTCAGCGAACCGACGATGGGCACCAGCCACCACAGGAAGCTCGGGTTCAGCCAGGCCACCAGCAGGGCCCAGGCCACGCCCAGCAGGGTCTGCGGACCATGGCGACGCACCGCTTCGCTCCACGGCGTGGAGTCGTCGTCACGCTGCGGCGAATTCCAGGTCGCGGCCCAGCCGAGGAACGCGGCGAGGACGAAGCGGGTGTGGAAGATCATACGCACCGGCGCCAGCAGCATGGAGAACAGCATCTCCAGGAGCATGGACATCGTGACCTTGATCCGGCCACCGTATTCCTTCGCGCCCTTGGCCCAGATCAGGATGACGCTGAGCAGTTTCGGCAGGAACAGCAGGACGATGGTGGTGGAGAACAGGGCGATGGCCTTCTCCGGATGCCACTGCGGCCACAGCGGGTACAGCTGCCGTGGTTCGAGGAAGTACTGCGGCTCCATCAGGGTGTTGGTCGCCAGCAGCGCCGTAGACAGCACCAGGAAGAAGAACCACAGCGGCGCCGACAGGTAGGACATCACCCCGGTGAGGAACACCGCGCGGTGTACCGGGTGCATGCCCTTGACCAGGAACAGGCGGAAGTTCATCAGGTTGCCGTGGCACCAGCGCCGGTCGCGCTTGAGCTCATCGAGCAGGTTCGGCGGCAGTTCTTCGTAGCTGCCCGGCAGGTCGTAGGCGATCCACACGCCCCAGCCGGCACGGCGCATCAGCGCGGCTTCGACGAAGTCGTGGGAGAGGATCGCACCGGCGAAGGCGCCCTTGCCCGGCAACGGCGCCAGGGCGCAGTGCTCGATGAAGGGCTTCATGCGGATGATCGCGTTGTGGCCCCAGTAGTGCGATTCGCCCAGCTGCCAGAAGTGCAGGCCGGCGGTGAACAGCGGGCCATACACGCGAGTGGCGAACTGCTGCATGCGCGCATACAGGGTGTCCATGCCCGAGGCCTTCGGCGCGGTCTGGATGATCCCCGCGTCGGGGTTGGCTTCCATCAAGCGCACCAGGCTGGTGAGGCATTCGCCGCTCATCACGCTGTCGGCGTCGAGCACCACCATGTAGCGGTAGTCGCTGCCCCAGCGGCGGCAGAAGTCGTCGAGGTTGCCGCTCTTGCGCTTCACGCGACGGCGGCGGCGGCGGTAGAAGATCCGCCCGAAGCCCTTGGCCTCGCGGCATACGTCCAGCCAGGCCTGTTGCTCGGCGACGGCGATGTCGGTGTCGTTGGTGTCGCTGAGGACGAAGAAGTCGAAACGGTCGAGGTCACCGGTGGCAGCCACCGACTCGAAGGTCGCGCGCAGGCCGGCGAACACCCGTGGCACGTCTTCGTTGCAGATCGGCATGACCAGCGCGGTACGCGCGCCCTTCTCGATCGGCTCGTTGCCGGCGCTGCTCCCGGAAATGCGGTACTTGTCGCGCCCGGTGAGCAGTTCAAGGAAGCCCATCAGCGCGGTCCAGAAGCCCGCTGAGACCCAGCAGAAGAGGATGCCGAAGAGAACCAGGATGCTGGTCTGCAACGCGTACGGCCAGACCTGGGCCGCGGTTTGCAGCAGCGGCTGGTTCAGGACCTCGTCAAGGTCGACGAACGACCAGCCTTGGTAAGGCAGGATGCCCTTCATGTACCAGCCGGCGACGAGGGTCTGGCCGATCATCAGCGCCAGCAGGATGTAGCGGCGCATCGAACCGACCCAGCGCCAGCGCGCGGCCGGCAGTTCGCGCTTCTCCGGGGCCGGCGCATTGGTGCGCCCGGTCATCCGGCGCCAGGCGCGAATGAGGATGTTGGTCCGCCACGGCTCGGGGATCACCCGGGTCCGGCGGATCGGCGGGGTCGCCTTGAGGCAGACCCGGCCGCTGGCGTCGAGGCCGAGCATCTCGGCCTCTTCCATGTCGGTGGCGCTGAGCAGGTTCAGGCGGCCGCCGACCGAGCCCTGGGCAGGCTCGGCGGCAGCGCCCGACTGTGCGGACAGGCGCTGGTGCAGCTCGCTGAACGAGGAGCAGTCAGCCAGTTCGGCGCGCTGCTCGTCGCTCAGAGGTAGATGGGCCAGGTATTCGGCAAGCGATTCTGGCCGTGCGCAAGAGTTACTCATCGGCTGGCAACTGATAGCTCCAGGTCTCGGTCAGCACCTGTTCGGTGGTGGCCGGGGCCTCGGTGGTGGGCGCCGCTTCGGCGGCTGGCTGTTCGGCTGGCGCTTCGGCTTTCGCGGTTTTGGCGGCGGCCTTGTCGTGCTTCGCAGGTTTTTCCTGTTTCTCTTGCTTGGCAGGTTCGGCCTTGACCGGCTCGACCGGTACGTCGCGAACCAGGGCGGCGCGCATTTCCACAGCCTTGCCCGGATCCTTGACCTTCATCCGCAGGGTCAGGCGCCAGCCCTTGATCTCAGGGTTGTAGCGCAGGTTGTTTTCCACCACCTCGGCGTTGTCGCCGACGCTGATCTGGCTGCGTACCGCGGTGTCTTCCGGCAGCTTGGCCAGGGCCGGGCCTTCGAAGTCGACCAGGAACGCAACGCTGCCGTCCGGCTGGCGGATCAGGTTGGATTGCTTGACGTCGCCGGTGGAACGCATGGTCTGCTTGACCCAGCCGAGGTCCGGCGAGTGGAAGGCCGACTCGTCCATGGTCCAGTGCAGGCGGTATTCGTATTCGATCGGGGTGCCTGGTTCCGGCAGTTTCTCCGGGCTCCAGAAGGCCACGATGTTGTCGTTGGTCTCGTCGGCGGTGGGGATCTCCACCAGGTCGACGGTGCCCTTGCCCCAGTCGCCCTTCGGCTCGATCCAGGTGCTCGGACGCTTCTGGTAGTTGTCATCCAGGTCTTCGAAGAAGCTGAAGTCGCGGTTGCGCTGCAGCAGACCGAAGCCGCGCGGGTTTTCCACGCTGAAGTTGCTCACGGCCAGGTGTTTCGGGTTGTTCAGCGGACGCCACAGCCACTCGCCGTTGCCGGCGTGGATCGACAAGCCTTCGGAGTCGTGCAGCGACGGACGGTAGTTCGGCACGCGGGACGGCTGGTTGCTGCCGAACAGGTACATGCTGGTCAGCGGGGCGATGCCCAGGCGGCTGACGTGGTCACGCAGGAACACCTTGGACTGCACGTCGACGATGGTGTCGGAACCCGGACGCAGGATCAGCTTGTAGGCGCCGGTGGAGCGCGGCGAGTCCAGCAGGGCGTAGATCACCAAGTGCTTGTCGCCGGCGTTCGGGCGTTCGACCCAGAACTCGGTGAAGCGCGGGAATTCCTCGCCGGACGGCAGCGCGGTGTCGATGGCCAGGCCACGGGCGGACAGGCCATAGACCTGGCCCTTGCCGACCACGCGGAAATAGCTGGCGCCGAGCAGGGTCATGATCTCGTCCTGCTTGTCCGCCTTGTTGATCGGATAGAGGACGCGGAAACCGGCGTAGCCCAGTTTCTCGGTGGCCTTGGCATCGAACTGCAGGTCGCCGAAGTCGAAGCGGCTCGGGTCGTACTTGATCTCTTCGACGGTGGTGGCGGTGACTTCGTTGATCTTCACCGGCGTGTCGAAGTGCATGCCCTGGTGATAGAACGACAGCTCGAACGGGGTTTTCTCCCCGGCCCACTCGGCTTTTTCAGCGCGGAAGTGGATCTTCTGGTAGTCGCCGAACTTCATGTCGCGGAAGACGGCCGGCAGGTTGCTTTTCGGTGCTTCGTACTTCTGTCCGGCCAGGTCCTTCGCCTTGGCCGCTACGTCGTCAAGGTTGAACGCCCAAAGCTGGCCGGCGCTGAGCAGGCAGACCAGTGCCGAACCGGCGAGCAGGGCCTTGCGCAACCGACTGGCAGGCGTTCTTGGAGCATCAAAGGGACTAACAATCACGAGCAACCCTCGCCGAAAACAGATCTAAAGAACCAACGGCCAGCGACACATGCCGGGTTGGCGAGCACTGTTCGGACTCCGAAAGGGCTCAATGATTCCCCAAGCGGTTCCGGACAGTTCTCGAGTCAGAGTGAAACAGGCCGTCGAACGCCGGCCCCATGTAGCGCGCGATTATCTAGCAGGCTGCGTTACAACGCATCAGGGCCAACCAACTATTTTTGCTGTAGAACCCCTTGTTTTCCTGCGAACAGGGGGTTTTTTGACGTCATATTTGTAACATAAGTGTTACGGGGCCATCATTGACCAGGTGGACCTGCATGTCGGCACCGAAGCGGCCGCTGGCGACAGTCCCGTGCTTGAGCCTCGCCTGGGCCATCAGGTAGTCGAACAGCTCGGCGCCGAGGGCTGGCGGCGCCGCCGTGGAAAAGCTCGGGCGCAGGCCGCTGCGGGTGTCGGCGGCGAGGGTGAACTGGGATACCAGCAGCAGGCCGCCGTCGATGTCCTTGAGGGACAGGTTCATCTTGCCCTGCGGGTCGCTGAAGACCCGGTAGTTGAGCAATTTGTGCAGGAGCTTGTCGGCATGCTCGGGGGTGTCCCCCGGCTCGACCGCGACCAGCACCAGCAAGCCCTGGTCGATGGAACCGACGATCTCCCCCTCCACTTCCACCCGCGCGCCACGCACGCGTTGCAGCAGGCCTTTCATGCCTCTTCCAGGGGCAGGTCGAGCAGGCGCCGGGCCATCTGGTCGGCGGCGCGCACCAGGGCGTCGGTGATGCCCGGCTCGGACGCGGCGTGGCCGGCGTCGCGGATCACCTTGAGCTCGCTGTTCGGCCAGGCCTGGTGCAGTTCCCAGGCGTTGTCCAGCGGGCAGATCACGTCGTAGCGACCGTGCACGATCACCGCCGGCAGGTGGGCGATCTTCGGCATGTCGCGGATCAACTGGTTTTCTTCGAGGAAGGCGTTGTTGACGAAGTAGTGGCATTCGATTCGGGCGATCGACAGCGCGCGCTGCGGCTCGGAGAAGCGGTCGACCACCAGCGGGTTGGGACGCAGCGTGGCGGTGCGGCCTTCCCAGGTGGACCAGGCCTTGGCGGCGTGCATCTGGGCGATCTGGTCGCTGCCGGTGAGGCGCTTGTGGAAGGCCTGGACCAGGTCGTCGCGTTCATCCGCAGGGATCGGCGCGATGTAGTCCTGCCAGTAGTCGGGGAACAGGCGACTGGCACCACCGGTCTGGTAGAACCACTCGATCTCCTGCGGACGGCAGAGGAAGATGCCGCGCAGGATCAGGCCATGCACGCGCTCGGGGTGGGTCTGGGCGTAGGCCAGGGCCAGGGTCGAGCCCCAGGAGCCGCCGAACAGTACCCACTTCTCGATGCCGAGGTGCTTGCGGATGCGCTCCAGGTCTTCGACCAGGTGCCAGGTGGTGTTGTTTTCCAGGCTGGCATGGGGAGTGGAACGGCCGCAGCCGCGCTGGTCGAAGGTGATGATGCGGTAGACCGTGGGGTCGAAGTAGCAGCGGCTCTGGGCATCGCAGCCAGCGCCGGGGCCACCGTGGATGAACACCACCGGCAGACCTTCCGGGGAACCACTTTCATCGACGTACAGTACATGCGGTGCTTCGACTGCCAGATCGTGCCGGGCGTAGGGTTTGATCTGTGGGTACAAGGTCTGCATTACGCACTCCGTGTGGGAATTATTCTGCCGTGGGGCATCATAAACCCGAATTGCGCTTTGAGCATGCCCCGTTGGGTCAACGAACCAGCGATGCGAACCCGCTCCCACAGGTCAGCGGTACCGAGCTTCAGCCCAGGCCAGGACCTCTTCAAGCAAACCCCGCAACACCACCTGGGTCGGCTCGGCCAGGTCAGGCCGATAGTTGAACGGCTCCACCTCCTCCATGTAGGTGCTCTGCGCCAGCTCCAGTTGCACCGCATGAATGTGATTGGCCGGGTCGCCGTAATGCCGGGTGATATGCCCGCCCTTGAAGCGCCCGTTCAGCACGTGACTGTAATTTCCAGCCTTGGCGCACACCGCTTTCAGCCTTTCGGCCAGTTCTGCATCGCAACTGGCGCCATTGAAGGTGCCGAGGTTGAAATCCGGCAGCTTGCCGTCGAACAGATGGGGCACATGGGAACGGATCGAGTGGGCATCCCACAGCAAGGCATAGCCGAACTCCGCCTTCAGCCGCGCCAGCTCGTTGCGCAGGGTGTCGTGATAGGGGCGCCAGATCGCCTCCAGGTACCCTGCCCGCTCCGCCGCCGACGGCGCCTTGCCGTCCTCGAACAGCGGCTCGCCATCGAACAGCGTTGCCGGGAACAGGCCGGTGGTCGCGCCTGCATATAAAGGCTGGTCGTCCTCGGGCCGGTTCAGGTCGATGACGAAGCGCGAATACTCGGCCGCCACCACGCTGGCGCCCATCTCGCGGACGAAGTCGTACAGCCGGGGAATGTGCCAGTCGGTGTCCGGCAGGCTCTGCGCCGCCGGGACCAGGCCATCACGGACCGCCGGCGTCAGTTGCAGGCCGGCGTGGGGCATGCTGACCAGCAACGGCAGCCTGCCCTGGTGGAAATTCAGAACCTTGTCCATCGTCGTTGCCTCAATCAGTCAGTTCGATGCCGTGGCGCACCACGCGCTTGTCCAGTTCACCGCCAAGCCAGTAGGCAAGGTCGGCCGGACGCTCGATATCCCAGGCGACGAAGTCGGCGACCTTGCCCACTTCCAGCGAACCATGGCTGTCGCCCAGCCCCAGGGCCGTGGCGGCATGCAGGGTGACACCGGCCAGGGCCTCTTCCGGGGTCATGCGGAACAGCGTGCAGGCCATGTTCAGCATCAGCCGCAGCGACAGCGCCGGCGAGGTGCCGGGGTTGAGGTCGCTGGCGATGGCGATCTTCACCCCGTGCTTGCGCAGGGCCTCCATCGGCGGCAACTGGGTCTCGCGCAGGTAATAGAAGGCACCTGGCAGCAACACGGCAACGGTGCCGGCGGCAGCCATGGCGATGGCATCGTCCTCGGTCATGAACTCCAGATGATCGGCGGACAGGCCGTGATACCGCGCCGCCAGGCTGGAACCGGCCATGGGCGACAGTTGCTCGGCATGCAGCTTGACCGGCAGCCCCAGTTCCCGGGCCTTGATGAACACCCGCTCGACCTGCGACGGCGAAAACGCCAGGTACTCGCAGAAGGCATCCACCGCATCCACCAGGCCCTCGGCGGCCAGCGCCGGGAGCATGACGTCGCAGACATGGGCGATGTAATCGTCGCTGCGATCCTTGTATTCCGGCGGCAATGCGTGGGCCGCGAGGCAAGTGGCGCGCACCGTCAGCGGCAGGCTCTCGCCCAGGCGCCGGGCGACCTTGAGCATCTTGCGCTCGTTGTCCAGGTCGAGGCCGTAGCCGGACTTGATCTCCAGGGTGGTCACGCCATCGCGCATCAACGCCCGTACGCGGCGCAGGGCGCTGGCGTACAGCTCATCCTCGCTGGCGGCGCGGGTCGCCCGCACCGTGCTGGCGATGCCGCCGCCCTGGGCGGCGATCTCGGCATAGCTGACACCCTGCAGGCGCTGCTCGAACTCGCCGCTGCGGTTGCCGCCGAACACCGTGTGGGTGTGGCAGTCGATCAGCCCCGGGGTGACCCAGGCGCCGCCCAGGTCGACCTGCGCCTGTACTTCCAGGTCCGGCAGCGCCTGGCGCGCACCGATCCAGGCGATACGCCCGGCCTCGGTGACGATCGCCGCGTCCTCGATGATCGAGTAGCTGCCCTGGGCCATGCTCGCCACGTGGCAGTGCTGCCAGAGGGTCTTCATGCTCGCTTCTCCACTCACGACAGGCTCGGCAGCACGCCCGCCGGCAGCAGCGCGGTCAGGCGGTTCTCGGCCAGCAGCTGCACGGCGATCTCGATGTCCGGGGCGAAGAAGCGGTCCTTGTCGTAGTGCGGCACGCGATCACGCAGGACCTTGCGCGCCTGCTCCAGCTTGACCGAGGTCTTCAGCCCGGTGCGCAGGTCGATGCCCTGGCAGGCACCCAGCCATTCGATGGCGAGGATGCCGCGGGTGTTCTCGGCCATTTCCCACAGGCGCTTGCCGGCGGCCGGGGCCATGGACACGTGGTCTTCCTGGTTGGCAGAGGTCGGCAGGCTGTCGACGCTATGGGGATGGGACAGGGCCTTGTTCTCGCTGGCCAGGGCCGCGGCGGTGACCTGGGCGATCATGAAGCCGGAGTTGACCCCGCCGTTTTCCACCAGGAACGGCGGCAGCTGGGACATGTGCTTGTCCATCATCAGCGAGATGCGCCGCTCGCTCAGCGAACCGATCTCGGCGATGGCCAGGGCCATGTTGTCGGCGGCCATGGCCACCGGCTCGGCGTGGAAGTTGCCGCCGGAGATCACGTCACCCTGCTCGGCGAACACCAGCGGGTTGTCGGAGACGGCGTTGGCCTCGATGGCGAGGACTTCGGCGGCCTGGCGCAGCTGGGTCAGGCAGGCGCCCATGACCTGTGGCTGGCAGCGCAGCGAGTACGGATCCTGAACCTTGCCGCAATGCTCGTGGGAGGCGGAGACTTCAGTACCGTCGGTGAGCAGGTCGCGGTAGCAGGCGGCCGCGTCGATCTGCCCGCGCTGGCCGCGAGCGGCGTGGATGCGGGCGTCGAACGGCGAACGCGAGCCGAGCACCGCTTCCACGGTCAGGCCGCCACAGACGATGGCGGCGGCGAACAGGTCTTCGGCTTCGAACAGGCCACGCAGTGCGTAGGCGGTCGAGGCCTGGGTGCCGTTGAGCAGCGCCAGCCCTTCCTTGGCCGCCAGGGTCAGCGGCTCCAGGCCGGCCACGGCCAGGGCGTCCACCGCCGGCAGCCACTCGCCCTTGTAACGTGCCTTGCCTTCGCCCAGCAGGACCAGCGACATGTGCGCCAGCGGCGCCAGGTCGCCGGAAGCACCGACCGAGCCTTTGAGCGGGATATGCGGATAGACCTCGGCGTTGACCAGGGCGATCAGCGCGTCGATCACCTTGCGCCGGATTCCGGAGAAACCGCGGCTCAGGCTGTTGATCTTGAGCACCATGATCAGGCGCACCATGGCGTCGTCCAGCGGCGCGCCGATGCCGGCGGCGTGGGACAGCACCAACGAGCGCTGCAGGTTTTCCAGGTCGTGGCTGGCGATGCGGGTCGAGGCCAGCAGGCCGAAACCGGTGTTGATGCCGTAGGCGGTGCGGTCCTCGGCGAGGATCTGCTCGACGCAGGCGACGCTGGCGTCGATCTGCGCCGCGGCGCTGGCCACCAGGCTCAGGCGCGCCGGCTTCTCATAGATGCCGCGCAATTCGGCGAGGCTGACCTGGCCGGGGATCAGGTTGAAGACTTGCATGTTCTGGCTCCTTGTCGTTGTTCAGAGCAGCGCCGGCAGCACGTGCCGGGGCAGTTGCGGCTGTTTGAGCAGCGCGGCCGTGGTGGCGATGTCCGGTGCCAGCCAACGGTCCTGCACGTAGGCCGGGACCTGTTCGCGCAGCAGTTGCCAGGCGCGACCGGTGCCCGCGCCGAAGCGCTGCTCCTTGAGAAATTCGAAAGCCTGGGCCGCCAGCAGGTACTCGATGGCGAGGATCTGCGTGCAGTTCTCCAGGGCCCGGTGCAGCTTGAGCGCGGCGCTGGTGCCAAGGCTCAGGTGATCTTCCTGCAGGCCCGAGGTGACGAAGTTGTCCACCACCGCCGGCTGCGCCAGCTGGCGGTTCTCGGCGCACAGCGAGGCAGCGACGTACTGCACGATCATCATTCCGGAGTTGACCCCCGGCTCGCTGACCAGGAACGCCGGCAGCCCGCTGACATGCGGGTTGACCAGGCGATCCAGGCGGCGCTCGGCGATGGAACCGATCTCGGCGACCGCCACGGCCAGCAGGTCGGCAGCCATGGCCACGGACTGGCCGTGGGGGTTGGCCTGGGACATCACCCGGAAGTCGTCAGGCGTGCCCAGCAGCAGCGGGTTGTCGGTGGCCGAGTTGAGTTCGGTCTCGACCTGCCGCGCGGCATGGGCCAGCTGGTCGCGGGAGGCACCGTGTACCTGCGGGATGGAACGGATGCTCAAGGCGTCCTGGGTACGGATGCCCTTGCTGCCGGCGATCACTTCGCTGCCGGCCAGCAGCGCCCGCAGGTTGGCGCCCACCTGCTGCATGCCCGGATGGGGCTTGAGGGCGATGATCTCCTCGTCGAACGCGGCGATCTGCCCGCGCTGCGCCTCGAAGCTCATGGCCGCGATGATGTCGGCCCATTCCAGCAGGTGGCTGGCATCGGCCAGGGCCAGGCAGCTCAAGCCGGTCATGCACGGCGTGCCATTGACCAGGCACAGGCCGTCCTTCGCCCCCAGTTGCACCGGCGCCAGGCCTTCTTCCGCCAGCGCCGCGGCGGCGTCGACCACCTGCCCGCGATAGCTGACCTTGCCCACGCCCAGCAGGCAGATGCCGACATGGGCCATGTGGGTCAGGTAGCCCACCGAGCCCTGGGACGGCACCTGCGGGGTGATGCCGCGCTCCAGCAGGGCCAGCAGCGCTTCCACCACCGGGCGCTGGATCCCCGACTTGCCCTGGCTGTAGTTGACGATGGCGGCGCAGATGATCGCCCGGGTCTGCTCGTCGCCGAGCACCGGGCCGACGCCGCAGGCATGGCTGAGCAGGGTGTTGCGCGACAGCTGGCTGAGCTGCTCGCCTTGCAGGGCGACGTTGCACAGGGCGCCGAGGCCGGTGTTGACGCCATACGCGCGCTCGCCGCTTTCGACGATGCGCCGCACGATGCCCTGGGCATTCTCGATCCGCGCCCAGGCGCTGAACGACAGCTCCAGGCTGGCGCCGTGGCGGGCCACGGCGACGATGTCCTGCCAACGCAGCGGGGCGTCGGCGATCACGACCTTTTCTTGCGGCATGGCGGTCCTCATACGGTGGCGGCGCGGCGCTGGACGAAGCGGTCGACGTATTCGTCGGCCGGCTCATGGAGGATCTCCCGCGGCGTGCCGACCTGGATCAGGCGGCCATCCTTGAGGATCGCGATGCGGTTGCCGATGCGCACGGCCTCATCGAGGTCATGGGTGATGAAGACGATGGTCTTGTGCAGGGTCTTCTGCAGTTCCAGCAACTGGTCCTGCATTTCCGCGCGGATCAGCGGGTCGAGGGCGCTGAAGGCTTCGTCCATGAGGATGATGTCGGTGTCCGCCGCCAGCGCCCGGGCCAGGCCGACGCGCTGGCGCATGCCACCGGAGAGCTGGTGCGGATAGGACTTCTCGTAGCCCTTCAGGCCCACCGTGGTGATCCAGTGCTGGGCGCGCTCGGCACAGACCTGCTTGCTCTCGCCGCGGACCTTGAGGCCGTAGGCGACGTTTTCCAGCACGGTCTTGTGCGGCAGCAGGCCGAAGCTCTGGAACACCATGCTGATCTTGCGCCGGCGGAATTGGCGCAGGGCTTCCATGTCGTACTGCAGGATGTCTTCGCCATCCACCAGGATCGCTCCGCTGGTCGGGTCAATCAGGCGGTTGAAGTGACGCACCAGGGTCGACTTGCCGGAGCCCGACAGGCCCATGATCACGAAGATCTCGCCAGCGCCGATGGACAGCGAAAGGTCGTTGACCCCGACCACGCAGCCGGTCCTGGCCAGCACCTGCTCCTTGGTCTGGGACTCGCCGATCAGTTTCAGCGCCTCTGCCGAGCGCTCGCCGAAGATCTTGAAGACGTTCTTCACTTCGATCTTGTTCAACGCCTGCGTACTCATCTGCTCACCTCATGCCGCGCCCGGCCGTAGGCCTGGGTAATGCGGTCGATCACCACTGCGAGAATCACGATTGCCAGGCCGGCTTCGAGGCCGCGACCGACGTTCAGGGTCTGGATGCCCACCAGCACGTCCTCGCCGAGGCCGCGGGCGCCGATCATCGAGGCGATCACCACCATCGACAGGGCCATCATGGTGGTCTGGTTGATGCCGGCCATGATGCTCGGCAGGGCCAGCGGCAGCTGCACGCCGAACAATTGCTGCCAGCGGTTGGCGCCGAAAGCGTTGATCGCCTCCATGACCTCGCCGTCGACCTGGCGGATACCCAGGTCGGTGAGGCGGATCAGCGGCGGCGCGGCGTAGATCACCGTGGCGAAGATCGCCGGGACCTTGCCCAGGCCGAACAGCATCAGCACCGGGATCAGGTACACGAAGCTGGGCATGGTCTGCATGATGTCGAGCAGCGGCATCAGCACCGCACGCAGGCGGTTGCTGCGCGCCGAGAGGATCCCCAGCGGGATGCCGATCAGCACCGAGATCAGCGTCGCCACCAGCATCAGCGCCAGGGTCTGCATGAGCTTGTCCCACAGCCCCACCGCCCCTACCAGGAACAGCAGGCCGACGATCACCAGGGTGGGCAGCACGCGGCGGGTGGCGTGCCAGGCGATCAGCCCGACCACCGCCAGCATCAGCCACCAGGGCGTGGCCCGCAGCAGGCCTTCGAGGTTGACGATGGCCCAGAGCAGGGTGTCGGAGATCTGCCGGAACACATCACCGTAGTTGGTCACCAGCGCATCGACCCAGCCGTTGACCCAGTCGGCGATGGAGAAGGTAAAGTTTTCGGGGAACATAGGGTTCACTCATCACTCATCAGGTGGAAAGGACGCTCAGAGCGCCGCGTCGATCTTCTTCGCCGCGTCTTCGCTGACCCACGCATGCCAGATTTCAGGATGTTCCTTGAGGAAGGCTTTGGCCAGTTTCGGCGACTCGATGCGTTCCTTGGTCATGCGCGCCAGGTTCTGGTTGAGCAGGTCGATCGGCAGGTTGACCTTTTCCAGCACCGCCACCAGCTCCGGGGCACCTTCGTGGAAGGCCTTGGACAGGCCGACCTTGATGCTCACGCTCTTGTCGACGCCGGGTTTCTCGTCCAGCTTGACCAGGTCTACCTGGCCCATCAGCGGGGTCGGGGTCCAGTAGTAGAAGAGGATCGGCTCGCCGCGCTTGTAGCTCGACAGCACCGCCGCATCCAGGGCCGGGCCGGTGCCCGGGCGGAAGTTGGTGTAGCTGCCTTCCAGGCCGTAGTCCTTGAGCATCTCGCTGTTGTCCAGCTCGCAGGTCCAGCCCGCCGGGCAGTTGTAGAAACGGCCCTTGGACGGTTCCTCCGGATCCTTGAACACCGCCGAGTACTGGCCCAGGTCGGCGATGGCCTTGAGGTTTGGCGCCTTGGCTTCGAGCTTGCGCTTGGCATCGCCCTCGATCACGTAGCGCGGCACGTACCAGCCTTCGATGGCACCGACCACCGGGGCGCCGACGCCCACCACCTTGCCGGCGGCCTCGGCCTTCTTCCAGACCTCGCTGCGGCCAACCCATTCTTCGGCGAAGACCTGGATGTCATTGGTGCTGAGGGCGTTTTCCATGGTGATGGAGTTGCCCGGCAGGCTGTCGGTCTGGCAGCCGTAGCCATTCTTCAGGACGAACTGCATGACGTCGGTCAGCAGCATCCCGCTTTCCCAGTTCAGCCCGGCGAATTTCACCGGCTTGCCGGATTCGCACCAGCCGGCGGCCTGGCTCACTCCCGACAGACTCATGAGGCCAAGGGCACACAGCGACGCAAGCAGGGTCTTGTTGGTTTTCATTGCATGACGCTCCCAAACAGGAAAGTGGATATCGGCAGTTCAGCGGCATTCCCAGCCATGCGTCCGGTCGTCCCTTCCATGAAACGCCGCGGCGGGGGGCCGTTCCCACGGCCCCCGCGACGCGGATCAGCCGGTAATCATCGGCAGGTTCAGGCCCTGCTCTTTGGCACAGTCGATTGCAATCTGGTAGCCGGCGTCGGCATGACGCATCACGCCGGTGCCCGGGTCATTGGTCAGCACGCGGGCGATACGCTCTGCGGCTTCGTCGCTACCGTCGCAGACGATGACCATGCCCGAGTGCTGCGAGAAGCCCATGCCCACGCCACCGCCGTGGTGCAGGGACACCCAGGTGGCGCCGCTGGCGGTGTTGAGCAGGGCGTTGAGCAGCGGCCAGTCGGACACGGCATCGGAACCGTCCTGCATCGCTTCGGTTTCACGGTTCGGGCTGGAGACAGAGCCTGAGTCGAGGTGATCGCGACCGATAACGATAGGCGCGGAAAGCTCGCCGCGACGGACCATTTCGTTGAAGGCCAGGCCGAGCTTGGCGCGCAGGCCCAGGCCAACCCAGCAAATACGCGCCGGCAGGCCCTGGAAGCTGATGCGCTCGCGCGCCATGTCCAGCCAGTTGTGCAGATGGGCGTCGTCCGGGATCAGTTCCTTGACCTTGGCGTCGGTCTTGTAGATGTCTTCGGCGTTACCCGACAGCGCGGCCCAGCGGAACGGCCCGATGCCGCGGCAGAACAGCGGACGGATGTAAGCCGGAACGAAGCCCGGGAAATCGAAGGCATTGGCGACGCCCTCTTCCTTGGCCATCTGGCGGATGTTATTGCCGTAGTCGAAGGTCGGGATGCCCTGCTTCTGGAACTCCAGCATGGCCTGGACGTGCACGGCCATGGATTGCTTGGCGGCCTTGACCACGGCAGCCGGCTCGGTCTTGGCGCGGTCGCGGTACTGCTCCCAGGTCCAGCCGGCCGGCAGGTAGCCGTTGAGCGGATCGTGGGCGCTGGTCTGGTCGGTGACCATGTCCGGGCGAACGCCACGCTTGATCAGTTCAGGCAGGATTTCCGCGGCGTTGCCCAGCAGGGCAATGGAGATGGCCTTGCCTTCGGCGGTGTACTGGGCGATGCGCGCCAGGGCGTCTTCCAGGTCCTTGGCCTGCTCGTCGACGTAGCGGCTGGCCAGGCGGAAATCGATGCGGCTCTGCTGGCATTCGATGTTCAGCGAGCAGGCGCCGGCCAGGGTCGCGGCCAGCGGCTGGGCGCCGCCCATGCCGCCGAGGCCGGCGGTCAGTACCCATTTGCCCTTGAGGTCGCCGTTGTAGTGCTGGCGACCGGCCTCGACGAAGGTTTCGTAGGTGCCCTGGACGATGCCCTGGCTACCGATGTAGATCCAGCTGCCGGCGGTCATCTGGCCGTACATGGCCAGGCCCTTGGCATCCAGTTCGTTGAAGTGTTCCCAGTTGGCCCAGTGCGGCACCAGGTTGGAGTTGGCGATCAGCACGCGCGGGGCGTTGGCGTGGGTCTTGAACACGCCGACCGGCTTGCCGGATTGCACCAGCAGGGTCTCGTCGTCGTTCAGGTTGGTCAGGCTCTCGACGATCTTGTCGTAGCACGCCCAGTTGCGCGCCGCGCGGCCGATGCCGCCATAGACCACCAGCTCTTTCGGGTTCTCCGCCACTTCCGGGTCGAGGTTGTTCATCAGCATGCGCAGCGGGGCTTCGGTCAGCCAGCTCTTGGCGGTGAGCTTGTTGCCGCGGGGGGCGCGGATTTCGACGTCACGGAATTTGTTCAGGTTGTTGTCAGTCACGAAAAGGGCTCCTCAAGCGATCCATCCAATCCCAACCCAGGCAGTGGGCCAGCGGTGTTTACGAACAGCGCGGAGGGGACGGCCTATCCACTCATACGCACACATCTTTACTTGTACATACAAGCATATGCAATTGGATTGCCAACCCGCGAAACGGCCTCATGAAAAAAATCGCGGCATGGCTGTAGCCCTTGTGGAACAAGGCCGGGAAATCTTGCAGAGGGAGGTGGAAGGATCAGGCGGAGGGTGCGGGCAGCAAGGCGGCATTGCGCCACCTTGGGGCATTCGGTAACAAAATGTGCGCGAGTGGTGCGTTACCCGGAAACAGCGATGAGTTCGATCAGGCAGCAGCGACCCGTGATGTCCAGGGTGCGCAACTGATCGTTGTCGTGCAGGTAAAGGCAGTCGTACAGGCCCAGGGTCTGCTCGGCCTGGCCGCTGATGCCGACCTGCTGCGAGGCCTGGGCGCTGAACAGCAGCACGGTGCTGGCGGAGGTGAACACCCGGCTGTGGCCGCTGAACCACTGTAGCCGCGCCCGGTAGCGCTGCGGCGCGTAGATCAGGTTGAAGTCGCGGATCGGCCCGCCCAGCAGGCGGCAACTGACCTGGCTTTCACCGCTGAACACATAGGCATCGAACGGCAGCAGCGCACGGCTTGGCTGACCATCGACCTGCAGGACCATGCCGTCGCCCTGCAGCACGGTGATGATCCGCTGGTAGCCGGCAAAGCTGGAAAAGTCGCCGGACTCGCCGATATCGGCGATCGACAGGCGCCAGCCGAAGCCGTCGAGGCCCTGCCCGGCGTCGCGGGTGATCTCTTCGGTGCTGCCGCCGCCGTTCTTCCACGGCATGCGCGGGTAGTCGGCGGCGCGTAACAGGGTCAACTCGGTCATTTGCTGAAGCGTCCTTCGAGGCGATGGCGGGAACCGGGGTGGATCAGCCGCGCGGCGGTGACCGGCTGGCGGCCGGACCAGGTGCGGCGGCGGATGAGCAGGCAAGGCTCGCTGTGCTCGATCTGCAGCAGGTTGCATTCATAGGCATCGGCAAGGATCGCCTCGACCACGTGCTCGCCTTCGGTCAGCGGTGCGACCTGGGACAGATAGGCGTAGGGCGTCTGCCGGGTGAAATCCTGGTTGAGGTAGTCCGGGGCGATCTGCGCGTTGACGTAGCGGTCCTCGATCTGCACCGCGACGCCGTTCTCGTAGTGCACGATCAGCGAATGGAAGACCCGCTGGCCTTCACGCACGTCCAGGGCCAGGGCACGCTCGGAGCCGGCGGCTTCCTCGGCCAGGGTCACCACCTGGCAGCTGTGCTGGTGACCGCGGGCGGCGATCTCGTCGGCGATGTTGTGCACGTCGAACAGCGCCGAATGGGTCTTCGGCTCGGCGACGAAGGTACCAACGCCTTGCATGCGCACCAGCAGCCCCTCGGCGGTCAGTTCGCGCAGGGCACGGTTGATGGTCATGCGGCTGAAGCCCAGTTCGTTGACCAGCTCGCTTTCCGAGGGCACCCGATGGTGCGGCGGCCAGGTGCCGCTCTCGATCTGCTGCGCGATCATCTGTTTGACCCGGGCATACAGCGGCGCCGGCCCCTCGCCCATCTGGGCAACCAGCTTGGAGACAGGAGGTTTCGGCACAGGAAAAGTCCTTGTTCTATTGAATGAACGGTAGCTTGCCGGAGTTTACCCAGCAGGCAAACGTCTGTATATGTATATACAAATAAACAGAACGAGGTGCCGTGTCGATGTCTGTCTTCTTTGCCGAACGTGCGCTGTTGCCCACTGGCTGGGCTGAAAACGTCAGGATCGAGGTCGGCGCCGATGGCTTGCTGGCATCGATCCAGGCCAACGGATCGTCGGACGGCGCGGAAAAATGCGCCGGACCGCTGCTGCCCGGCATGCCCAACCTGCACTCCCACGCCTTCCAGCGCGCCATGGCCGGGTTGGCGGAAGTGGCCGGCAACCCCAACGACAGCTTCTGGACCTGGCGCGAACTGATGTATCGCCTGGTCGGCAAGATCAGCCCCGAACAGCTGGAGGTGATTGCCCGCCAGCTGTACATCGAGATGCTCAAGGCGGGCTACACCTCGGTCGCCGAATTCCACTACGTGCACCACGCCCCCCAGGGCCAGGCGTACGCCGACCCGACCGAACTGTCCCGGCGCATCAGCGCTGCCGCCAGCCAGAGCGGCATCGGCCTGACCCTGCTGCCGGTGCTCTACAGCCACTCGGGCTTTGGCGGACAAGCGCCGAACGACGGCCAGCGCCGCTTCATCAATGCCACCGAGCAGTACCTCGACCTGCAATCACGCCTCAAGCCCCTGCTCGCCGCGCAACCCGCGCAGGCGCTGGGTCTGTGCTTCCACTCGCTGCGCGCGGTGACGCCGAAGCAGATCGCCACTGTGCTGGCCGCCAGCGACAAGGCCTGCCCGGTGCACATCCATATCGCCGAGCAGCAGAAGGAAGTCCAGGACTGCCTGGCCTGGAGCGGGCGCCGGCCGATCCAGTGGCTGTACGACAACGTCGAGGTGGACCAGCGCTGGTGCCTGGTGCATGCCACCCACGCCGAAGCCGACGAAGTGACGGCGATGGCCAGGAGCCGGGCGATTGCCGGGTTGTGCCTGACCACCGAGGCGAACCTGGGCGACGGGATTTTCCCGGCCGTGGAGTTCCTTGCCCAAGGCGGGCGCATGGGCATCGGCTCGGACAGCCATGTATCGCTGAGCGTGGTGGAAGAGCTGCGCTGGCTGGAATACGGGCAGCGCCTGCGGGACCAGCGGCGCAACCGCCTGTATGGCGCGGCGCAGCCGATGGTCGGGCGAACGCTGTTCGATGCGGCGCTGGACGGCGGTGCGCAGGCGCTGGGACAGCCGGTCGGTGAACTGGCGGTGGGCAAGCGGGCGGACTGGATCGTGCTGGATGGCGCGGATCCGTATATCGCCACGGCGGATGGCGACAGTATTCTCAATCGCTGGCTGTTTGCCGGTGGCGATCGGCAGGTGCGGGATGTGATGGTGAATGGGCAGTGGGTGGTCAGGCAGGGCCATCACGCCGATGAACAGGAAAGCGCCGAGGCGTTTGCCCAGACACTAAGAGAACTGCTGGGCTGATTGGCCCCTTGTGGGAGCGGGTTCACCCGCGATGACGTCGGTGAATCCACTACCGCAATCGCGGGTAAACCCGCTCCCACAAGGGGCGCGCAATCTTGAGGCTCAGGGCTTGCGCGCGATATCCCGATCCGAAACCCGCCACACCAACCGCGTCGTGTCATACCCCTGCTGCCGCGCCTTGGCCAGCAGACTCTCCCGCTCCACCGCCGGCAAGGTCGGGGTCCGCGACAGGATCCACAGATACTTGCGGTCCGGGTTCCCCACCAGCGCCGTCTGGTAGTCGCTGCTCACATACAGCACCCAGTAGTTGCCCTTGGGCGCCCCGGGCAACTTCATGAACCAGTTGTCGAACGTCACCCACAGCTTGTCGGTCTTGCCCGGCACCTGCGGTGTCGCGCTGCCACTGGCCTCCTGCCATTTCCCGTCCAGGGTCAGGCAGCGGTTGAGCACGCCGACGCTGCCATCGCCGCGCAGGTTGTAGTGCACCTCGGATTGCGCGCAATCACGCTGGAAATACATCGGCAGCCGGGCCAGCTCGAACCACTTGCCCTGGTAACGCTTGAAGTCGACGTGATCCACCGTCTTCGGCGGCACCGGCCCGACGTCCTGGGTCGCACAACCGCCCAGCAGCAACGCCACACTCAATGCCAGCAACGAACGACGGATCATTTCAGGCCCTGCCCCGCGTACATCAACACTTTGTCACCTGCGTACTGGACACTGATGAAGGTCTTCTCATCCCCCCAGGTACAGCTGGACACGCCCAAGGCGCCGGAACATTCCGTCGGGCTGCCCAACAGGCTCTCGACCTCGGCCTTGGTCATGCCGGTCTTGAGCTTGGAATAGTTTTCCTGGTTGAGCTTGCTGCACGCAGCCAGCAGCACGCACAGGGACAACAGGGCGAGGGAACGCAACGACATGAAGGGGTACTCCTGGGAATGAAAGTGACAGGGGCCAGACCACTGCCGACAGCTTAGAAGGATAAATCTCACTCCGGTTCCCGAAGGCGCCTGCTTTCAGTCCAGCAAAATCACGGCCTTTGGTCGGTTTGATTGCGGAACCGATTAATCTTTTTCCTATGACGGACGACACAGGAGGCGCTGCGGCGGATTGCCGCGCCTCCTCCGTAGATTGCGTGACCTCGAAATGACCAAAAACCTGAAATTCAGCCACAAGATCCTGCTGGCCGCCGCCCTCGTCGTGGTGGCGGCCTTCACCGGCTTCGTCCTGTTCAACGACTATCGCCAGCGCCAGTCGCTGGAAGTCAGTACCGAAGCCTCGATGCAGGAACTGGGCACCCTGACTGCAGGCAACATCCGCACCTGGCTGGACAGCCGCATCCAGATCCTCGCCTCCTTCGCCCAGCAGGTGGCCGTCGATGGCCCTTCCAGGGACGCGCTGGGCCGCAGCCTGGCGCTGCCGGTGTACAACGCCAACTTCGCCCTCACCTACTTCGGCGGCAAGGACGGCGCCATGCAATCGGTGCCGGCCGGCAATCGCGCCGCCGACTACGACCCACGGGTGCGCGGCTGGTACAAGAGCGCCAGCGCCGCCGGCCAGACCATCGTCACCGAACCCTACATCTCGGCGTCCATGGGCAAGCTGGTGGTGACCATCGCCACCCCGGTGCAGCAGGCTGGGCAACTGATCGGCGTGGCCGGTGCGGACACCGCGCTGGACACCATCAGCGCCATCATCAACTCGCTGAACTTCGACGGCCACGGCCACGCCTTCATCGTCAACGGCGAGGGCAAGATCCTCATCCACCCCAATGGCGAGCTGGCCCTGAAAACCCTGGCGGACGCTTATCCACAGGGTGCGCCGGTGATCGGCAAGGGCCTGAAGGAAGTCGAGGTCGATGGCCGCAAGCAATTCATCGCCTTCACCCACATCGATGGCGTGCCGTCGGCGGACTGGTATGTCGCCCTAGTCCTCGACCAGGACGCCGCCTTCGCCATGCTCGGCGAGCTGCGCAGTTCCGCCGTAGTGGCGACCATCGCTGCGGTGCTGATCATCATCGCCCTGCTCGGCGTCCTGATCCGCGTGCTGATGGAGCCGCTGCACGTGATGGGCCGGGCCATGCACGATATCGCCGAGGGCAAGGGCGACCTGACCCGACGCCTGAACATCCACGCCCACGATGAGTTCGGCACCCTGGGCCAGTCGTTCAACCGTTTCGTCGAGCGTATCCACGAGTCGATCCGCGAAGTGTCCTCGGCCACCGGCCAGGTCAACGAAGTCGCGCTGCGGGTGATCAGCGCGTCCAACGCTTCGATCCACAATGCCGACCAGCAATCCAGCCGCACCAGCAGCGTGGCGGCGGCGATCAACGAGTTGGGCGCTGCCGCCCAGGAAATCGCCCAGAACGCCGCCCTCGCCTCGCAGCACTCCAGTGATGCGCGCAATCTGGCAGAAGACGGCCAGCAGGTGGTCGAGCAGACCATCCAGGTGATGAACCAGCTGTCGGCGAAGATCAGCGACTCCTGCGGCAATATCGAAACCCTGAACGCCAACACGGTGAATATCGGGCAGATCCTCGAAGTGATCGCCGGGATTTCCCAGCAGACCAACCTGCTGGCGCTCAACGCGGCGATCGAAGCGGCGCGGGCTGGCGAGGCGGGTCGCGGGTTCGCGGTGGTGGCGGACGAGGTGCGCAACCTGGCCCACCGCACCCAGGATTCGGCGCAGCAGGTGCAGCGGATCATCGAGGAGCTGCAATCCGGCGCCCAGGTGGCGGTGAACACCATGACCGAGAGCCAGCAGCAGAGCCAGCACAGCATGGGCATCGCCAACCAGGCAGGCGAACGCCTGGGCAGCGTGACCCAGCGTATCGGCGAGATCGACGGGATGAACCAGTCGGTGGCCACGGCGACCGAGGAACAGACAGCCGTGGTGGAGTCGATCAATGTCGACATCACCGAGATCAATACGCTGAATCAGGAAGGGGTTGAGAACCTGCAGGCGACGTTGCGGGCCTGCAATGACCTGGAGAGTCAGGTCGAAAGGCTGAAGCACCTGGTAGGAAGCTTCAGGATTTGACGGGTTGATCGCAATCCGTGTGGGAGCGGGTTTACCCGCGATGACGTTGGTGGTCACACCACCGCAATCGCGGGTAAACCCGCTCCCACATGGTGTTACAAGTCAGAACCGGGAACCCGGCTCCAGCAGGAAATCCATCTCTTCACTGGTGCTCGGCCGCCCCAGCACCAGGTTGCGGTGCGGGAAGCGCCCGAACCGTGCAATCACCCGCTGGTGCTGCTCGGCATAGTCGAGGAAGCCTTCGAACAGACGCCGGTCCGCCGTCGGCTGGGCATCCAGCAGGGTCTGGTAGCGCTCGACGCAGGTGTTCTGCCAGTCCAGCACCTCGGCATGCTCCAGCACCAGCAGGATGAACACCCGCTGCAGCGGCAGCAGCTGGTAGTCCCAGGCCCGGTCCAGGCCCTGCATCACCAGCACCTGGGCGCGACGGTCGCCATCGAAGGCGCGCGGGGTGTCGCGGTAGATCATCCGCGGCAGCTGGTCCAGCAACAGGACCAGCCCCAGCCAGCCCTGCGGGCTTTCCAGCCACTCTTCCAGGCCACCGGCCAGCGCCTGCTCGACCAGCGGGCCGAAGCGCTCCTGCGCCTCGGCGTCGTGCTGCTTGCCGAACCACAGCGTGCTCTTCTCGTCAGCCACGTCCTGGGGACTGGTGCCCCAACCGAACCACCACTCCAGCAAGGGCTGCCAAGGTGCGAGCATGGCGGGTTACTCCTGGTGATAACCGGTGACGCGCTGGACTTCCTCTTTCGAACCGAGGAACACCGCCACGCGCTGGTGCAGGCTTTCCGGCTCGATGTCGAGGATGCGCTGGGTACCGTCGGTGGACGCGCCACCGGCCTGCTCGATGATGAAGGACATCGGGTTGGCTTCGTACATCAGGCGCAGCTTGCCCGGCTTGGAAGGCTCACGGGCATCGCGCGGATACATGAACAGGCCGCCGCGGGTCAGGATGCGGTGCACGTCCGCAACCATCGAGGCGATCCAGCGCATGTTGTAGTTCTTCTTCAGCGGGCCGGTCTCGCCTTCCAGCAGTTCGCCGACGTAGCGCTTGACCGGGGCTTCCCAGTGGCGCTGGTTGGACATGTTGATGGCGAATTCGGCGGTGGTTTCCGGAACCTTGATGTTCTCGTGGGTCAGGACGAAGCTGCCCAGCTCGCGGTCCAGGGTGAAGCCCTTGACGCCGTTGCCCAGGGTCAGGATCAGCATGGTCTGAGGGCCGTAGATAGCGTAGCCGGCGGCGACCTGCTTGGTGCCTGGCTGCAGGAAGGCCTTTTCGTTCAGGCTTTCGTTCTGGCTCAGGTACTCGTTAGGGCAACGCAGTACCGAGAAGATGGTGCCGACGGAGACGTTGACGTCGATGTTCGACGAACCGTCCAGCGGGTCGAAGACCAGCAGGTACGCGCCTTTCGGGTACTTGCCCGGGATCTGGTAGGCGTTGTCCATCTCTTCCGAAGCCATGCCGGCCAGGTGGCCGCCCCACTCGTTGGCTTCGAGCAGGATGTCGTTGGAGATCACGTCCAGCTTCTTCTGGACTTCGCCCTGCACGTTCTCGGTGCCCATGCTGCCCAGCACGCCGCCGAGGGCGCCCTTGGACACGTTGTGGCTGATTTCCTTGCATGCGCGCGCCACCACTTCGATGAGGAAGCGCAGATCGGCAGGGGTGCTGTTGCTACGGGTCTGCTCAATCAGATAGCGACTCAGGGTAACGCGGGACATGTATGGCTCCGGAGGAATGGGGAAAAAATCCCACGCAGTTTACAGGGAGAGCACGGCGCGGGCGAGCAGTAGGACAACCCTGCCCGATCAGACGACACATTCGGCATCTGGTTCCGCGCCGGCGCCGGTCATTCCAGGGCGGTCCAGATTTCCCGGGCGTATTCGCCGATGGTCCGGTCCGACGAGAACCAGCCCATCCGCGCCGTGTTGAGCACCGCCGAGCGCCACCAGCGGTTGGGCTCGTGCCAGAGCTCGTCGACCCGCCGCTGCGCTTCCCAGTAGGCGTCGAAGTCGGCGCACAGGAGGAAGCGGTCGTAGGCCACCAGCGAGTCCACCAGGCCGACGTAGCGCGCCGGATCGTCCGGCGAGAAAACCCCGCCGCGGATCGCCTGGAGCACGTCGTTGAGCCGGTGCGAGGCGCCGATGGTCGGGCCGGCGGCGAAATCGCCATTGCGCTTGCGGCCTTCCACCTGCTGCGCGGTGAGGCCAAAGATGAACATGTGCTCGGCCCCGACCTGCTCGCACATCTCCACGTTGGCGCCGTCGAGGGTGCCGATGGTCAGCGCACCGTTGAGGCCGAACTTCATGTTGCTGGTGCCCGAGGCCTCGTAGCCGGCGGTGGATATCTGTTCGGACAGGTCCGCCGCCGGGATGATGCTTTCCGCCAGGCTGACGTTGTAGTTGGGCAGGAACACCACCTTGAGCAGGCCGCGCACGGTGGGATCGTTGTTGACCACCTTGGCGATGTCGTTGGCCAGCTTGATGATCAGCTTGGCCTGGTGATAGCTGGCTGCCGCCTTGCCGGCGAAGATCTTCACCCGTGGCACCCAGTCGGTGCCCGGCTCGGCGCGGATCGCCTGGTAGAGGGCGACGGTGTGCATCAGGTTGAGCAACTGGCGCTTGTACTCGTGGATGCGCTTGACCTGGACATCGAACATCGCCTCCGGATTGACGGTGATGCCCAGGCGCTCCTGGATGATGCTGGCCAGGGCACGCTTGCTGTGCAGGCGCTGCTCGGCGAATTTCTTGCGGAACGCGGCCTTGTCGGCGAAGGGTTCGAGCCCGCGCAGCCTGGTCTCGGGGTTGTCCAGCAGGTCCGGCCCCAGGGCATCCACCAGCATCGCGGTGAGCTGCGGATTGGCCTGGTAGAGCCAGCGGCGGAAGGTGATGCCGTTGGTCTTGTTGTTGATGCGTTCGGGATACAGCTTGTGCAGCTCGGAGAACACCGTGCTGCGCATCAGCTTGGTGTGCAACGCCGACACGCCGTTGACGCTGTGGGAGCCGAGGAACGCCAGGTTGCCCATGCGTACCCGGCGACCGTTGTCTTCCTCGATCAGCGACACCGCGCGCAGCACGTCGAAGTCATGGATGCCTTTGGCCCGCAGGGCATCGATATGGTAGGCGTTGATCAGGTAGATGATCTGCATGTGCCGCGGCAGCATGCGCTCCATCAGGCCCACCGGCCAGGTTTCCAGGGCCTCGGGCAGCAGGGTGTGGTTGGTGTAGGCCAGGGTGCCCACGGTCAGGCGCCAGGCGGCGTCCCACGGCACTTCGTGCTGGTCCACCAGCAGGCGCATCAGCTCGGCCACGGCGATCGACGGGTGGGTGTCGTTGAGCTGGATGGCGGCCTGCTCGGGCAGGTTGAGCAGGGTGTCGTGCATGTTCAGGTGACGGCGCAGCAGGTCCTGCAGCGAGGCCGAGACGAAGAAGTACTCCTGGCGCAGGCGCAGCTCCTGGCCGGCCTCGGTGCTGTCGGCCGGATACAGGACCCGGGAAATGCTCTCGGCGCGGGCCACCTCGGCGACGGCGCCGAGGTGGTCGCCGGCGTTGAAGCGCTCCAGATGCAGTTCTTCCAGGGCCCGCGCCCGCCACAGGCGCAGGGTGTTGACGCTGGCGCCACGCCAGCCGACCACCGGGGTGTCGTAGGCCACCGCACGCACGGTTTCCGCCGGCCACCAGACCTGGCGTGGCTCGCCCTCACCGACGCTGATGGTCTCGACCCGGCCGCCGAAGCTGATCGGGTAGATCACCTCGGCGCGCTCGAACTCCCAGGGGTTGCCGAAATCCAGCCAGTTCTCGGTCTGCTCCTGCTGCCAGCCATCCACCACCGCCTGGCGGAACAGGCCGTGTTCATAGCGGATGCCGTAGCCGTGGGCGGCGATGCCGAGGGTCGACATGCTTTCCATGAAGCACGCCGCCAGGCGGCCGAGGCCACCGTTGCCCAGTGCCGCGTCCGGTTCCAGCAGGCGGATGCGCTCAAGATCGACGTCCAGCCCTTCCAGCGCCTCGCGGGCCACGTCCAGCAGGCCGAGGTTGCTAAGGCTGTCGTAAAGCAGGCGACCGATGAGGAATTCCAGGGAGAGGTAATAGACCCGCTTCTGGCTGCTGCGGTAGATCTGCCGGGTGTGGTCCATCCAGTGATCGACCATGTGATCCCTGGCGGCCAGGGCGATGGCTTCGAACCAGTCGTGGTCGAAGGCGTGTTCCGGGTCCTTGCCGACCGCATAGGTCAGTTTTTCCAGTACGGCGGTGCGAAACGCGGCCACCTCTGCGTCACGAGCGTTCGTTTCCTGAGACATGCGGTGTCCTCGGGCGAGTTTGACGATTGCGGATGGAGATCTGACAGCCTAGACGGTTCGACACAGCGCGTCGGAGCTGGTTCGCCGGTTGTGCTGCAAAAGCGGGACCGGTGTGGGCGATTTCGCAAATGGTTGTTCACATTTTGATCAACTCCGGTATGATCGCGCGCCTTCCTATACCTATATGCCTGACCCCTGATGAAACCGACCCTGATCGCCGCCGCCGAGCTCGACCGTCTCGAAACGTGGCAGAAATACGCCAGCCACATGTGCGGCGGCTGCATGTCCACCTGCTGCACCTTGCCGGTGGAAGTGAAGTTGAAAGACCTGATTCGCATCGGCGTGGTGGACGAATTCGAAGTCGGCGATCCGCCGAAGAATATCGCCAAGCGTTTGCAGAAGGATGGCATCGTCGAGCGCTTCAACCAGAAGTCGGGGATCTTCACCCTGACCCGCATGAGCAACGACGACTGCCTCTATCTGGATCGCAAGACCCGGCTGTGCACCATTTACGACAAGCGCCCGGATACCTGCCGCAATCATCCGCGGGTGGGGCCACGGCCGGGGTATTGTGCGTACAAGCCGAAGCCGGTGAGCCGTTAGTCCAGGCCGACCCGCTCCCACAGGGGCCGCGTCGCTCTTCAGGCAAAAAAAAGCCCCCGGCCTTTCGACCGGGGGCTTTTTCATTTCAAGCCGGGCTTAGTTGGCCTTGGCTTTCTTGGCAGCGCGGGTACGCTCGCCTTCGTCGAGGATCTTCTTGCGCAGACGGATCGACTTCGGAGTCACTTCGCACAGCTCGTCGTCCTGGATGAATTCCAGGGCCTGTTCCAGGGTGAAACGAACCGGCGGAACCAGGGCGATGGTCTCGTCCTTGCCCGAAGCACGCATGTTGTCGAGCTTCTTGCCTTTGGTCGGGTTCACGCCCAGGTCGTTGTCACGGCTGTTCAGACCGACGATCTGACCGTTGTAGATCTCCTGGCCGTGCTCGACGAACAGCTTGCCGCGCGCCTGCAGGGTTTCCAGGGAGTAGGTCAGGGCCTTGCCGGTCTCGACCGAAACCAGGACGCCGTTCAGGCGGCCGGACATGTGGCCGGACTTCATGGTGTCGTAGCGATCGAAGATCGAGGTCAGGATGCCAGCACCGTTGGTCAGGGTCAGGAACTGGTTACGGAAACCGATCAGACCGCGAGCAGGGATGTTGTACTCCAGACGTACACGGCCCTTGCCATCCGGCGCCATGTTGGTCAGGTCGCCCTTACGCAGACCCATTTCTTCCATGACCTTGCCCTGGGATTCTTCAGGGATGTCGATGGTGACGTTTTCGAACGGCTCGTGCTTGGCGCCGTTGACTTCGCGGATGATCACTTCAGGACGGCCAACGGCCATCTCGAAGCCTTCGCGACGCATGGTTTCGATCAGTACCGAGAGGTGCAGCTCACCACGGCCGGAAACCTTGAACTTGTCGGCGGAGTCGCCTTCTTCAACGCGCAGTGCAACGTTGTACAGCAGTTCCTTGTCCAGACGCTCCTTGATGTTGCGGGAGGTCACGAACTTGCCTTCTTTACCGCAGAACGGCGAGTCGTTCACCTGGAAGGTCATGGAAACGGTCGGCTCGTCGACGGTCAGCGGCTTCATCGCTTCCACGGCGTCCGGGGAGCACAGGGTGTCGGAGATGAACAGCTCGTCGAAACCGCTGATGCAGACGATGTCGCCAGCCTGGGCTTCTTCGACGTCGACGCGGTGCAGGCCGTGGTGGCCCATCAGCTTCAGGATCCGGCCGTTGCGGCGCTTGCCGTCGGTGTCGATGGCGACGACCGGGGTGTTTGGCTTGACGCGACCACGGGCGATACGGCCAACACCGATGACACCCAGGAAGCTGTTGTAGTCCAGAGCGGAGATCTGCATCTGGAACGGACCATCACGGTCAACGGCCGGTGCTGGCACGTTGTCGACGATCGACTGGTACAGCGGGGTCATGTCTTCGGCCATCTCGGTGTGGTCCAGACCGGCGATGCCGTTCAGGGCCGAGGCGTAGACGACTTTGAAGTCCAGCTGTTCGTCGGTGGCACCGAGGTTGTCGAACAGGTCGAAGATCTGGTCCAGGACCCAGTCAGGACGCGCGCCCGGACGGTCGACCTTGTTGATCACGACGATCGGCTTCAGACCGGCTTCGAAGGCCTTCTTGGTCACGAAGCGGGTTTGCGGCATAGGGCCGTCCTGGGCGTCGACCAGCAGCAGCACGGAGTCGACCATCGACATCACGCGCTCTACTTCACCGCCGAAGTCGGCGTGGCCGGGGGTGTCGACGATGTTGATGTGGTAGCCATTCCAGTTGATGGCGGTGTTCTTCGCCAGAATGGTAATGCCGCGCTCTTTTTCCTGGTCGTTGGAGTCCATGACGCGCTCGTCGTTGAGCTCGTTACGCTCCAGGGTGCCGGACTGGCGCAGGAGTTTGTCGACCAGGGTGGTTTTACCATGGTCAACGTGGGCGATGATGGCGATGTTGCGCAGATTCTCAATCACTGTGTGTATCTCGATCTCAGGTATTCGGTGCCGCCGCCAGGGCAGCGGGTTTCAGTAAACGGAGCAGGAAATCCGGTCGGGAGGACGATGGCGAGAACGGTCGCCATCGTGCTTCCTAGGCGGGGCGATAAACGCGCACATTGGCGTGTCCCTCACTGAGCAGGTGATGAGCATGCAGGCGGCTCATGACACCTTTATCGCAATAGAGCAAATATTGACGGTTGGCATCCAGGTGCTTGAAGCGGCTGTTCAGGGCGTAGAACGGCACGGCCTGGACTTCGATGCCGTCGAGCTGCAGCGGTTCGTCTTCCTGGGCATCCGGGTGGCGGATGTCGATGACGATCTGGCCCGGCAGGGCTTCGCTCAGCTCTTCGACCTGGATGTCCTGGCCCAGTTCGTCGATCACGTTGTCGATGGAAATGTAGCGGGCGCGCTCCAGGGCGCGGTCCAGCACTTCCATGTCGAACTGCTTCTCTTCGTGGTCGACGCGATGGCGCTTGGCGCAGGTGGTCGGGTTCACCGAGATCACGCCGCAGTATTCCGGCATGTGCTTGGCGAACTCGGCGGTGCCGATTTCATTGGCCTGGTCGATGATGTCCTGCTTGTGGCTGGCCAGCAGCGGGCGCAGCACCAGCTTGTCGGTGGCCGAGTCGATCACCGCGAGGTTCGGCAGGGTCTGGCTGGAAACCTGGGAAATCGCCTCGCCGGTGACCAGCGCATCGATTTCAAGGCGGTCGGCCACTCGTTCAGCGGCGCGCAGCATCATGCGCTTGAGGGTCACGCCCATGTAGCTGTTGTCGACCTTGCCGAGGATCTCGCCGACCACTTCCTCGAACGGCACGCTGACGAACAGCACGCGCTGGCTGCTGCCGTACTTCTTCCACAGGTAGTGGGCGACTTCCATCACCCCCAGCTCGTGGGCGCGGCCGCCGAGGTTGAAGAAGCAGAAATGGGTCATCAGGCCGCGGCGCATCATCTGGAAGGCGGCGACGGTGGAGTCGAAGCCACCGGACATCAGCACCAGGGTCTGCTCCAGCGCACCCAGCGGGTAGCCGCCGATGCCCTTGTGCTGGTTGTGGATCACGTAGAGGCGCTTGTCGCGCACTTCGATACGCACTTCCACTTCCGGATTGCGCAGGTCGATGCCGGCGGCACCGCACTGCTGGCGCAGCTGGCTGCCGACATAACGGTCGACGTCCATCGAGGTGAAGTCGTGATGCCCGCCGCGCTTGCAGCGCACGGCGAAGCGTTTGCCGGCCAGCAGGTGGCCGAAGTGCGTCTTGCACTTGGCGACGATGTCGTCGAAGTCGCCCAGCGGGTATTCGTCGACCTGCAGGAAATGCGCGATCCCCGGCATGCAGGTCAGGCGCTCGGTCATCTCGCGCAATACTTTCTCGTCCTCGATGCGGGTGACCACTTCGAGGTTGTCCCAGACGCCGTCGACCTTGACCTCAGGGTCCAGCTCGCGCAGCACCGCACGGATGTTACGGCCGAGCTGGCGGATGAACCGCTTGCGGACCGGGCGGCTCTTGATGGTGATTTCTGGAAAGACTTTGACGATCAGTTTCATGGAAAACAGCGCGCGAGCGGCCAGCCGAAAAAGGGGGGCGCGGATTATAGCGGAAATTGCTCAAGGTTTGACCAACTTTTGTCCGACCGCTTTATCACGCACCAATTTGGTTCATTTCTGCTTTTCGACGCATCCAAAGGGTGCATAAAAAATCGATATTTCCTACAGAAAGGGCTGAAACGCGAGAAAACGGGGCATAAATCCCATTTCCGGGCACTGGCATGCAATTTGCTCCCTTGTGATGCAGGTTGCCCTGGCCGACTATTCGCGCCCGGCATCACCCAAATTGAAGGGCTGCACAGGCACGCTCTACCCCACCCGGAGGACACTATGTCGAAGTCGGTTCAACTCATCAAAGATCATGACGTCAAGTGGATTGATCTGCGCTTCACCGATACCCGCGGCACTCAGCACCACGTGACCATGCCAGCTCGTGACGCGCTGGATGATGACTTCTTCGAAGTCGGCAAGATGTTCGACGGTTCCTCCATCGCTGGCTGGAAGGGCATCGAAGCCTCCGACATGATCCTGATGCCGGTCGACGACACCGCCGTCCTGGACCCGTTCACCGAAGAGCCGACCCTGATCCTGGTCTGCGACATCATCGAACCTTCCAGCATGCAAGGCTACGATCGCGACCCACGTGCGATCGCCAAGCGCGCCGAGGAATACCTGAAGAGCACCGCCATCGGTGACACCGTCTTCGCCGGTCCCGAGCCAGAGTTCTTCATCTTCGACGAAGTGAAGTTCAAGTCCGACATCTCCGGCTCGATGTTCAAGATCTTCTCCGAGCAAGGTTCCTGGATGTCCGACCAGGACGTCGAAGGCGGCAACAAAGGCCACCGTCCAGGCGTCAAGGGCGGCTACTTCCCGGTTCCGCCGTTCGACCACGACCACGAAATCCGTACCGCCATGTGCAACGCACTGGAAGAGATGGGCCAGGTCGTCGAAGTTCACCACCACGAAGTGGCGACTGCCGGCCAGAACGAAATCGGCGTCAAGTTCAACACCCTGGTGAAGAAGGCTGACGAAGTCCAGACCCTGAAGTACGTCGTGCACAACGTTGCCGATGCCTACGGCCGCACCGCGACCTTCATGCCGAAGCCTCTGTACGGCGACAACGGCTCGGGCATGCACGTGCACATGTCGATCTGGAAAGACGGCAAGAACACCTTCTCCGGTGAAGGCTATGCCGGCCTGTCCGACACCGCCCTGTACTTCATCGGCGGCATCATCAAGCACGGCAAGGCCCTGAACGGTTTCACCAACCCGTCGACCAACTCCTACAAGCGTCTGGTCCCAGGCTTCGAAGCCCCGGTCATGCTGGCCTACTCGGCTCGCAACCGTTCCGCCTCGATCCGTATTCCTTACGTCGGCAGCCCTAAGGCCCGTCGTATCGAAGCCCGCTTCCCGGATCCGGCTGCCAACCCGTACCTGGCCTTCGCTGCACTGCTGATGGCCGGCCTGGACGGTATCCAGAACAAGATCCACCCAGGCGATGCAGCGGACAAGAACCTGTACGACCTGCCACCAGAAGAAGCCAAGGAAATCCCGCAAGTGTGCGGCAGCCTGAAAGAGGCCCTGGAAGAACTGGACAAAGGCCGTGCGTTCCTGACCAAGGGCGGCGTGTTCTCCGACGACTTCATCGATGCCTACATCGCGCTGAAATCGGAAGAGGAAATCAAGGTCCGTACCTTCGTGCACCCACTGGAATACGAGCTGTACTACAGCTGCTGATCCAGTGACGCTCGCGCAAGCGGCGTAGCATGTGGAAAAGGCCTCCTTCGGGAGGCCTTTTTCGTACTGACTCCTGCGAAACACCCGATATTTTCTGCCTCTGCCTCCGTCCATGCTAGCTCGCTCTTCATTCAAGCGAGGTTCACATGGTCCGCCCAATTGCTCTGCTCGCCCTGCTGCTTCCCCTGGCCGGTTGCAGTACTCCAGTCGTCGATGGAAAACCCGAAACCACCGTTCTACTCCAGGCCAGCCAGGCTTGGGACGGAACGCGCTACCAGTCATATCCCGGCGGCCAGCCACAGCTGACCCTGTTGAAAATCCTCATCCCACCTCGCACCACCCTCGACTGGCACCAGCATCCCATGCCGAATGCCGGCTACCTTCTGGCCGGTGAATTACTGGTAGAGACCCACGATGCAAAACACCTGACCCTGCTCAAGGCCGGCGACGCACTGGCCGAAACTGTCGGTCGCACCCATCGCGGAAGGACCGGCGAGCAAGCCGCCGAGCTGATCGTGTTCTACGCCGGCAACACGACACTGCCACTGAGCCAGGCAGACCCCGACCAAGCATCGGCCCCGCACGTCAGTCCATGAAAGAGAACCCTTCGAATGCTCTCACCTGCTTTGAAACAACTGCTCACCAGCGACCTGGAAGTCCGCATCATGCGCTGGGTACTGGTGCTGATCTTCGCCATCTTCGGATACAGCAAATGGTTTCCCTATGAAGCCCAGGGGTTGCTGCCACTTATCGGCAACAGCCCGCTGCTTTCCTGGATGCATCAGTTGTTTGGCATACAGGGGGCAAGCTATGCGCTCGGTGTCGCCGAATGGGCGATCGCGCTGGGGCTCGCCATTGGTGCATGGCTACCCAGGGTATCGGTCGTTGCGGCAGCGGCTTCTTGCCTCACCTACCTGACCACCCTGACTCTCATCTTCAGTTCGCCCAACGCATGGGAAGCTTCTGCGGGCGGCTTTCCGGCGATGGGCGGCTCCACGTCGTTCCTGATCAAGGATGCGGTGCTGCTGGCGGGTTCGATCTTGCTGCTCAAGAGCGGCCTGCTGCAGGTCACCGGCACCTGCCCGAAACACAAATAGAAAGCCTCCGCGTCGGGGCTGGAGAGTGATTCCAGCCCCGACATGCAAAGCCCCGCTCTTTCCCCCGATTCACGCCAATGGCGATTTCCAGCCAGGTAACCCCTCCGAAGCCATTGCTCTATATTGGTGCGCTATAAAAGCAATACAGGGCATGCGTATCCCATTTTGGGTCACCAATACCCTCCGGCCCGGCCGTTTCCTAGCCTTTTTCGGGCAGATTCAGTGTTTTCTCCGGGTTTTCCGCTTCTTTTTGGAGCCTTGGTTTGCTTTTTGCATTTTCCCAGGATCAGCGAATGACCAACGTTCGCGCCCCCGGCCCCTAGCAGGTCGACATGTGCCAAAAGAGGTCAAAGACGCCACATGACCATCAGCGATGCACTGCACCGGTTACTACTGGACAACCTGACCACCGCCACCATCCTGCTCAACGCCGAACTGCGCCTTGAGTACATGAACCCGGCGGCGGAAATGCTCCTGGCCATCAGCGGCCAGCGCAGCCATGGCCAGTTCATCAGCGAACTCTTCACCGAGTCCAGCGAGGCCCTCAACTCCCTGCGCCAGGCGGTGGAACACGCCCACCCCTTCACCAAGCGCGAAGCCCAGCTGACCTCGCTGACCGGCCAGAGCCTGACCGTCGACTACGCCGTCACGCCGATCCTCAACAACGGCCGCACCCTGCTCCTGCTCGAAGTCCACCCCCGTGACCGCCTCCTGCGCATCACCAAGGAGGAGGCCCAGCTGTCCAAGCAGGAAACCACCAAGATGCTGGTGCGCGGCATGGCCCACGAAATCAAGAACCCCCTCGGCGGTATCCGCGGCGCAGCCCAGTTGCTGGCCCGCGAGCTGCCCGACGACGGGCTCAAGGACTACACCAACGTCATCATCGAAGAGGCCGACCGCCTGCGGAACCTGGTGGACCGCATGCTCGGCTCGAACAAGCTGCCGCTGCTGGCACCGACCAACATCCACGAAGTGCTGGAACGGGTCTGCAGCCTGGTCGAGGCGGAAAGCCAGGGTGGCATCACCCTGGTGCGCGACTACGACCCGAGCCTGCCCGACGTGCTGATCGACCGCGAACAGATGATCCAGGCAGTGCTCAACATCGTGCGCAACGCCATGCAGGCGATCAGCGGCCAGAACGAGCTGCGCCTGGGCCGCATCACCCTGCGCAGCCGGGCCATGCGCCAGTTCACCATCGGCCATGTGCGCCATCGCCTGGTGGCCAAGATCGAGATCATCGACAACGGCCCGGGCATTCCTGCGGAACTGCAGGACACCCTCTTCTATCCCATGGTCAGCGGCCGCCCGGACGGCACCGGGCTGGGCCTGGCCATCACCCAGAACATCATCAGCCAGCACCAGGGCCTGATCGAGTGTGACAGCCACCCGGGCCACACCACCTTCTCGATCTTCCTGCCACTGGAACAAGGAGCCGCTTCCTCATGAGCCGTAGTGAAACCGTCTGGATCGTCGACGACGACCGCTCCATCCGCTGGGTTCTGGAAAAAGCCTTGCAACAGGAAGGCATGACCACCCAGAGCTTCGACAGTGCCGATGGCGTCATGAGCCGCCTTGCCCGCCAGCAGCCGGACGTGATCATCTCGGACATCCGCATGCCCGGGGCCAGCGGCCTCGACCTGCTGGCGCAGATCCGCGAGCAGCATCCGCGCCTGCCGGTGATCATCATGACCGCCCACTCCGACCTGGACAGCGCGGTGGCGTCCTACCAGGGCGGTGCCTTCGAGTACCTGCCCAAGCCGTTCGACGTCGACGAGGCGGTATCGTTGGTCAAGCGCGCCAACCAGCATGCCCAGGAGCAGCAGGGCATGGACGTCCCGCCGACCCTGACCCGCACCCCGGAGATCATCGGTGAAGCCCCGGCGATGCAGGAGGTGTTCCGCGCCATCGGCCGCCTCAGCCATTCCAACATCACCGTGCTGATCAACGGCGAGTCCGGGACCGGCAAGGAACTGGTGGCCCACGCCCTGCACCGTCACAGCCCGCGCGCGGCAGCGCCGTTCATCGCGCTGAACATGGCGGCGATCCCCAAGGACCTGATGGAGTCCGAGCTGTTCGGCCATGAGAAAGGCGCCTTCACCGGCGCGGCCAACCTGCGCCGTGGTCGCTTCGAGCAAGCCGACGGCGGCACCCTGTTCCTCGACGAGATCGGCGACATGCCGGCCGACACCCAGACCCGCCTGCTGCGGGTGCTGGCCGATGGCGAGTTCTACCGCGTCGGCGGCCATACCCCGGTGAAAGTGGACGTGCGCATCATCGCCGCGACCCACCAGAACCTGGAAACCCTGGTCCAGGCCGGCAAGTTCCGTGAAGACCTGTTCCACCGCCTGAACGTGATCCGCATCCATATCCCGCGCCTGGCCGACCGCCGCGAGGACATCCCGACCCTGGCCCGCCACTTCCTTGGCCGCGCGGCCCAGGAGCTGGCGGTGGAACCGAAGCTGCTCAAGGCGGAAACCGAGGAGTTCATCCGCAACCTGCCGTGGCCAGGCAACGTGCGCCAGCTGGAAAACACCTGCCGCTGGATCACCGTCATGGCCTCCGGCCGCGAAGTGCATATCGGCGACCTGCCACCGGAGCTGCTGAGCCTGCCGCAGGACGCCGCACCAGTGACCAACTGGGAGCAGGCGCTGCGCCAGTGGGCTGACCAGGCCCTGACCCGAGGCCAGTCGAGCCTGCTGGACAGCGCAGTGCCGAGCTTCGAGCGGATCATGATCGAGACCGCCCTCAAGCACACCGCCGGCCGCCGTCGCGACGCCGCGATATTGCTGGGCTGGGGCCGCAACACCCTGACCCGCAAGATCAAGGAACTGGGCATGAAGGTGGACGGTGGCGACGACGGGGACGACGAAGAGTCCTGATTCGCCAGCGCAAAGAACGCGGGGCCGGCGCCTGTCACGAGCGATTCGTGAGCAGGCCCGGCCCCGCGGTCGTTTCAGCCGAGTGGCGGCATGATTGCCCCATTCCTGAACCGAAACGAGCCCCGACGCACCGCCGCAAGGCAAAAACCTTGCAAATCCCCCCTGAAAACCCTGCCTGATACGCTGAAAGCCTTGTTTTCACTGGCTTTCGCAAAGTTGGCACAGGGCCTGCATTAATACAGATATCTCCAGTTTTGGGGACCTTGGTACAGGCAGGCCGGGGAATCCCCTCTTTTATTCGTGCAGTCTCACCTGCACTCGCCAGCGGTCCTCCACTGACTCGCCCGCCCAGCGGGCTTGCAGTGGACGGGCCGCCACCAGGCTCAGCAGCAAACCTCCATCCGTCTTGCGCAGTCGCCAGCTCACCGGCTTCCCGTCGTAGCTCAGCTGGCCTTTCTGACCCTTCCCCTGCGCATCGAACAACAGCGCCACGGTGCCATCCACCATCTCGCCGTGCAGCTTGGGTTCTTCGTTGAACCACAGGTCCAGGCCACCGGCGACCACCTCGATGCGTTCCAGCTCGCGAGGCTCGGGTGCGGTCAGGCGACCGATCATCAGCCCCACCAGCATGCCGAACAGGGCCAGGGAAAACAGGACCCGCGGCCAGTATTTCGAGCGCGGGTCCGGCTCCTCAGGAGTAGAATGCGCGTCATCTTTATGCTCGGAGCCGTGCATGTTTCACGTGATCCTTTTTCAACCAGAAATTCCGCCGAATACCGGCAACATTATCAGGCTCTGCGCCAACAGCGGCTGCGACCTGCACCTGATCGAGCCCCTGGGCTTCGAACTGGACGACAAACGCCTGCGCCGCGCGGGCCTGGACTATCACGAGTACGCCACGCTCAAGCGCCATGCCGACCTGGCCTCGTGCCTGGAGAGCCTTGGGCAGCCGCGCCTGTTCGCCTTCACCACCAAGGGTTCGCAGCCCTTCCATGAAGTGGCGTTCGAACCGGGAGATGCTTTCCTGTTCGGGCCGGAGAGCCGTGGACTGCCGACGGAGGTGCTGGATGCGCTGGAAAGCGGGCAGCGCCTGCGCCTGCCGATGCGGCCGGGGTGCCGCAGCCTGAACCTGTCCAATACCGTCGCTGTGGCGGTTTACGAGGCCTGGCGCCAGCAAGGTTTCACCTGACGCGGACCTGTGGGAGCGGGTTCACCCGCGATTGCGATGCTGAACCCACTGCAGCAATCGCGGGTGACCCCGCTCCCACAGGGTCCGCGTCCAGCTTTCCGCCATAAAAAAACGCCCCGAAGGGCGCTTTCTCATACCACCAACGCTTACTGCAGCGAAGGCGCTTCGCCAGCTTCCTGCATGCGCTGCATTTCCTGCGCGTACAGAGCGTCGAAGTTGACCGGGGACAACATCAGCGCCGGGAACGAACCACGGGTGACCAGGCTGTCCAGGGCTTCGCGAGCGTAAGGGAACAGGATGTTCGGGCAGAACGCGCCCAGGGTGTGGCTCATCGAGGCCGCATCCAGGTTCTTGATCAGGAAGATACCGGCCTGCTGGACTTCAGCGATGAAGGCCACTTCGTCAGCGTTCTTCACGGTGACCGACAGGGTCAGGACCACTTCGTGGAAGTCGCCTTCCAGGCCTTTCTGCTTGGTGTTCAGGTCCAGGGAAACGCTCGGCTCCCACTGCTGGCGGAAGATCGCCGGGCTTTTCGGCGCTTCGAACGACAGGTCACGCACATAGATGCGCTGCAGGGAGAATTGTGGTGCGTTGTCTTCGGCAGCGCCGTTGTTTTGCTCGGTCATGGCAGATCCTTCCTTGCAGGGTCTTTAGAGGGTTTGGGAGTTCAAGCGTTGAGCAGGGCGTCCAGCTTGCCGGCGCGCTCCAGCGCATAGAGGTCGTCGCAACCACCGACGTGGGTAGTACCGATCCAGATCTGCGGCACCGAGGTGCGGCCGGCCTTCTGGGCCATGTCCGCGCGCACCTGGGGCTTGCCGTCGACCTTGATTTCTTCGAAGGCCACGCCTTTGCTCGACAGCAGCTGCTTGGCGCGCATGCAGTAAGGGCAGTAGTCGCTGGAGTAGATGGTGACCTGGGTCATATCACTTCACCAGCGGCAGGTTGTCGGCTTTCCAGCTCGACACGCCACCGGACAGCTTGGCAGCGGTGAAACCGGCCTTGAGCAGGTCGCGGCACACGGCGCCAGCATGCTGGCCCATGTTGTCGACCACGATCAGGGTCTTGCTGCCCTTGTGCTTTTCCAGCTCGCCGATACGGGCGGCGAACTTGTCCTGCGGGATGTTCAGCGCACCGACGATATGGCCGGCGGAGTATTCCTTGCTCGAACGGATGTCGATCACCACGCCCTTGTCGCCGTTGACCAGCGCGGTCAGCTCGCCGTTGCTCAGGCTGCGGCCGCCCTTGCGCGCTTCGGTGACGATCAGCAGGACCAGCAGAACCAGGAAGATAGCAACCAGCAGGTAGTGATTTGTCGCGAATTCAATCAGATGAGCAACCATCGGAGGGTGTTCCAGGTCATAGAAAATGGCGGCCAGTATACACAGCAGCCATTGGCCGCCAAACCCCGTCGACAGGGGTTGCCGACAGTAATTCTCATCTCGCCGCTGCAGCCCGTCGGCCAGGCGATACGCGGAATTCGTCACGACTGGCCAATTTGCCCTAAAATGCGGTCCTTTCTCATCTACAACCGTGAGTAGATTTTGATGACGAGCACGCCCAAGCCTTTGGTCCTGATCATCCTGGATGGTTTCGGTCACAGCGAAAGCCCCGAGTACAACGCCATCTTCGCCGCCAACACCCCGGTCTACGATCGCCTGCGCGCCACCCAGCCGCACGGCCTGATCTCCGGGTCCGGCATGGATGTCGGCCTGCCCGACGGGCAAATGGGCAACTCAGAGGTCGGCCACATGAACCTCGGCGCCGGCCGGGTCGTGTACCAGGACTTCACCCGGGTGACCAAGGCCATCCGCGACGGCGAGTTCTTCGAAAACCCGGTGCTCACCGGCGCAGTAGATAAGGCAGCGAGCGCCGGCAAGGCCGTGCACATCCTCGGCCTGCTCTCCGACGGCGGCGTGCACAGCCACCAGGACCACATCGTGGCCATGGCCGAACTGGCCGCGCAGCGCGGTGCCGAGCGCATCTACCTGCACGCCTTCCTCGACGGCCGCGACACCCCGCCGCGCAGCGCGCAATCCTCCATCGAACTGCTCGACGCCACCTTCGCCAGGCTGGGCAAGGGCCGCATCGCCAGCCTGATCGGCCGTTACTACGCAATGGACCGCGACAATCGCTGGGACCGCGTCAGCGCCGCCTACAACCTGATCGTCGACAGCGTCGCCGAGTACAGCACCGACACCGCCCTGGCCGGCCTGGAAGCGGCCTACGCCCGTGACGAGAGCGACGAATTCGTCAAGGCCACCCGCATCGGCGAGGCAGTGAAGGTCGAGGACGGCGACGCCGTGATCTTCATGAACTTCCGCGCCGACCGCGCCCGCGAGATCTCCCGCGTGTTCGTCGAGCCCGACTTCAACGAATTCCCGCGCGCGCGCCTGCCCAAGCTGGCGGCCTACATCGGCCTGACCCAGTACTCGGCGAAGATCCCGGCGCCGGCGGCCTTCGCCCCGTCCAGCCTGCACAACGTGCTCGGCGAATACCTGGCGAACAACGGCAAGACCCAGCTGCGCATCGCCGAGACCGAGAAATACGCCCACGTCACCTTCTTCTTCTCCGGCGGGCGCGAAGAGCCGTTCGAAGGCGAAGAGCGCATCCTGATCCCGTCGCCGAAGGTCGCCACCTATGACCTGCAGCCGGAAATGAGCGCGCCGGAAGTCACCGACCGTATCGTCGAGGCCATCGAACAGCAGCGCTACGACGTGATCGTGGTCAACTACGCCAACGGCGACATGGTCGGCCATACCGGCGTGTTCGAGGCTGCGGTCAAGGCGGTCGAGGCCCTGGACGGCTGTGTCGGCCGCATCACCGAGGCGCTGGACAAGGTCGGCGGCGAGGCCCTGATCACCGCAGACCACGGCAACGTCGAGCAGATGGAAGACGAGTGCACCGGCCAGGCGCACACTGCCCACACCACCGAACCGGTGCCGTTCATCTATTACGGCAAGCGTGACCTCAAGGTCCGTGAGGGCGGCGTGCTGGCCGATGTGGCACCGACCATGCTGACCCTGATGGGCATGGAGATTCCGGCGGAAATGACCGGCACCTCGATCCTGGTCAAAGCCTGATTTACCGACGCTGGACTCGTTGACCAGCGCAGACTTGTGGGAGCGGGTTCACCCGCGATTGCGTCAGTGGATTCACCATTGCAATCGCGGCGGTCCGGCGTCCCGGTGAACCCGCTCACAAGGTCCGCGTCGCCCAATGGGCCCTTGTTCCAGACCAATGCCCCATCGGGGCGTTTTTTTTGCCGCCAGCGGCGGGCATACTAGACCGGTCTCCATCCCCTGGTTATCGCCATTCCATGCTCCGCGCCCTGATCGTTCTAGCCCTGACCTGCCTGCTCGGCCCGGCCTTCGCCGACGAGCGCGCGCAAACCCAGCAGCAACTGGACGCCACGCGCCAGGACATCGCCGAGCTGAAAAAGAAGCTCGGAGCGCTGCAGGAAGAGAAATCCGGCGTGCAGAAAGACCTGCGCGGCACAGAAACCGATATCGGCAAGCTGGAGAAGCAGGTGGAGGACCTGCAGAAAGAACTAAAAAAGAGCGAGGGCGAACTGGAGCGCCTCGACACTGAAAAGAAAAAACTCCAGTCCGCCCGCACCGAACAGCAACGACTGATCGCCATCCAGGCCCGCTCCGCCTACCAGAACAATGGCCGCGAGGAATACCTCAAGCTGCTGCTCAACCAGCAGAACCCGGAGAAATTCGCCCGGACGCTCACCTATTACGACTACCTGAGCAAGGCCCGTCTCGAACAGCTGCGCAGCTTCAACGAGACCCTGCGCCAGCTGGCCAACGTCGAGAAGGACATCGCCCAGCAGCAGGCCCAGTTGCTGGTCCAGCAAGGCACCCTCGACGCCCAGCGCCAGGAGCTGGAAAAGGTCCGTGCCGAGCGTCAGGAAATCCTCGCCAGACTCAACAGCAACCTGAAGAACAACGACCAGAAGCTCGCCGCCCGCGAACAGGAACAGGCCGAGCTGGGCAAGGTGCTCAAGACCATCGAGGAAACCCTCGCCCGCCAGGCCCGGGAAGCCGAGGAAGCACGCCAGCGTGCCCTGCTGGCCGAGCAGGAGGCCGAGAAGAAACGCCAGCGCGAGGCCGCCCTGGCCGCTCGCGAAGCCCGCGAGCCACGCAACGACGACGAACCGAAAAAGCCGGTACGCACCCCTGGCCCGCTGGTTTCCAGCGACGGCGCGGTGTACGGCGGCGCATTTTCCGCGGTGCGGGGAAAACTTCCATGGCCGGTCAATGGTCGATTGTTGGCACGCTTCGGTGAAAGCCGCGGCGAGGATTCCCGGGCCAAATGGGACGGCGTGATGATCAGCGCTTCGGCCGGCAGCCAGGTGCATGCGGTGCACGGCGGACGCGTGGTGTTCGCCGACTGGTTGCGCGGGGCTGGACTTCTGGTCATTCTCGACCATGGTAACGGTTACCTCAGCCTGTACGGTCACAACCAGACCCTGCTCAAGGGCGCTGGCGACATCGTCAAGGCTGGCGAGGCAATCTCCACCGTCGGCAACAGCGGTGGACAGAGCACCCCGGCGTTGTACTTCGCCATCCGCCAGCAGGGTCAACCCACCGACCCCACGCAGTGGTGCCGCGGTCAAGGATAGGCTTTACCTTTTTTCACGCGCCGCCCGTAGTGTTCGGCGCGAGGCTCCTCACGGGGCACACACAGGATCAGGAGTTCGTTCGACATGCTGCATTCGCCTCGCCTTACTTCGCTGGCCCTGGCCGTCGCATTGGTCAGCGGCGCGTCCCTGGCCTTCGCCGCCGAGCCGGCCAAGCCCGCCGCGGCGGTCGCGCCGACCACGGTGACGGCCAAGGCGCCGCTGCCGCTGGACGAGCTGCGCACCTTCGCCGAGGTGCTGGACCGGGTCAAGGCCGCCTATGTCGAGCCGGTGGATGACAAGACCCTGCTGGAAAACGCCATCAAGGGCATGCTCAGCAACCTCGATCCGCACTCCGCCTACCTCGGCCCGGAAGATTTCCAGGAGCTGCAGGAAAGCACCAGCGGCGAATTCGGCGGCCTCGGCATCGAGGTCGGCATGGAAGACGGCTTCGTCAAGGTGGTCTCGCCGATCGACGACACCCCGGCGTCCCGCGCCGGCATCGAGGCCGGCGACCTGATCGTGAAGATCAACGGCGCCCCGACCCGCGGCCAGACCATGACCGAAGCCGTGGACAAGATGCGCGGCAAGATCGGCGAGAAGATCACCCTGACCCTGGTCCGCGACGGCGGCACGCCGTTCGACGTGACCCTGGCCCGCGCCACCATCCAGGTGAAGAGCGTGAAGAGCCAGTTGCTGGAATCCGGCTACGGCTACATCCGCATCACCCAGTTCCAGGTCAAGACCGGCGAGGAAGTCGGCAAGGCCCTGGCCAAGCTGCGCAAGGACAACAACGGCAAGCTGCGCGGCCTGGTCCTCGACCTGCGCAACAACCCCGGCGGCGTGCTGCAGTCGGCGGTGGAAGTGGCCGACCACTTCCTGACCAAGGGCCTGATCGTCTACACCAAGGGCCGCATCCCCAACTCCGAGCTGCGCTTCTCCGCCGACCCGGCCGACGCCAGCGAAGGCGTGCCGCTGGTGGTGCTGATCAACGGTGGCAGCGCCTCGGCGGCGGAGATCGTCGCCGGCGCCCTGCAGGACCAGAAACGCGGCGTGCTGATGGGCACCGACAGCTTCGGCAAGGGCTCGGTACAGACCGTGCTGCCGCTGAACAACGACCGCGCCCTGAAGATCACCACCGCGCTGTACTACACCCCCAACGGCCGCTCGATCCAGGCCCAGGGCATCGTCCCGGACATCGAGGTCAGCCGGGCCAGGATCACCCGCGAGCAGGACACCGAGAACTTCAAGGAAGCCGACCTGCAGGGCCACCTGGGCAACGGCAACGGCGGCGCCGATCGTCCGTCCGCCAGCAAGGCCAGCGGTGCGAGCAAGAAGGAGCGTCCGCAGGACGATGACTTCCAGCTCAGCCAGGCCCTCAGCCTGCTCAAGGGACTGAGCATCACCCGCGACAAGTGATGCGCGCGTTCTGCCTCGCCTTCTTCTGCCTGCTGGCCGGCGCCGTTCACGCGGCACCGGCCACGGCGCAGAAAGCCTACCTGAGCATCATCATCGACGACCTTGGCCAGAGCCCGGCCAAGGATTCTCGCACCCTGGCCCTGCCCGGCCCGGTGACCATGGCGATCATGCCCGACACCCCGCACGCCACCGACTTCGCCCGCCAGGCCCACAAGGCCGGGCGCACGGTGATCCTGCACATGCCCATGGACCCGGCCACCGGCCCCTACGCCTGGCACCCGGGCACGCCGCTGCCGGAACTGGAGCAGCGCCTGGATGCCGCGCTGGCCAAGGTCCCCTATGCCGCCGGGGTCAACAACCACATGGGTAGCCGCATGACCGCGCAACCGGAGGCCATGGCCTGGCTGATGGGCGAGTTACAGCGGCGTGACCTGTTCTTCGTCGACAGCCGCACCAGCGCCGCCACCGTGGCGGCGGCCAAGGCCCAGGCCATCGGCTTGGCCAGCGTGTCGCGGGATGTCTTCCTCGATGACGAGCGCACGCCCGAGGCGATTGCCGGGCAACTGCGCCTGGCCGTGGAGACAGCCCGCAAACAGGGCACTGCAGTGGCGATCGGGCACCCTTATCCACAGACCCTGGAGGTGCTGGAGCGCGAACTGCCCAGGCTCAAGGCCCAGGGCGTGGAGCTGATCGAATTGCGGCAGATGATCGGCGAGCGCAGCAACCGCGCCATGCCCGCCCACGGCAAGGGCGGGATCTACAGGTAGCGGGCGAAGGTGGCGTCGACGAAGCCGTCTTCGCGCATCTGGTTCAGGCTGTCCTGGAGCTTCTTCACCACCTCGTCCGGCACGCTCTTGTTCAGCGCCAGGTAGAGCTGCGTGCCGTTGAAGCGAAGCACGGTCTTGAACGCGGTCATGCCGATCTGCCGCGCCAGGTAGCGGCCGGCGGGGTCACCGGTGGCCCAGAGGTCGATTTCACCGCTGGAGAGCTTCTTCGCGTTGTCCTGGTCGCGCAGCACCAGCACGGGTTTCAGCCCACTCTTCTGCAGGCTTTCGGCGATGGCGTCGCCCTTGTAGGCGCCGATGCGCAGGCCCTTGGCCTGTTCCAGGTTGTCCAGCTGCAGCGTGCTGCCGGCACGGGCCAGCAACACCCAGTCGTCCGGGCCCAAGGGGCCGACCCACTTGAACAATGGTTCGCGGTCCGGCTGGCGGGCGAGGACGAAGACGCCGTGGTTGGGGGTGTCCTTGGCCTGTTGATAAACCCGGGTCCAGGGGAAGCGCAGGGTCATGCTGTAGGGAACATCGGCGCGGCGGAACATCTCGCGCACCAGGTCGGCGGCAATGCCCTGGATTTCCGTCTCGCGGGCGAAACTCCTGCCGTCGCTGGACATGTTGTAGGGCGGGAAGTTTTCGGTGAGCAGGACCAGGGGTTCGCTGGCGTGGGCGGCCGTGGTCAGGGAGAGCAGGAGGAGGAGTCGGGCAAGCATGGGGAGACCTTCAAAGATCAGAGCACATCCGCACTGCCACGCGATGCACTTTGTGGGAGCGGGTTTACCCGCGATTGCGATAGTGAATTCACCGCCGCAATCGCGGGTGAACCCGCTCCCACAAGTTCCCAATGAATCAATGAGTTAGGCGGTGCTCCATGAGAGCGGGTCT